>JAZRDT010000107.1:0-3482 GCA_045660385.1 Bacteroidaceae bacterium | reverse complement strand
CTATCTCGAAGGTGGTTTCCAGACTATCGCCGACATCGTACTCACACGTGGTGCTGTAGCTGAGGATGAGAATGTAGCAGAAACAACACGTGCCGCTAAGGTTGACCTCAACAAGGTTGCTAAGTCCAAGAACAACCGCATCAAGCGTACATACCTCCCTGCTGATGGCTTGAAGGTGAAGACTGTGAAGATGAGCTTTGTTCCTGTCCTCGACCAGATCAAGGAGAAGTACAACGCTGGTCTGAACAAGTAATCGAAATAAACCAATTGACAATGGAGGGAGCTACCTCTCTCCATTGTCAATTCTTTTTTTATGTAACGAAATGAAAAAGTTAATCTATTCACTCTTTGCACTGACCATGCTCTTTGGCATGGCCTCATGTGAGGAAAAACCCGTTGAGGGCAAGCCCGTGTTGTCTGCATCAACCGACATTTTCATTGCCGATGGCGAGGAGGGTGTTGAGTTTACTGTAAAGGTGGGCGATGTAGACGTGACTGCCGAGTCCACCATCTATGTCGACAACAAACCTATTACAGGCAATTTCTTCACCACTACGGAGGCCAAGTTCTATAAGGCGTTTGCCACCTATAATGGTCAGACATCCAATAAACTTTCTATACAGGCTGCTAACCCTGCACTCTATGTTGAACTGCCTGAGGATACACTTGCCGATAAGTTCGACGGATTCCATCATAACGTACTGATGACTCAGGCTACAGGCACATGGTGCGGCTACTGCCCCTTTATGATACGCAGTATCGAACTGTTCCGTGAAAATGGTTCCAATGCGGCCAACACGGTAGTGGTGGCTACACATAGTGGTGACGAGTTTAGCTGCAAGGCCTCAGAGGAAGCTATAAGCGCATTACGCGTATCTGGTTTTCCTTCATCATTCTTTAACCTCAATCCTGAGGCAATTGTTGAGAATAACGACCCTAACATCAATGCTGAGGTTATCAATGCATCAGCAGGCATGGAACTCAAGGAAAAGGCCCATGTAGGTATTGCTGCCAGAGTTGTTACCAATAGCAGCAAGTCGGTAATTGCTGTGCGTGCCGCTGTCAAGGTTGGTAAGACGGGTGCATACCGTATCAATGCTTGGCTTGTTGAGGATAAACTGCCCGCATACCAGTCGAGCAACTGGTACGAGTTCTCCAACGGTATGTCTACCGTACTCATCGAGCATGACTTTGTGCTTCGTGGTGCCAGCTGCTTGTCGCCTATTCAGGGGGAACTCCTTGGAGGAAAGTCTTCGTGCGAGCAGGGCGAGACCATCGAGTATTACTATGAGTTCGATGCCGATGATGCCGACTTTGTTGATGTTGCCAACTGTAAGGTGGTAGTGCTGGTATCTACTGGCTCTGGCAAGAATTTCTATGTAAACAATGTTATTGAGTGCCCCGTAGGCAAGTCTGTACCCTTTGCCTACAACTAATCATCATCACCGATGAACGTGTACAAGAAAAGTTATATCCTGGTTGCCACGCTGCTCCTCTTTGTAGGAGTGGCGTGCGATCGTAATGAGGAGCCCCGATTGGCATTTGCCCATCCGGTACCCACGCTTTCGCCTGGTGATACGGTGTTGTCATTGGGCATAGAGAGCAATACGTATTGGACACTCACTTCTGATGCTTCGTGGTGTAATCCCTCGCTTACTTCGGGGTATGAATGCATGGAGGTGCAAGTGTCCGTCACGGCCAACGATGAGCAGGAGAGTCGCTCTGCCACGCTGACCCTCAGCAGCACCGATGGCCCGATGGTACAGACGATGCAGATTACCCAACAGCGCCTCACGCCTGACTCCACCACGCACTATCGTCTGCCCGTGGTGTTCCACGTGTTATATAATAAGGAGGGCAACAAGAAGCAGAATGTCGTCGAAGGCCATTTGGCAGATCTGATCGCAGAGGTAAACAAACTCTATGCCCAGTGCGGTGTAGACCTTCGCATGGAGTTTGTGATGGCGACACACGACCCCGAAGGCAATCTGCTCGAAGAACCGGGCGTAGACCGCCATAAAATCAATGAGGCGACCCTCAATAGCAGTTTCTTCATGGGCTATGGTCGCGACCCCAAGAAGTATTGCACCTATATGTGGGATCCCAACCGTTATATCAACATCTTCGTCTACACCTTCGAGGATAAGGGCATACTGGGCATCTCCCACTTTCCCTATGCCATCAAGCCCCATGCCATGGAAGGACTCGCCGAGTTGGAAACCGACGCTCCGTGGGAAGAGCTCCCCTGGCCGCAGTGTGTGAGCATCAACAACGAGTACATCTATTCGCACGAGGCCTACTACACGATGACCGACGTGGTGAACACCTTGGCACACGAGTTGGGCCATTTCCTCGGCCTGCGCCATGCCTTCTCTGAGGATCCCGAGACCTACGACCGCGACATCTGTCTCGATAGTGACTTCTGCACCGACACGCCCACCTATAATAAGGCAGCTTACGATAAGTTCATGCAGGGTTGCATGCAGTCGGGCGGTAGCATCGACGACAATGAGAAGCAGCTGCTCTTGATGCGCGAGGATTGCGAGACGGGCGAGGAGTTCCGCTCAACGAATATCATGGACTATGCCTACACCGAGGCCAACCGCTTCACTCCCCAGCAGGCTGCTCGCATACGCTATGTGCTGGAGCATAGCCCCTATATCCCAGGCCCGAAGGTACGCTTGCCCGAGCAGATGCCTGCGACCAAGGCGGCACGTGTGAATGAGTATAAGTTGGTGACGTTCGAGTAAACAACTCCTCGCTGAGAACTTACGCTTTCTCACGCGGAGTGTATTCCTTTTGTCTCACGCAGAGACGCAAAGAGCACAGAGGCTGCATTGACTTTAGCCCCTTCGGGCGTCGACCTAAAGGTTGCTGCGCTTGCAGCTACCCATCCGGATGGCCGAGGACTTCATCGAGCTAGGGGAGTGCAGTGCCTTGCACGACGGAGGGATATACGAGCGATAGCGATGTATATTTTGCGCTCTCTGCGTCTCTGCGTGAGGCTTAAATAATTCCAGCGTGAGAATTAAACGACTACTTAGTCGTCAATAATAGTTATTGGGCCAGTGCCGATGATGATCACCTTTTCTTTGCCGATTAGGTCAAACAACTCCTGTTTTCTCTCGTCCGAGGCATCAGTCAAGTGTATTCCTACCTTATTGTCCGTGTCGAATATACCAAACATCCCAATGTTGAGGGCGAGAGGAGTCTTGCGCCTAAACTGAGCCATGAT
This sequence comes from Bacteroidaceae bacterium, assembly GCA_045660385.1. Classification (GTDB taxonomy): domain Bacteria; phylum Bacteroidota; class Bacteroidia; order Bacteroidales; family Bacteroidaceae; genus UBA1189. The sequence continues at coordinate 247 of JAZRDT010000107.1, read as the reverse complement.
GGTATCTTGTACCTCCAACAAACTGTTGTAGGAGTTCTTGCACGTGCGATAGATGATTCTGCGGTTGCCTAGTCTCTCCTTCAGCTCCTTCACTTGGGAGCACGCGCTGTCGCTTTCTGTTATCATTACCACTAGACGCTGTACGTCATCATAGTATACCCCACCATAATAGTCGGGGTATACGATGTTGTTGGTGGCGCTGTTCGTGTGTTCTCTCATTATGGTCAGTAACCTCGTGTGGTTATCA
>JAZRDT010000106.1:0-4107 GCA_045660385.1 Bacteroidaceae bacterium | reverse complement strand
CGACGTAGTAGAGACACACGCGCTCAATGGTGTAAGTATTGACATTCACGATGGAGAGTTTGTAGCCATCATGGGTCCCTCGGGATGTGGCAAGTCTACGCTGCTCAACATCCTCGGTATGCTCGACACACCCACCGAAGGAACCTATATCCTCGACGGCCGCGAGGTGAGCACACTGAAGGAAGATGAGCGCACCGCCTACCGCCGTGGTAAGATTGGCTTCGTATTCCAGAGCTTCAACCTCATCGAAGAGCTCAACGTGGCTGAGAACGTGGGCCTGCCCCTCGGCTACCTCGGCATCAAGGGTGAGAAGCGCCGCAAGCTCGTGGCCGATACACTGGAGCGCATGGGCATCAGCCATCGTGCCACACATCATCCCAACCAGCTCAGCGGTGGTCAGCAGCAGCGCGTGGCCATAGCCCGTGCCGTGGTGTGCAAGCCCGGCCTCGTGCTTGCCGACGAGCCCACCGGTAACCTCGACTCAAAGAACGGTATCGAGGTGATGGAACTGCTGCGCGAACTCAACCGCGAAGGCACCACCGTGGTGATGGTGACCCACAGCCAGCGCGACGCCTCGTATGCCGACCGCATCATCAACCTCTTCGACGGTCAGATTGTGGATTCGCTGGCAGAGCGTATGTAAAGAGAAAACGAGAATCTATACTCTGTATGAATAAAGAAGCAACGCCGTGCTCGAGATGTCGGGCACGGCGTTGCTTTTGTATGTGGGGTATGGTTACTCAGCAATCAGTTCCTTAAAGGCGGCGAGGAATGCATCGGCATGTGCTTTGGTGATGCCGAGTGCGGGTAGCAGGCGCACGGTAGATAGGCCTGCACCACCGGTAAAGATATGCTTCTCGAAGAGCAGACGTTTACGGAATTCCGAGGCCGAACCCTCAATCTCGATGCCTATCATGAGGCCGCGACCACGCACCTCTTTGATTTGAGGTATCTTCTTCAATTCGTCGATGAGATATGCACCTACTTCAGCTGCATTGGCTACGAGGTTCTCCTGCTCGAAGACGTCGAGCACGGCGATGGCTGCAGCACATGCGAGGTGGTTGCCACCAAAGGTGGTGCCCAGCATGCCGGGCCAGGGCTTGAAGTGAGGGGCGATGAGTACACCACCGATGGGGAAACCGTTACCCATACCCTTGGCCATGGTGATAAGGTCGGGGCGGATATCGGCTATCTGGTGGGCAAAGAACTGGCCAGTGCGTCCATAGCCTGACTGTATTTCATCGAGGATGAGCGACACGCCATATTGGGTGGTCATCTCGCGTAATTGGCAGAGGAACTCTGCCGAAGGGCAGTGGATGCCTGCTACGCCCTGTATGCCTTCGATGATGACGGCGCAGAATTCGCCCGTCTGCAACTTCTCCTCTACGGCATTGATGTCGCCGAGAGGTACGAACTCCACGTTGGGGGTACGATTGAAGGGGGCATTGATCTTGGGATTGTCTGTAGCAGCCACAGCACCCGAGGTACGACCATGGAAGGCCTTACTGAATGCCAACACCTTGGCTTTGCCGTTGTGGAACGAGGCGAGCTTGATGGCATTCTCATTGGCCTCGGCACCCGAGTTGCAGAGGAAGAGGCTATAGTCATCGTAGCCGGAGAGGCGGCCGAGGCGGTCGGCCAACTGCTGCTGAAGACTATTCTCAACAGAGTTGGAATAGAAACCAAGCTTTGCCACCTGCTCACTGATCATCTGCACATAGTGCGGGTGAGCATGTCCAATGGAGATAACGGCATGACCTCCATAGAGATCAAGATATTCGGTGCCATCGGCATCGTATACGTAGTTGCCCTTGCCTTGTATGGGCTCTACGGGATATAGGGGATATACGTCGAAGAGATTCATGATTGGGAGACCCCCTCTAACTCCCCCTCTAGGGGGAGGACTTCAGTCTTCGCGGAGGATGTTTTATTTTTATGTTATAGAAAAAGTTTAATGTATATTTCAGCGAGGCCCGTAAAGCCCCTCCATAGAGGGAGGGGTTGGAGAGGGTCCCCTTTAGAACGCGTTCGCCTTCAGTCTCAGGCCGCTGTGCTCGTCTATGCCGAACATGAGGTTCATGTTTTGTACTGCCTGACCTACGGCACCTTTGAGGAGGTTGTCGATGATACAGGTGATGACGGCCTTATTGCCAAACTTATCGACATGCACGAGTGCTTTGTTGGTGTTGACTACCTGCTTCAGATCGAGTGCCTTGTCCACGTAGTGGGTGAAGGCTGCATCGGCATAGAACGCACGGTACATCTCGGCCAGCTGCTCTGCCGTGGGATTGGTGGGTGTACCCTCTTCACCGTCGAACTTCACCACCTCGGTGCAGAAGATACCGCGGGCGAAGTCGCCACGATAGGGAATGAAGTCGATGGAGGCCTCGAGCGAACCTTGCAGTTCGGTGAGCGACTGACGTATCTCGTGCAGGTGCTGATGGGTAAACACCTTGTAGATGCTCATGTTATCGCTACGCCAGCTGAAGTGTGTGGTCGACACGGGCTTCTGACCTGCACCGGTAGAGCCGGTGATGGCGTTTACAGCGACATCATGGGTGAGCAGTCCGGCTTTTGCCAAGGGCAACAATCCGAGCTGTATGCAGGTGGCAAAGCAACCGGGATTAGCCAGATGCTGGCACTTGCGGATCTGCTCACGGTGTATCTCGGGCAAGCCGTACACATAGTCGTGTGTGGGAGCCGCGATGCGGAAGTCCTGCGCCAGGTCGATGATCTTCACATGCTCGGGGATGGTGTGCTCTTGCAAGAACTGCTCGCTCTTGCCATGGCCGAAGCAGAAGAATACCACATCCACCTCATCGAAAGGCATGGCATCGGTGAAGCGCAGGTCTGTATCGCCCAAGAGGCCCTCGTGCACGTCGGCCACGAGGTTGCCTGCATTGCTCTCGCTGTTGGCAAAGATGATTTCCGCCTCAGGATGGTTCACCAAGAGGCGGATGAGTTCGCCACCGGTATATCCGGCAGCACCAAGTATTCCTATTTTAATCATCTGTCGATATTGAAATTGTGTTTCTCTTCGGGAATCAAGAGCATAAGGATGATATATACGATGACACCGCTGAATGCAGTGAACAGAGTGAGTAGAAAGTATGCTACACGCACTACGGTAACATCAATATTGGCATAGTTGGCAATAGCTGCGCACACACCTGCTAACTTACGTCCGATACGGGGACGCTCCATCTTCTTTTGGTCTGACATTTTTCTATTGTTTTGGTCAACGGTCAACGGTCAACGGTCAACCGACGCGTAAGGTGTAAAAGCCTGCGTAGCAGGATTAACAGTTGACAGTCGCTGTTGTAATGTTCTTTTTAATTTATCTCTCCTCGTCAGGGTGACAAGCATAGTAAGCACGCAGGGCAGTAGAGTTCACCTTGATGAAGCCCTTGGCCTCTTCGGCGGTCCATCCCTTCTGTGTCTCGCCATATTCGCCGAACTTGTTCTTCACGAGGTCGTCCTTAGAGTCTACACCTACGGTTTGGAAACCGAGGGGACGGAGCTCGAGTGTTACCACACCATTCACGTTGCGCTGTGAGCTGGCGAGCATGGCCTCGATATCGGGCATTACGGGCTCGAGGTACTGACTTTCGTGGAGGAACATGCCGTACCAGTTGGCCACCTGGTCTTTCCAGTACTGCTGCCACTTTGAGAGGGTATACTTCTCGAGGTAGCGGTGAGCGGCAATGATGAGCATGGGTGCAGCAGCCTCGAAGCCTACGCGGCCCTTAATGCCGATAATGGTATCACCCACATGGCAGTCGCGACCGATACCGTAGGCAGCGCCAATCTCCTCAACTGCCTGAATGGCCTTGATCTTGTCGGTATACTCCACGCCATTTACAGAACTGAGTTCACCTTTGGTGAAGCCGAGCTTCAGGAGTTCGGGACCCTCCTTGGTGGGGTGTTTGAGGTAGGCCGACTCGGGCAATCCCTGATTAGAGTCGAGCAACTCGCCACCGCAGATGCTGGTACCCCAGATACCTACGTTGTACGAGTATTTCAGTTTGGCAAAGTCTGCATTGAAACCACCAGCGTTGAGGTAGTCCACCTCCTCCTTGCGGGTGAGGGTCTTGTCGCGGGTAAGGG
>JAZRDT010000105.1:0-28590 GCA_045660385.1 Bacteroidaceae bacterium | reverse complement strand
GCCTTGAGCGAGAGCACGGTCTTGATATCCTTGATGACAAAATAGTCAGAAGTGGCATGGTTGGCAGGAGCAAACTGCTCGGCTACGGGACCCTCAGAGAAGGCTACGTTGTCCTTGTAGGCAGAGAGAATCTTGTTGCGGTTCTCGTTGGTGGTCTTCTTGATCATCTGGAACAGTGATGAGGGACGCTCCTCGCCATCGATGATGAAGGTGCCACCGAAGATCTTGTGGCGGCAGTGCTCAGAGTTGATCTGTGCGAAACCGAACACCTCAGAGTCGGTCAAGCGACGGCCAAGGTCTTTCTCCACCTTTTCGAGGTAGGCCATCTCCTCGGCAGAGAGTGCCAATCCCTCCTTCTCGTTATACTCGGAAAGGTTGTCGATGTATACGATAGGCTGGGGCTCGATGTTCACGAAGAACAGTTTCTGGTCCAAGCCCTTGTACATACGCTGCAGCATGGGGTCGTACTCGACCTCCTCGCTTGCTACGGGGTAGTACTCCTCGATACGTGCGATGCCCTCGATGCCCATGTTCTGGGTGATCTCTACGGCATTGGTACTCCAGGGAGTAATCATCTCGCGGCGCGGACCGATGAAGAATCCCTCCATCGCTTCGCCCTCTACGAGCTCGGCATTGCCAAACAGCCAACTAAGTTTCTTGATAGTTTCCTCGCCGGCCTGCTGCATGGTTTCAGCAGCAATAACGCTTCCGGCCTGTGATTTGAAGAAAAGAATCATGTAGTTTATGGATTATAATTTATGATTTGTTTTCTGGTGTTATACTTCTTTAAATAGAGTACAAAGTTATAGAAAGCCGAGCGAAAACACAAATTAATTGATTGTTTTCGCTCGGCGTAACTGACTTTATCAGAAATGTCTGTTCGTGCTGTTAAATGGTTTTGGACTAGAACTTAACAGTCTTTACAGTATTATCAGCCATGACAACCTCAACGCTTTGGAGATCGTCGGCCACCTTAACAGATTTTACAGGGCTGAGTTCCTTGTTGCTAAACTTCTTGTCGCCCTTCTTCCACAAGTGCAGGGTCACCATGATGTGTGTGCTTTCGACTGCTTTTTCACTCATGATAAGACTACACTGGTTGCTTACAGGGTGCAAACCAACAGGGTAGTGTACGGTGGTGGTGTCCCAACCATAGAGAGGCACTGTTGCCAGCTTGTATTCTCCATTACCGATGATGACTGCATCAGATACCTTTTTAGACTTCTCAATGCTGAACGCTTGACCTTCGACTTTGGGAAGAGTATAGTGACCCAAACGGATTGTTGTGGGGTGAGGCACTGATACTCGGTCGATACGGAGTACACCATTTGCCAATGGTATGTCGGCCAAATTGTATTTGATATTTTCATTGGTTTCCAAAACGGCATCGCGGCGATAGATGTTGTCGTCGAAGCTCTTGAAATCGTAGAGGCGGAGCACTTCCCATTGTCCTCTGTCGTTCTTGGTGGCATAGTTCATTGATACCTCGCCATACTTGCCATCGGCCATCCAGGGGAATTCGGTGTGGTAGGCCAATTTGTTATAGTTCTCTGAACTGCGGAACTTCTGCCAGTCGTTGGCAACCTTCTCGTGACACCATGAACGCATCTCTGAACCACCTACATTGGGATAGTCGGTGATGAGGAGGTTGGTGGCAGGCTGGAACTTGTTGTATACATGGTTCTTCTTGAATTCCTTATCCCACGGACCGTTGTTCTCCTTGGCTGTCCAGAAAGGATTGTCTTCGGGGAGCAGCAGGGCGAGGAAGGCCTTGGCACACCAATATACGCTGCCACGGCAGCTGTAAATTTGTACAGCGGGTTCGAAAGGACCATAGAAACCGAGGGTGGGGACGTTGTCCTCAAGTAAATTGGGGTTTTGTAAGAACTGCAAGAGGGTTGACGAGGCAATGCGACGCATCCATCCGTAGTTGATATCGGCATCTTGCTGATAACCAAGAAGAGCGAGAGGCACGACAGCACCGAAACGATAGGGGATGCTTCGGCCCCACATGTTCATGTGACCCTCAGCATTGAACATATAGGGGTAGTTGTCAATAAGGTCAGCTTGGTTCTTCATGAACTGTGCTGCATATTCGGGATAGAAATGTCCGTACATCTGCGCCCAAATAGGACCATACATCTGGAAAGCCCACATGCTATAGTAGTCATAGGCAGGAGCATCGTTGTACCAACCCTCGCCACGATACAATGCAAGCAGTTTCTTCAGGCAATCCTCCATGCGCCAGTCATTGACTTCGTAACCTTGCTCTTTGAAGAAGCTGATTACAAACACGTTGAAGAACATCCAGTTACTACCGATAGTAGGACCATTTCCATAACTCAGCATAGTGGCAGCCAGCTCGTCCTTCTGTGTTTGTGTGAGAGGATCCCAAAGCACATTCTTAGCTGTAGAGAGCGAAATTGCCAAGGCGCCGAACTCTACCAGAATCTGGCTCGGGCCACCATTGTGGGCGCGATGCTTGATGTAGCTGGCGCTCTCGGGATTAATGAGGTTGAGCAACTGATGACGATAATAATCCGCTACCTTGATGCCATTCAGCGTAAGGTCGGGGTTCTCTCTCAATAGCGGTGCTGCGAGGAAGAGTGTACGGCAGAAACCTTCAAGCTTGGCAGTGGGGATCTGACCGGGATTATTGGGGTAGGTCTTGTCAAACTGCTTGGGAAAGTACATCGGATCATCAATGTCGCGGATGTATGTAAATGCTCCGTCAAGCAAGTATTCGGCTGCATCAATCCAGCCTTGGCGGTCAAGCCCGGTGTAAGGACTGATCTTGTGATTAGGAGCAGGAATGGTGAAGGTCTGCTCGATTTTGTGCGTAGGCGTAGCTACCTGTGCTGTTACCGACATGGCAAGCATGCAAAACAATACGCTCAGACTGCTTTTAATCGTGTTTTTTTTCATAATAATTATATTAAATGTATAGTTTCGGTATTGAGTAGTCAAAGGTACAACTATTTTTGGTATAATTCCCGATTTTTATAGAATAATTTGTATATTTGTACCCATATAAATTATATTATTCGATATAATCCGTAAGACATTGAATATACGATGAATCATCTCCAACTGAACGAATTCCAACAAGGTGCACTGAAGCGTCTAACGATTGAAACGCTCACTCCAATGCAGGAAGAGGCACTTTGCGCGTGTCGAAACAATAAGGATGTTGTATTGCTCTCGCCCACAGGCACCGGAAAAACATTGGCATACTTGTTGCCTATGATTGAGAGCCTTCAGGTGGGTGTCAATGGGGTACAGGCTATGGTGATAGTTCCTTCACGTGAATTGGCACTTCAAATAGACTCGGTAATCAAGGCTATGGCATTACCTTGGAAGGCAATGAGTGTATACGGAGGGCGCGCTGCAATGGATGAACACCGTACAATGAAGGGAATAAACCCTTCAATAATTATCGGTACACCTGGACGACTTAACGATCATCTATCGAAAGGTAATATTGATGCTCACAGCATTCAGCTGCTTGTTATTGACGAGTTTGACAAGTGTTTAGAATTCGGATTTCAAGGTGAAATGCAGCAGGTAATTGAACAACTTCCGAGTGTGCGTCGTCGTTACCTAACGTCGGCTACAGATATGGAAGAGATCCCTCAGTTTACCGGAGTGCGGAAACCGATTAAAATAAACTATTTGGATACAAGTAGCGAGAGTAGGGTACATACTTATATTGTACATTCAGAAAGTAAGGATAAGTTGCAGATTTTATACAAGTTGCTTTGTACGTTTAATGGTGGACAAGCCATCGTATTTTGTAATCACAGAGAGTCGGTAGACAGAGTTAGCGGGTATCTTCGTGAACAAAAATTAGCACATGAAGCATATCATGGAGGTATGGAACAAGAGGTCCGTGAACGTGCCTTGTATAAGTTTCGTAATGGAAGTAGTAATGTTCTCATAAGTACTGATCTTGCAGCACGTGGACTTGATATTCCTGAAGTTCAGTATATTATTCATTACCATTTGCCTGGAAGTGAAGATGCATACATTCATCGTACTGGTCGTACTGCCCGATGGAATGCCGAAGGTAGTTCGTTTATTATACTGCATAGCGAAGAGCATGTGCCCGAATACTTGACTACGGAAACAAATGACTATGTTTTACCGGAACGTGTGGGGCGTCCCGAGCAACCTGTATGGACAACCATTTATATCGGACGTGGTAAGAAGGATAAAATCAACAAGGTAGATATAGCTGGATTCTTGTATAAAAAAGGACAGCTAATTCGCGAAGATGTTGGTAATATTGATGTACATGACTATTATGCTTATGTTGCAGTTCGTCGTTCAAAAGTGAAGCAATTGCTTAATATGGTAGTTAACGAGAAGATCAAAGGTTTGAAAACTAGAATGGAAATAGCAAGATAAATCTATATAGAAAGAAAATTCCCTTGTTTGTATTATAATCGGTATTATGTTTAATTAAACGGGGGATTCCCCTAATTATTATATAAAAAGTATTCCCCATGCTTGAAATTCGCACATTTGTATGCAATATGCTGCACGAGAACTGTTACGTAGTGTATGATAAGGATTCACGTGAAGCTGCCGTCATTGATCCGGGCTTTTATTGGGAGAATGAGAAGCAGACATTCGTAAAATATATAGAAGCAAATCAACTCAAGATAAAATACTTGCTGTGTACTCATTTGCATTTTGACCACATATTCGGTGTGGCTTATATAGAAGACACTTTTAATGTAAAACTCAGTGCAAGTTTGCTAGATACACCATGGATTGAAAACTTCCAGAGTTCAATTGCTCGCTTTGGTATACGATCAAATGGCGAGACACGTCCTGTGACATATCCATTACGAGATGGTGACATCTTAATGCTTGGAACACATACGCTTGAGTGTATCTCAACTCCTGGTCATTCGGCCGGAGGTATGTGTTTTTATGCAAAAGATAATGGATACTTGTTTGCTGGCGATACTTTATTCCAAAGTTCGATTGGCCGTACAGACTTTGCTGATGGAGATTATGCTCAACTCATTCGATCTATTCAGACACGCTTAATGTCTTTGCCTGCTGAAACAATCGTTTTTTCAGGTCATGGAGATAGTACTACTATCGGTGACGAGAAAATGTATAATCCTTATATCTAAATAAAGATGCGACCTATCGCTCATTTTCATAGTGCATTCCCTACAAAGTTTGGAATTCCACGCCAAAGTGGTATTGTCAAGGAGTTGCGTGGACGTATCGTCTTTGAACCGGAGTTTCGAAATGTGGATGCCCTACGTGGATTGGAGGGTTTTGATTATCTGTGGATTATATGGGAGTTCTCGGCAAATCGTACTATGGAAGAACGTGGTGCGACCTCATGGCAACCTACTGTGCGTCCTCCCCTACTTGGTGGAAACGTACAAATGGGTGTTTTTGCTACACGTTCACCCTATCGTCCTAATCCGATAGGTTTATCTTCTGTATTGATTGACCATATCGAACTGAATTCAACCGAAGGCCCAGTAATTCACCTTCTTGGAGCGGATTTGATGGATGGTACTCCTATCTACGACATCAAACCATATGTGACTTATGCAGATTGTCATCCTGATGCACGGAGTGGATTTGTAGACGAACGTCGTTGGCAGGAACTTGAGGTTGAATTCCCTGAAGTGCTAAAAGCTCATTTTACTCCCGAAAGCCTAAAAGCGCTCATCCGAGTACTAGCACTTGACCCTCGTCCTCAATATCAAGACCTTCCCGATAAAGTGTATGGTATGCCCTACGAGGATTACGATATTCGCTTCCGTGTAGCAGATGGAGTTCTCCAAGTTGTTGAGATTAAGAGTTTAAGAAACTGAATCCGTTACCATATATAATAGAAAAGGATGCACAAATTTGTACATCCTTTTAATATAATCAAGAGTGGTTTTATTACTCTGCTGATTCCTCTTTCTTCTCAGTCTTGCGGATTGCACGCTTGCGTGTCTTCTTCTCGGGTGCCTGTACTGTAGTTTCCTTTACACCTGCTAATTCGGGGTCAATCATGATGCGGCCGCAGTACTCACATACGATGATTTTCTTACGCATCTTGATATCGAGTTGGCGCTGGGGCGGAATCTTGTTGAAGCAACCTCCACAAGCATCACGTTGTACGTATACTACACCAAGTCCGTTGCGCGTATTTTTACGGATTCGCTTGAATGATTGCAACAAGCGGGGTTCAATTGAGAGTTCGAGTGCCTTTGCACGATCGCGCAACTTCTCCTCCTCTTCTCTCGTTTCAGAGATGATTTCCTCGAGTTCTGAACGCTTTTCCTCTAGAGCTTTAATGCGGTCTTCCAGCAAGTCCTCTGTACGAGCGATATCTTCCTGCTTTGTCTTTTGTTCTGCAGCATATTGACGGAGTTTCTTTTCACAGAACTCTACCTCCAATGATTGGAACTCTATCTCTTTTGCCAACAGGTCGTACTCGCGATTGTTACGTACATTGTTCTGATCTTCAGTGTACTTTGCAATCATAGCTTTCGCCTCCTCAATTTTTGCCTTACGCTTACCCTCTTCTGACTTGATATTCTCAATGTCAGCAGTGAAATTGGCGATACGAGTGCGCAAACCAGCTACCTCATCCTCCAAATCCTGTACTTCGAGGGGCAATTCACCGCGCAAAGTCTTGATGCGGTCGATTTCTGAGAAGATGAGCTGCAGCTGATACAATGATTTCAGCTTTTCTTCTACGGTGTAGTCCTGCGGATCTTTCTTTGTTTCTTTTGCCATAATTATAAATAGTTTATTGGGTTTGTATTCAATGATGTCTTCACGATTTTCAATTCAGGGAATTGATTACTTAATATCTCTGCAAAAATGTCGGTCGTATATTGTTCGCTTTCGTAATGTCCCATCTCTGCAATGAGTAGGTCTTTCTCGTGTCCAAAATAGTCGTGGTAGCGCATTTCTCCAGTTAGGAATACATCTGCACCTTTAGCTATAGCCTTCGACAACAGAAAACCTCCAGCACCACCACATAGCGCTACACGTCGTATCTTGCGATTACATAGTGTGTTATGACGAATACATTCAATGCCGAAGAGCGATTTTAAACGTACGAGAAATTCCTTCTCATCCTCTTCTGCCTGAAGTTCTCCGATCACTCCAGAACCGGCATTTTCGGCGCCGTCCTTTTTCTCCAGGAACTCTACATTTACCAACCCGACCCTACTGGCTATGCGATGGTTTACCCCACCCTGTGCATTGTCTAGATTAGTATGTGCTGCATATATTGCGATGTCGTTTTGTATGGCCTTCATCACACAACGTTCTACATAACTTTTTCCCGTAATCGACTTCAGTCCATGAAACAACAACGGATGATGTGCTACAACTAAGTTGCACCCCTCGCGTATGGCTTCGTCGATAACGGCCTCAGTTACGTCCAGACACAATAATGCCCCTGTAACTTCCTGCTCCTCTGTCAATCCTATTTGCAAGCCGGCATTATCAAAACCATCTTGCAAAGGCAGAGGCGCATACTGTTCAAGGGCGTCCAATAGTAGTTTTGCCTTCATTATTTCAATAAATCAGCGCAAAGGTACGAAAAAAAAATGAATTATAAGAATCTGATTACAATTTATTTCGAGTAGGGCATGATTGAGGTCTGTTTTTTCTTATGCTCAAGTCCAAATGTGTCCCCCCCTACTCTAACTTTTGAAAATCTTTCTCATGCGTCCATACCCATCAAAGGCTTGACGTGTAGACAAGCAGATAGCGATGATAAGTGACAACATTGAGGCCGACATGGTGATTACAACAATCATGATTTGGTACTTGATGGCAACGTCAGGAGAACTGCCTCCAAGAATTTGTCCGATCATTGTCCCGGGCAGCGATACCAATCCCATCACAGCCATATTGGCAATAGCGGGGCTGAATGCTTTTACTATAGCCTGTCGCACAAAAGGCTGCAATGCTTCTCCTCTTGTGGCGCCATTACCTAGGAGATAGTAGTATAGGTTTTGTTCACGTTGCAGTGTGGAATAGAATGTACCTACAGCTATCACATTCACTGATAACATGTTTCCGAGCAATATACCCATAATGGGAATGAAATACTGCGCACTGAACACGTTGTTCAGTTGCAATACAATGCCTAGGAAATATAGTCCGATGAGTACGCTTGCAACCACAAAACCCACGATAAGCGGCATCATCAGTATCTGTCGTCTTACCTTCGTGCGTGTAAGCGCCGTTTCAGCGGCTATAAATACCATTATAAATACCCAAAGACAATTGACCACAGGGTTGTTCCATTCGAAAAGATAACGCAGATAAACGCCAATGAAAATCATCTGGATCACCATGCGCACTGCTCCTACACATATACTCTTGAGCAGTTTTGTCTCATAGTACCATATATAATATATAGGAATGAGTAGCAACAACAATCCTATGCCCAGACTAAGGTATGAAATATCGATTGTTGCCATATCATTCGAGATTAATAACATTGTTGCAGTGTGACACAAAGTACATGTCATGTGATACGGCAACGATTGTCTTGCCTCGCTGCTGCTGTTCGCGCAAGAAGTCGATTACATAGTTGCGCGATGTCTCGTCCAAAGCTGCTGTTGGCTCATCAAGCAGCCATATATCTTTGTTGAGCAAAGCCAAAACCGCCAACATTAAACGCTGTCTTTGTCCACCTGAGATTTCGGCTATACGTTTGCATAGCAACTCAGATTCCAATCCTAACTTATGCAGATTGTTATGCAGCATGTATGTATATGTATGTACATTTTTCAAACGTCCTATCTTTATTGTTTGTCCTACAAGTTCTTCTACTGTATCGTTCGGAAATGACAGTTCTTGAGGAAGATACATCGTTTTTGTCCGTACAATATTACATGTCTGTTCGTTAAGCGAATACTCTCCTACCCTAATGGAACCATTTACAAGTGGGGTAAGTCCGATGAAAGCTTTTAGAAGCGACGTCTTGCCACAACCTGATTTTCCAGTTATGCAGGCAAAATCTCCCTTTTTCACATGACAGGAGAAATGATCGAGCACACGCTCATCGCCAAAGCGGATAGATATATCGTCAACTACAAGCATCGTTTCCTTACTGTTTCCAAATCTTTCAACCAACAAAATTACAACATTTATGTAAGTGCACAAAATTAACGGCAAACATTTTCTGTGGTATCTTGTTTTATTAGTCCGAAACCTTAAACTTCATTTTCTTATGAAAAAATCATTATTTCTCACCATTCTTGCGACCCTACTCCTCTCCACTTCATCTTTTGCACAAGGTACTCGGAGCGAGCGAGAACAAGCGTGGCGTGCCAATCGCGAACGTCAACGCGCTTTAGAACGACAAGCTGAGATGCATCAAGACTCTATAGCATACCAATCAGCCTTATCAGCTCTTAAAGCTGGTAGTTGGGTACTTGAAGCTAACAATGTGAACTTCTTCAATGGCGTCACCCGTTTCGTATCGTCTGGAACGAATTATATCAGTTGTAATGCTGGTCAAGGAGTTGTGCAGACAGCCTTTAATAATTTCGTCTATAGTCCAAACGGACTCGGAGGTGTAACTGTACAGGGCTTTATTTCGGGTGAACGAACATCGATAGATCGGGATGGTAACGTATACTATAGTTTTAGCATACAAGGCTCTGCCATTTCAGCCACAGTAGAACTCACGCTTACCGGTGGTACGAATCAAGCCAGCGCAACGGTAAATCCAAATTTCTCGGGCCGATCAATGACTTTTGATGGTTATCTTGTTCCCTATAGTGAGTCTTCAGTTTTTGAAGGCATCTCCCAATAGTATTTTCTTGGCCGAATGAGATGTTTTCTAATCACAAACCAACCTCAGTGTTCTTATCGATAAAAAAGATATGAGCACTGAGGTTCATCGTTATTTATCAGGAGCTTTACAGCCTCGTTATTCCACCGCTTTCCCTACTTGTACCCAGCCGTTATATCCATTTCCCAATTCTACCACGTGATATCCCTTGTCAGCCAAAATGGAAGCCGCACGTTTACTACGATTACCACTACGACAATAAAGTGCCACTGTACTCTGCTCTTCGATGTTTGCTACAGCTATACTATCAAAGTCTTCCTTTAACACATCTATATGCAGTGTGGTTCCAGTAATATGTCCGGCCAAATGTTCTTCCATCGTACGTACATCCAGCACCACCACATTGGTGTCTGCTATAATTCGGGCAAACTCATCTACCGATACGCTTTGAAAAGCTTCAGTTGCCTGCTCCTTTTTTTCAGCCTTTTGTCCTTGGCAGGAGATTCCCATCAAACAAGCCACAATAGGATAAAATATTCTATTCATACATTTTGATTTAATTGTGAAAACCTTTTTCCACCATTGCCAGAAACTCCTCTTCGTTCACGATAGCTACCCCAAGTTTCTGTGCCTTTTCGAGTTTGGCGGGTCCCATATCGCGTCCGGCGAGTATGAAACTAGTCTTGCTTGAGATGGACGATACGTTGGTGCCACCATGCTGCTCAATCATAGCTTTGTATTCGTTGCGCGAGTGCAGAGCAAAGACTCCGCTGATGACGATGCTCTTGCCGGCAAGCTTATCGGTTCGCTCGATGCTTTCGTCTACCACCAGCTGCATCTGAAGACCAGCCTCTGTGAGGCGTGTCACGAGGGTGCGGCACTGCTCATTAGCGAAGAAGCGGAGTATGCTTTGGGCTATCTTCTCGCCTATCTCGTCGACGGCAATAAGTTCGTCGAAGGTGGCTCTAGCCAAGTGTTCCATAGAACCAAAAGCGCGGGCGAGTTTCTTGGCTACGGTCTCACCTACGAAGCGGATGCCGATGGCGAAGAGTACGCGTTCGAAAGGCACTTCACGTGAACGTTCGATGCTACGCACGATATTCTCGGCCGACTTATAGCCCATGCGCTCAAGGCGACTGATATGAGGAATACGTAGCTGGTATAAATCTGCAGCGTCACGAATCAAGCCTACAGAATAAAGAAGGTCAACGGTCTCTGCTCCGAGACCGTCGATATTCATGGCCTTGCGTGAGATGAAGTGTTCAATGCGGCCCTTAATCTGTGGCGGGCAAGTGGCATCATTGGGGCAGAAGATGGCGGCTTCGCCCTCTGCACGCATAAGTGCTGTACCGCACTCGGGACAGCGAGTGATGAAACGTACTTTCTCACCCATCATGAAAGTGCGGGCATCGAGGTCTACGGCGGTTATCTTGGGAATGATCTCACCGCCCTTCTCCACGAATACCATGTCGCCGATGTGAAGGTCGAGATTGTCCATGAAGTCGGCATTGTGTAGCGTGGCGCGCTTGACCATAGTGCCCGAGAGTTGTATAGGTTCAAAGTTGGCTACAGGAGTCACCGTGCCAGTACGTCCTACTTGATAGGTCACCTCATTGAGACGTGTGAGTGCCTTCTCGGCCTGGAACTTATAGGCAATGGCCCATCGGGGAATCTTGGCGGTGTAGCCAAGATATCGCTGCTGTGTCAGGGAGTTTACCTTGATTACGATACCATCGGTGGCCACAGGCAGGTTCTTGCGCTCGGTATCCCAATAGTTGATATATTCAAACACCTCGTCGAGCGTGGTACACTTGTGCATCGAAGGCGATATTTTGAAGCCCCACTCGGAGGCTTGCTGCAAACACTCGTAGTGCCCGTTGCTGGGCAATGACTCCCCTAACATATAGTATAGGTAGGCGTCGAGTTTGCGTGAAGCTACCACGGTGGAATTTTGTAGCTTGAGGGTACCCGATGCGGCGTTGCGCGGATTGGCGAAGAGAGGTTCTTCCTGGGTTTCGCGCTCGCGATTAAGACGGTCGAACTGTTCCCATGGCATGAGTATCTCGCCACGAATCTCAAACTCCCGCGGATAACCGGTGCCCTGCAGCACGAGGGGAATGCTTTGTATAGTACGCACATTGGCGGTGACATCATCGCCCTGCACACCATCGCCGCGGGTCACAGCACGCACTAGGCGCCCCTCTTCATAGGTGAGCGATATGGATAATCCGTCGTATTTAATCTCGCAGCACAACTCGAAGGGTTCACTGCCCAAGGCACGCTGGACACGTTCGTAAAAGTCGCGTACCTCTTCGAATGAGTAGGTATTTCCCAACGATAACATGGGATACTTGTGTGCTACCTGTGCAAACTCATTGGTGATATCGCTGCCCACACGCTGCGTGGGCGACGTGGGATCATAGCACTCTGGATGCTGAGCCTCGAGATCTTGGAGCTCACGCATGAGGCGGTCAAACTCGAAATCCGAGATTTCTGGCATATTCTTTACATAGTAACTATGGTTATGGTGATGCAATTCGTTACGTAATTGCGCTATACGTTCTTGGTGTGTCATACGTTTTTATATCTTATACGTTCAATGACCTATGATTCTATTTGTTTTCAATACCTAGTGTCCGTTTACGTTCGCTATGCTTTACGATAAGTATGCTTGCTTCATAAAGCATATACATGGGAAAGGTGACCACCAAGAGGGTAAACACATCGGTGGTGGGGGTAATCATGGCCGCCAACAAAAGAATGGCTACGATAGCATGCCTGCGATAGCTCTTCATGAAATCGGAACTGAGCACACGTAATTTGGATAGAAGCCAGCATAGTAACGGCATCTCAAAGATGATTCCCATCATTATGGTGAGGGTAAGCAATGTATCAATATAGGATGAGATGGTGATAGCGTTGGTTACCGAAGTGCTCACCTGATAGGTGGACAGGAAACGGAATGTAAAGGGAAAAATAATGAAATAGCTGAGTAGCGCTCCTACGATGAACAAGAGGTATCCCCAAAGCGCCGAGGAGATAATATGGCGCCGTTCGTTGGCATACAATGCGGGAGCCACGAAGGTGAAGAGTTGGTAGATGATGTAAGGCGAAGCTAATACCACTCCGGCATAACAGGCCACCTTCATGTGTATCAGAAATTGGGAGGTCAGGCGTGTGTTGATCAGGTCAACGGTGAAGTAGCCTCCACCCAATAGGCGATAGAGAAGAAAATCGGGACTCTTGGGGGCAAGCACGATGCGGAAGAGGGGTTCCTTGAAGCAAAAGGCAATAAGCGTACATACGCACACCGCACTTACAATACGTAGAAGGATGTGACGTAACTCGTCGAGATGATCCCAAAAGTTGAGTCCTGACTGCGATGTCATCGTCAGTTTTTTTCTTCTTCTTTAGATTCTTTGGTCGAGGCTTCCACATCATTGAGCCCCTCCTTGAAACTCTTGACTCCCTTGCCAAGGCCACGCATTAGTTCGGGGATTTTCTTTCCGCCAAAAAGAAGCAACACTATCAAGGCTATCAAGAGAATCTCCTGCATGCCCAAACCAAGAAAGAGTAATGTATTCATCGTATAGGAATCTTATGTTTTTGATAAATTTCTGCAAACATACACATTTTTTCTGAATTTTATGTAAGTTTGCATCGTAAAATAATTGTTTATCATGTCACAACATCTTTTCTATATATTCAACAACGAAGGCCTGCTTGTGGGGCAGTCTGCCGATTCCTATTATATTTATAGTGGTGAGGAATGTCCAGATTTCATCCAGTGTTCAATGCTCCACCTATTTGATGAGCATGAGGGCACAAAATGCTATGTAGGCAACACCACTGACGAGGAGTTACCTGATGGTTATCAATGGGTAGGCTTGCGTGAAAGTTATCATTTGCTACCTTGCCACCTTTACCAGCAAGCGGGTAAAGCGGCAGAAATACACTATTTTGACACTCATCATCGTTACTGTGGCATCTGTGGCGGGGAAATGGTGTGGCATTCGCCCATCAGTAAGCGATGCACCGTGTGCAACGATGAGATTTGGCCCCAACTAAATACAGCCATCATCGTGCTTGTCCACCGGGACGAAGAGGCACTTTTGGTGAAGGCAAGAAACTTTAAGCGCAACCACTATGGATTGGTTGCAGGATTTGTGGAAACAGGCGAGTCGCTCGAAGAGTGCGTAAAACGTGAGGTGATGGAGGAAACGGGTATTGAAATTACCAATATACGCTACTTTGCCAGTCAGCCATGGCCCTACCCTATGGGTCTGATGGTGGGTTTCCAGGCCGATTATGTGAGTGGCGAAATTCAACTTGTCGATGGTGAACTGCGTGATGCATCGTTCTTCAGACGTGACAATCTGCCTCCCGTTCCCGAAAAGCTCAGCATGGCTCGTATGCTTATCGATAACTGGTTGGAGGGAAACTAAGAAAAGTTTGCACAAGTCAGGAGTTCTCCGTATCTTCGCAAAACCAAAATAAATGTATAAATTAATTATTTTAATAACATCTATGAGAAACAAACTTATTATCACATGCCTTTTGTCGCTGTGTGTAGCGGCATCGGGATTTCTGAAAGCTGAGAACAGCAAGCCTTTTGTAATTCCAGAATTGCGACAATGGCAAGGTGCCGATGGCATGACAACTATCTCTGCAAAGAGTAAGATAGTGTATGTCAATACCGAACTGGCCGATGTAGCCGAGGCCATGGCCGAGGACTATGGCCTGCTATTTGGCAAGAAGCTGAAAACCCAAGCTGCCAGCAAGACCGCTAAGGGCAACATCATCATGGCGCTCACCGACGATGAGGAGCTGGGCGACGAAGGCTACTGTATTGAGATTGGCGATGCAGTTGCAATCAGTGCCAATACTCCCACAGGAGTTTATTGGGCAACACGCACCCTGCTGCAAATTCTGGAACAGCACGAGGGTGTAAACCTTCCAAAGGGTACCATACGTGACTGGCCCGACTATGAAGTGCGTGGTTTTATGATCGATTGTGGACGTAAGTATATTCCGTTGGACTACCTGAAGGCGTATAGCAAAATCATGGCCTACTACAAGATGAATACCCTACAGGTGCACTTGAACGACAATGGTTTCAAACAGTACTTTGGCAACGATTGGGACAAGACCTATGCCGCCTTCCGTATCGAAAGCGAACTCTTCCCCGAGCTTACAGCCAAGGATGGTTTCTATGGTAAGGATGAGTTCCGCCAATTCCAAAAGGATGCAGCGAAGATAGGTGTAAATATCATCCCTGAAATCGATGTTCCAGCTCACTCGCTCGCCTTTACCCATTTCCGTAAGGAGCTGGGTACCGAAAAGTATGGAATGGATCATCTCGATCTCTACAACCCCAATGTGATTACCTTCCTCGACTCACTCTTTACCGAATATCTTGAGGGTGAAGACCCCGTATTTGTAGGTAAACAGGTACACATCGGTACAGACGAATACTCCAATGCCGAGAAGGAAACAGTAGAGAAGTTCCGTGCATTTACCGACCACTACATCCGTTTCGTAGAGAAATTTGGTAAGCAGGCTTGTGTGTGGGGTGCACTCACTCATGCACAAGGTGAAACACCCGTTAAATCAGAGAATGTGATCATGCACTGCTGGTACAATGGCTATGCTAATCCCACTGAGATGAAGAAACAGGGATATAAGCTTATCAGCATCCCCGATGGTTCGGTATACATTGTTCCTGCTGCAGGGTACTACTACGACTACCTCAACCTCTCCTATCTCTACCATACTTGGAGTCCTGCTGTCATCGGTAATCAGAAATTTGAACCGGGCGATCCTGCAATTCTTGGTGGTATGTATGCTGTTTGGAATGATGTCGCAGGCAACGGTATTTCTGTTGACGATATCCACCATCGTTGCTTCCCCGGATTGCAAGCAATTTCTACTGCTACATGGAGTCCCACCTATCGCGCTGTTCCCTTCGAGGAGTTTAACCACAAGCGTAATCTGCTGAGTGAGGCTCCCGGCGTGAATGAACTTGGCCGTTTTGATGGCGAACCCGGCAGTGTGGTGTATGCCATTGACGAGGTAAAGCCCGGCAAGCGCTATCCTCATGCTGAAGCGGGCTACGATTACAGCGTATCGTTCCACATTGATGGCGTCAAGGAAGCACGCGGTACAATGTTGTTCTCCAATAAGGATACAGAGTTTTACTTGAGCAGCCCGATTGATGGACGTATGGCCTTCGTTCGCGATGGTTATCTCAATACCTTTAATTACTATGTTGAACAGGGTAAGAGTGCCGATATCCGCATTGAATGTACCAACGTCGCTACTCGCCTTTATGTAAACGGAGCATTGAAGGATGAACTCAAACGTGCTAAGCGCTGGGCTTCAGAAAAGACGTCGTACGACTACGTCCCCACCCTTTTCTTCCCCTTGCAACAAGCTGGTGATTTCAAGAGCCGTATCACCAACTTGAAGGTTGAGAATTTCGTCAGCAAATAAGGTTTACGAAACCATTCTATAAATGAAGAGAGGCGCACTTGATGGTGCGCCTCTCTTTCTTCTAACTTGAACTTATTCGTTCTTTCCTAACAGACGGAAGTCATCCGAATCGGCCAACGAGGGAAATTTGTCACGATAGTGGCGCAACTCCTCCATCTTCACCTCATAGGTAACAACTTGTTCGGAATTATCAGCACATGCAGCTGCTACGTTGCCAAAGAAGTCTATTGCAACAGTTCCGCCATCGTAGTTGCAGAGAGGGTCAGTACCCACACGGTTCACACCAATGACCACAGCCTGGTTCTCGATGGCACGAGCACGCAAGAGGATATCCCAGGCCATACGACGCTTGTCGGGCCAGTTGGCCACATAGAGTGCTACATCATAATCGTCTATGTTGCGTCCGAAAACCGGGAAACGCAAATCATAACATACCTGCAAGAAGAAACGTACGCCACGGAAAGTAACAATAACGCGATCTTCGCCTGATTCATAATGCTTGTCTTCTCCTGAATAGCTGAAGAGATGGCGTTTGTCGTAATGATTGATTGTACCATCAGGCTCTACAAAATACATGCGGTTGCGATATTTTCCATCATCAGCCACGGCCGCTACACTACCCACGATGGCAGCATCAAACTCAGCCGCTACACGGCGCATCCAAGCGAGTGTAGGGCCTTCGGTAGGTTCCGCAATGCGATGGGGCTCCATGCAAAAGCCAGTGGTGAACATCTCAGGCAGCACATAAACATCGGCTCCTGGGTGATTGCGTATAAATTGCTCGGCACGCTGGAGGTTCTCTGCAGTATCACACCAAGCGAGATTAAGTTGGATAAGTGATATTTTCATTTTAATTATATGTTTTCTTTGTTTTACCAATCAAATTTCAAGTGCTTTACAGTCTTCTTTTCATCTAAAATCATCCGCAACGAAGCTATACCGATGTTCAAATGATCATCTACATAGTTTTTTGTCACCATATTGTCGCTCTGTTCAGTTTTTACACCTTCGGGAATCATGGGTTGGTCCGATACGAGAAGCAGTGCACCCATCGGTATGTGATTGGCAAAACTGGTAACAAAAAGAGTCGCAGTTTCCATATCAACAGCCATTGCACGCGTTGAACGCAAATAGTTCTTGAATTCCTCGTCGTGTTCCCAAATGCGACGATTGGTGGTGTATACCGTACCAGTCCAATAGTCGTGCCCCATATCACGAATGGATGACGACACCGCACGCTGTAGCATAAAGGCTGGCAATGCCGGAACTTCGGCAGGTAAATAGTCGGTTGATGTCCCCTCTCCGCGAATGGCTGCAATGGGTAATATGAGGTCACCGATCTTTTGCCGCTTGCCTATTCCTCCACACTTTCCAAGAAAGAGACATGCTTTGGGGTTGATAGCCGTTAGCAAGTCCACAATGATGGCAGCATTGGGACTACCCATCCCAAAGTTGATAATGGTGATTCCATTTGCCGAGGCAGAGGTCATGTTTGCATCCCGTCCTACAACCTCAACTCCAAATTTCTCGGCAAACAACTCCACATATTTATTGAAATTCGTCAGAAGAATATATTCATCGAAATCCTCCAAACGTCTTTTCGTGTAGCGCGGAAGCCAATTCTCAACGATTTCTTGCTTTGTTTTCATATTATTTATACTTTTGCTGTGGCAATACAGACAAGCTAAAACTGTAATTCACAAAATAGACAATGTTGAGTCTGTTTTTTGTGTTTTGTTAATAATCCACAAATATACGAAATGTTAGAATTAAACCTACCTCCTTTCGAAAAAAAAATAACAAAGAAGGATGATAAACCGTTCATTCTTGACGTCATTCGCCGCCAGTACGTGGCATTGACGCCGGAGGAATGGGTGCGCCAGCATTTTGTGCATTTTCTTATCAACCATAAGGGATATCCTCAGTCGCTTATGGCCAACGAGGTTCAGCTCAAACTTAATGGAATGAGTCGCCGTTGTGATACCGTGATATATGACAGGGCACTAAAGCCACGCGTCATCGTTGAGTATAAGGCACCTTCTGTGAATATTACACAAAAGGTGTTTGACCAGATTTGCCGATACAATATGGTATTGCAAGTAGACTATCTTATCGTGAGCAACGGATTTTCCCACTATTGTTGCAAACTCGACTATGCTACCCATACTTATTGCTTTCTGCAAGAAATTCCCGACTATACCTCTATAGTTGATGACAAAACGAAGGACACCGATTAGGTTTTATTGAATAATCTTGCTACATTTGCACTGCAATGACAACACGCTACTTATATATATGTTTGCTATTGTTGGTGCACTCTTTTACCACATATAGCCACGAGCGCGATATCGCACTCCCGCTCATATATATTGAAACTGAAGGTAACTCTATCGGTCGGGATGAGCGCACTCCGGCCACGATCTCTATTATATATCCATCTGATAAAGACAGCATAATGCTCTCACCCCACTCTATTGGTATCAAGGTGCGAGGAAAGACTGCCGCTCAATATCCTAAGAAATCCTATTCGATTGAGTTTGTCGACACCAACCAACAGGAAACTGACGTGCAACTCTTCGGTATGCGCAGCGACGATGACTGGATCCTTGATGCAATGTATATTGATCAGGCTCGTATGCGCAACAGGCTGTGCACTGACCTATGGAATGCCTACAATCGTATCCCTCACCAGAATGAAGAACCCGCAGCGCTCAATGGCACGAGAGGTATCTTCGTAGAGGTTGTTCTCAACGGAGAGTACAATGGACTCTATTGCCTTACTGAGCGCATTGACCGCAAGCAACTTAAACTGAAAAAATATAAAAACGGTCATCGCGGAGTGTCATACAAGGCTGACACATGGGACAATATCATGGGGTATTGTTCCTATAATCCCCATGCACCTATGGAAACGTTATTGTGGAACGGATTTGAGTCGGAATATCCAGGAGAAGTGTCTAATGCCGGTTGGGAATATTTGCAGGAGTTTCTCGAATTTCTCTCTTCCGATTATACCTCTGATGAGTTCTTCGCTACCAACATTAACCGATACATTCACCTTGATAACCTAATCGATTACACCCTACTCATCAATGCACTGTATGCACTTGATAATGTGGTAAAAAATATGTATCTGAATATCTATAACGTACAATCGGATCAACGCATGTTCTTCACGCCATGGGATATGGACGCTACTTTTGGTCGTACATATGATGGCACTCTCATCGATCAATATGCATTCAGTGGTTCTGTTCCCTTTGGGAATCAACTCATCAGTCGTTTGTGGGAAGGTAATGTTAACAACTTCAGACAAACACTTACGCAGCGGTGGAACGAATTGAGGCATACCACTCTATCGCCCGATAGCGTAGCTGAACGCATCTATGCTTATCAAGAACTCTTGGTAAACTCTGGCGCATTTGCACGCGAGCAGAATCGTTGGCCTGCACTATGTGCCAAAAAACTTCCTGAAGAAACTGCATTTATGACCACATGGTATACTCGTAACGTACAAGTTATTGACAGCACTTTGGCTCATATTGTATCAGTACAACCGCCGCTTGATGCACAACAACCTCCGCTATATACAATTGTTGACCATCATCTTGTTATAAACATTCCTAACACTAATGTAACTTTATATAGTAGTCATGGAGAGATGCTATATAATGCCTTTGAACACTCATTGCACAACATCGAACTATATTCCAACGGTATCTATATCCTGCGCATAGCTACCATTGAAGGTGATGCGTATACTCATAAAGTATGTTATATGAATAGGTAGCCTCGCAATATCGATTTATTGCTTTCTTTTATATTACACTTAAACACCATCGCGAAATAATTTCCTATAGTTATTGTCTAAATTCGATGATTTATTCGTAACTTTGCGTTTGTACAATATTAAACAGTTATTGGCCATGGACTCGCAAATGTATACAAAGGAAGACATACAGCAGGAGTTGAACTATTTGCAGTTGCTTTCACGTAGCTTTCGTAATACAGCCGAAGCAAGCACAGAGATTATCAACCTCGAAGCCATCATCAACTTACCCAAGAGTACCGAGCATTTTCTTGCCGACATTCACGGCGAGCACGAAGCTTTTCAGCATGTATTAAAGAATGCATCGGGCGACATCAAGCGTAAAGTGCGCGAGGTATTGAGCGACGAACTTAGCGATAAGGAGATGCGTACGCTATGTACATTGATCTACTATCCCTCCGAGAAGTTGCAGCTCATCAAAGCAGAGCAAGAGAATGTAGACATGCATGATTGGTATGCCTTGACCTTGCGCCGACTCATATCGGTATGTCAGAATATGTCGTCAAAATATACCCGTTCGAAAGTGCGCAAGGCGCTCCCCAAGGAGTTCTCATACATCATACAGGAATTGTTGCACGAGTCCACGGGTATGACCAACAAGAACAAGTATGTAAAAGGTATCATTGAAGCAATCATCAGCACCAATCAGGCCGATAATTTTATTGTTGCCATATGTCAGCTCATACAGCGCTTGGCTATTGATCGATTGCATATCGTTGGCGATCTTTTCGACCGAGGTACCGGCTCACATCTGGTAATGGATACCCTGACACAACACCCCAACTTCGATGTGCAATTTGGCAATCATGACGTACTATGGATAGGCGCAGCAGCCGGCAACAAGGCATGCATGGCCAATGTCTTGCGTCTTTGTATGCGTTATGGCAACCTTTCAGTACTAGAAGACGGCTACGGAATCAACCTACTCGACCTGGCAATCTTTGCTATGGAGATATATAAGGACGACCCATGCGAAGAGTTTGGTCCAAAACTCGAAGATGGTGTAACTTGTAGTGAGAAGACACGTCGCCTCATAGCACAGATGCATAAAGCGGTAAGCGTGCTACAATTTAAACTTGAGGCCGAAATTATCCATCGTCGTCCCGAATATGAGATGGCCGATCGTCTGTTGCTCGACAAAATTGATTACACAAAGGGTATTTGCACCATCGGTGGAAAGAGATATACCATGCGCGAATGCCACTTCCCCACCATAGATCCTGCTGATCCCTATAAACTCAGCGTGGAAGAAAGCGAAGTGATAGAACGCATTGCACACTCTTTCACCACAAGCGAAAAACTGCAACGTCATATCCGTTGCCTGCTTGACAATGGAAGCATGTATCTCGTGTATAATGGCAACTTGTTGTTCCATGCCTCAGTCCCCATGAATCCAGACGGAACACTTAAAGAGGTCTTCCTTTACGATGGAGTTTATAAGGGACGTAGTCTGCTCGATAAGGTTGATACACTCATTCGTGCGGCTCATTCTACTGATAGCGAACCACCATTGCGCGACTTTGCCATTGATTACCTGTGGTATCTATGGTGTGGAAAAGATGCTCCTACATTTGATAAGGACCGTATGGCAACCTTTGAACGCTATTTCTTGAAAGATAAGTCAATCATGAAGGAAACTAAGGGAAGCTACTACACCCTACGCAACGAAGATTCAACTGTTGACCTCTTGCTCAAAGAGTTTGGCGTCGAGGGCGACCATCGCCACATCATCAACGGACACATTCCAGTGAAGACCCTTAAGGGTGAAAATCCCATGAAGGCAGGCGGACGACTCATCGTTATCGATGGTGGCTTCTCAAAGCCCTACCAGTCGCAGACGGGTATTGCTGGCTACACGTTGGTCTATCATTCACGTGGAATGTCTCTTGTTGAGCACCAACCCTTCACCTCTACAGAGGAGGCTATCCGTAATGGGTCGGATATCAAGAGCACACATCATCTGGTAGAAACATCAAGTGAAAGAATCTATGTGCGCGATACAGACAAGGGACGCGACATACGTCGCCGTATTGACTCGTTGCGCAAACTTTTGTTTGCTTATCAGAACGGCATGATTAGGGAACTTCGATAAATGCTTACAATCTATAATAATAGTAAGGGCGACCATTGTGATAGTTGGTCGCCCTTATTCATGTAAGATTATAACCATGTTAGAGGCTTATTCGTAGATAGTTGCTACAATCCGCCTGCCACCTCCATAATTGCGGAATTCACAAAGATAGATACCTTGCCAAGTACCGAGATTAAGGCATCCGTTTGTTATGGGAATAGTCAGGCTTGCACCGAAGAGCGAACATTTGGCATGCGCGGGCATATCGTCCGACCCCTCCATTGTGTGCTCATAATAGTGCTCATTCTCTTTCACCAGGTGATCCATTATTCGAGCCAAATCATTACGAACGTCCGGATCGGCATTCTCATTGATTGTGAGAGCACATGAGGTATGTTGTACAAAGAGATTGAGTAATCCTGTTTGCGGAAGCGGTTGAGGAAGATGTTCCAATATCTCCCGAGTAATCAGATGGCACCCTCTACGTTTGGCTGATAGATAAAAAGTATGCTGCCTTATCATATTTTACAATCGATTACTTAAAAATGTCTATATCCTTGAAACGGGGGTTCTTCTTCACCATCAACAACATGTCAAGTAAGAGTAGTATGAAAGCAATCCAAGCCATCACCTGGAATTGCTCGTCATACTCAGAATATACTGCGGTATCGATATCGGCTTTTGCAAGTTTGTCAATCTCCCGCTGCAGTATCTTTTGGGCATTACCTGTATTGTCTATACGGATATAAACACCATTACCTGCTGCTGCAATTTCCTGACACATCTTCTCGTTCAGTTTAGTAACAATTACATTACCCTGTTTGTCGCGACGAAAATCGCCAGAGCGACCAGCGGGGATGGGTGAACCTTCGAGTGAGCCTACTCCCATAACATAGACCGACAAGCCCTTTTCTGCAGCAGCCTTAGCAGCTTCTATGGCGCCACCCTCGTGGTTCTCACCATCGGTGATGATGATAACTGCCTTCCCCACCCCTTCGCGTGGTGTAAAACTGCGGGTAGCCATGTCAATGGCCGCTTTGATGTTTGTACCCTGGCGGGTGATAAGTCCGGGATTGATGGATTCGAGAAACATCTTGGCAGAGATAAAATCACTTGTAATGGGTAGCTGGATAAAGGCGTCACCTGCAAAAACGATAAGGCCTACCTTGTCGTCCTCGAAACTGTCCACAAGGCGCGAGATAATGTTCTTCGACTTCTCCAAACGATTAGGCGCCACATCCTCGGCAAGCATTGAATTGGAGATGTCGAGTGCAATCACAGTTTCTATACCATGACGCTTTATGGTTTCTACTTTCGACCCAAACTGCGGACGAGCAATGAGCAGCACCATAAAACAAAGGGCTGTGAAAGTAATCCAAAACTTGATTTGCGGACGATGCTTCGACACCTCCGGCATGAGGGCCGAGAGCAGTTCCAGATCACCATACTTACGTAGTGCAGTCTTACGACGATAGTTGGAAAAGATATATACTCCTACAACAAAGAGAAGCAGGATATATAGGAATAGAGCATTGGGATTTGCAAACTTAAACACGGTGTAATGATTTAGGGTTGAAAGTTGAAGGTTGAGGGAAGCCATCCGGAAGGCACCTGTTGGCCGTTGACCGTAGACTGTTGACCATT
This sequence comes from Bacteroidaceae bacterium, assembly GCA_045660385.1. Classification (GTDB taxonomy): domain Bacteria; phylum Bacteroidota; class Bacteroidia; order Bacteroidales; family Bacteroidaceae; genus UBA1189. The sequence goes on along the minus strand of JAZRDT010000105.1, from coordinate 4,761 downwards.
GATCATTGATAAAAGATTGTTTTCATTTTTACGGAATACGACGCAATATGGTGAGTCTCAGCAACACCTCGACAATAACACAAACAAGAGCCCACACGGCAAAGAGCATATACTCTTCGGACTTGCGACTAAAGTCTTTGACATTTAGTTTAGTGCGCTCCAGTTTGTCAATCTCTTCATATACTTCTTTAAGCTTCGAATTGCTGGTAGCTCGATAGTATTGTCCGTCAGCGGTCTGAGCAATTTGTTGCAAGGTGTTTTCATCAATCTCCACAGGCATCTGTACATATTGTACACCCCCAACCGTAGGGTACGGATAAGGTGCAGTACCATTGCTACCCACGCCGATCGTGTATACACGGACGCCATAAGTCTTGGCAATCTCTGCTGCAGTGAGCGGTGAAATATCACCACGGTTGTTTGAACCGTCAGTAAGCAGAATCACTACCTTAGACTTAGCCTTGCTCTCTTTAAGGCGACTGACTGCATTGGCAATACCAAGACCAATGGCTGTACCATCTTCTATGATTCCGTTCATCGCCATGCTACAATCTACACTACTGAAGAGGTTTAGCAAAACTGCATGATCGATGGTGAGAGGCGATTGAGTAAAACTCTGTCCGGCAAAGACGGTAAGACCAATATTGTCGTTGGGTCGTCCATTGATAAAGTCAGCCGCCACCTGTTTGGCCGCTTCAATACGATTGGGTTTCAAGTCCTCGGCAAGCATACTCGTCGACACGTCAACGGCAAGCATGATATCTATACCTTCCACTTCGCTACTCTGCCAATGGTCAGTAGATTGGGGACGTGCCAACACTACGATGAGCAACGCCAATGCAATCATGCGAAGCACGAAGGGGATGTGACGCAGATACACCTTGTAGCTCTTGGGCATGGTAGCATACATTCGAGTGCTCGATACACGCATAGAGGGTTCGCTGCGGCGTCCACGCAATATATACCATATAATATAAGGTATAAGCAGAAGCAGCAAAAGGAGATATGCAGGATTGGCAAATGTCATGAAATTTGAAAATTACAAATTAAAAATTGAAAGTTAATCGTTCATCGTTAAACATTCACCAATTAAAAGAACAGATGAATGATTCGACTCAATATCACATACAATGCAGCAACACCGCATAGTCCAAACAGGATGATTCCACCATGTAGCAATGTGCGTTCTTGCTTTGAGCGTCCCTTCTTGACAACAATCTCCTGAATCACCGGAGTTGCAGGTGTACTATCCTCTATCTTTGTCTTGTTAACAAAGTCTATGGCAGCAATGAGGTTCATATCGTTCTCATTGATGAGCGGCTTGTATTTGGCAAACTTTACGAGGTCCGACATCGTGAAAAGAGTACGCAACTCACCAATCCACTCCTTGTCGGGTTGTTCGTTAAGGTGGGCGATAATCTCATCGGAGGTCATTTCCTTGGCATTAAAGCTAAAGCGCTCCTCCATGTACACGCGCAGAGCATCTGTAAGTTCGGTGTAGTACTGCTTTACATCATCGCGTTGCCAACCCTTTTCCTCCTTGATACGATTCATCTCTTTAAGTGCCACCTGATGTGCTGGCAGTTTTGGAGCAATTGTTACACGTTTAAGGATTGGCTTCTCGTCAATTGTACGCATTGTAAGGTAAACGATAAGCGCTGTACACAAAGCCAATAATCCGAACGCAAGTAAAATCATCCAGAAATCGGTAATAGTAAGTTTTACTTTTACGATGTCTTTAATGGGGAATATTGCTTCCACGTTGGTCGTGTCAATCGGAAAATGATAAACATTCAGAGCCAGGTGATTTGACTGATAGCTCTGACTATCTACCAACACTTCGAATGGAGGGATATAATAGAATGCCGAGTCAAACGATGTGATAATATATTCTTGACTGACGAGCATCTGTTGTTTTTTGTTCAGATATTGCGTGTCAGCCTTAACCTCACCTACGATTTCTACACCAGGCATCAGCATACCCTCATATGCCGGCATCACTAATTTGCTATTGGCAGGACAACTCACCTCAAGTTTCACTTTGGTCTGTTCGCCAATGTAAAGTTGTAGCGAGTCAATGCTTGCATTGATTGTAACCTGAGCCATAGCTTGGGGAGCCAGGCAAAGTGCAATCACTACCAAACCAATATATTTAATCAGAAACTTTTTCATGCTTAATTTCTTTTAGCAAAAAGACTCATCAGCGACTTCACATAGTCTTGATCAGTACGTATCGATATTGCATCTACACCCGATTTGCTGAATGTATCACGCAGTCGAACCTGACTATCTACCCACCACTTTCGGTGCAGGGTACGCACGCGTCGCGATGAGGTGTCTACATAGACATCCTCTCCACTTTCAGGGTCTACCATCTTCATCAAACCCACATCAGGCAATTCCTCTACGCGCTTATCGTATACCTGAATAGCTACCACATCGTGCTTTCTATTGGCGATAGTGAGTGCGTTCTTAAAATCACGTTCATCAATAAAATCACTCAAAAGGAAAGTCGTGCAACGCTTCTTGATAGCGTTGGTCAGGTACTGTAAAGGTACAATAAGATCGGTCTGCCGGCTCTCAGGTTCGAAGCCCAACAACTCGCGTATGATATAGAGGATATGTTTGCGTCCCTTCTGAGGAGGGATAAACTTCTCTATACGGTCAGTGAAGAAGATAGCTCCAATCTTATCATTGTTCTGTATAGCAGCAAAGGCCAATGTTGCAGCAATCTCAGCCACCATCTCCTTCTTGTACATGCCCGTGGTACCGAAATCAAGACTCGCCGACATATCCACGAGCAGCATCACGGTGAGTTCGCGCTCCTCCTCAAATACCTTCACATAAGGTTTGTTGAAACGAGCTGTCACGTTCCAATCGATATCACGCACGTCGTCGCCATACTGGTATTCGCGCACTTCAGAGAAGGCCATACCCCTACCCTTAAACGCTGAGTGATATTGTCCAGCAAAAATATTGCTCGACAAGCCTCGCGTTTTAATCTCAATCTTGCGTACCTTCTTGATTAGTTCGTTTGCTTCCATTAGGGAACCTCTACCTTATTCAGAATCTTGCTGATAATCTCTTCAGCTGTAAGGTTGCTTGCCTCAGCCTCGTATGAGAGACCGATACGGTGGCGCAATACATCGTGAGCCACTGCACGCACATCTTCGGGTACTACATAACCACGACGTTTGAGGAAAGCATATGAGCGGGCAGCAAGGGCCAAACTGATTGAAGCACGAGGTGAACCACCGAACGAAATCATCTCTTTCAGTTCCTTCAAGCCATACTTCTCTGGATAGCGTGTAGCAAATACGATGTCGGCAATGTAACGTTCAATCTTTTCATCGATATAAACCTCCTTCACCACCTCACGGGCCTTGATAATCTCTTCGGCCTTCATGATGGGGCGCACCTCCTGTTTCTCTCCATTGATATTCTGGCGAATGATGCGCATCTCCTCCTCCAACTTGGGATAGTCGATAACTACCTTCAGCATGAAACGGTCTACCTGCGCCTCAGGCAAAGGATAAGTACCCTCCTGTTCGATGGGGTTCTGTGTTGCCAACACAAGGAAAGGTTCGGGCAAGGGGAAAGTATCCTTGCTCAGTGTTACCTGACGCTCCTGCATAGCCTCGAGCAATGCACTTTGCACTTTGGCCGGTGCACGGTTAATCTCATCAGCCAATACAAAGTTGGCAAAGATGGGACCCTTCTTGGCTATGAAGGTCTCGTCCTTTTGACTATAGATCATGGTACCCACCACGTCAGCAGGCAGCAAGTCGGGAGTAAACTGTATGCGGCTATATTTGGCGTCAATGAGCGAAGCCAAAGTTTTGATGGCTAACGTCTTTGCCAAACCAGGCACACCCTCGAGCAATACGTGGCCATCGGCCAACAAGCCAATAAGGAGCGACTCTACCAAATGTTTCTGACCAACAATTATTTGGTCCATTCCAGCCATCAAGTTGGTAACGAAGGCACTTTGCCTTTCAATCTTTTCATTCAATTCGCGGATATCAATTGTTCCAGCCATATAGTTGAATATTTAAGTTGCTAACTTTTTGATTCTATAAATTTACAAGTTGCAAAGTTAACAATTTATCATCAATACACAATCTACAACCGATAAATAAGCCAGCTTTTAAGATTATTTTAAGAATTTGCTACGCAATATGCGTCCGCATTGCTTACCTTATTTTCTAATAGCAGCGATCAATACTATTACAATGCAAAGCAAAATTAAGCAGTAAATGCAAAAAACAAGTAAGTAAGAGTTGTTGATGCGTAACCTTCATCCCTAGATGAATGGTCGTAAATAAAGCGAATTATCTCAAAACACTATTTTTGAGTCATAATATATGCTACCGTTTTTCATCTACCACTGTCCGCCAACATTACTTAACACAATGAACTACTTGTATTTAATGGCAGACACTGGGTGCAATTTTCCATGTAGGTCAATATCCGTCACACACAAAAGGAGGTTAGGCAAGAAAAAGTGGACAAGTCTAAACTTAAGAATATTACCAAAGCATTATTACTGAAGCAGATGTGTATTTTATTTACTCTTGTGCCAGGGCAGACGCATCAGAAATTCCACTCCTCATCTAACAACTGCGCCAACACTTTATTGTCCCATCCAGCCGCCTTTCTTTTTGCCTTGAGACTTCCTTTTTTCGAAGAATTCTTCAGCACCATCAGGGAAATCTTGTTCAGCAAAGAAAAATTCGCTGCTGCATTCTTTGTCTTGCGTGT
>JAZRDT010000104.1:0-3250 GCA_045660385.1 Bacteroidaceae bacterium | reverse complement strand
GCTGCTCTGCATGGTGTGCTTGGCCGCTAACGCACAGAAGTTTGCACTCATTGACATGGAGTATATCCTCAAGAATATCCCCGCCTACGAACGTGCCAACGAGCAGCTCAACCAGATATCGAAGAAGTGGCAGAGCGAGGTCGAGGCCGTAGCCCTTGAGGCGCAGACCCTCTACAAGAACTACCAGAGCGAGGTCGTATTCCTCTCCGAGGAGCAGAAGACACGCAAGGAGGAGGAGATTGTAGCCAAGGAGAAGGAGGCGCAGGAACTCAAGCGCAAGTATTTTGGTCCCGAAGGCGAGCTCTACAAGAAGCGCGAGAGCCTCATGGCACCCATACAGGATGAGATCTACACCGCCGTAAAGGAGGTGTCCGATGCCAAAGGCTTCACCGTTGTGGTCGACCGCGCCTCGGCAGCCAGCATCATCTATGCTTCGCCCAAGATTGACATCAGTAACGAAGTGCTGGTGAAGTTAGGATATGCCAACTAAAATCGCTACTTTTGCATTTCGGCCCATCCCTTAATAGTCCTTAAAGGTATTTAATGGCCCTTAATAGAAGAAAACAAACTAACTAATCATAAACTAAAAAACATTTAACTATTATGAACAAGAAACTTATCGCCATTCTTTTCTTCATGGCACCCCTTGCAATCTTTGCACAGAAATTCGGTCATCTCAACTCAGCCGACATCATCCAGGCTATGCCCGAGTACAAGACCGCACAAACCGAGTTGCAGAACCTCGAGAAGCAATACACCAACGAGCTGCAGATGATGGAGTCAGAGCTCGCCAAGAAGAGCGAGGCTTATGACAAGGAGAAGGCAACACTTCCCGCAAACATCGCTCAGCGTCGCGAGGCTGAGTTGCAGGAGCTCTATACTCGCATGCAGCAGTACTATCAGACCTCTCAGCAGGAGTTGGCCCAGGCTTCACAGGAGAAGATGAACGCTCTCACTGAGAAGATTACCAAGGCAATCAAGGAGGTTGGTGTAGCTGGTGGCTATCTCTACATCTTCGATTTGGCAAGCGGTATCCCCTACATCAGCGAGACTCTCAGCACCGATGTTACTGGCGCTGTAAAGACCAAGTTGGGTATCCAATAATTAGAAACTACAGGAGTGCATGCCCGGTGCGTGCACCCCTCAAACAGAGTACAATATGAGAAGATACATCCTTACCCTCTTGTCACTCGTTGCCATGGGCGCTATGGCGCAGTCGAAGTTCGGCTATGTCAGCTACATGGAGATGGTCAAGGCTCTGCCCGAGTACTCCATCGTTGTCACCCATCTGGATGAGCTGCAGGCCAAGTACGAAGCCGAGATTGCCCGCTCAGAGCGTGAGTTCAATCAGAAGTATAGCGACTTCATCGAGGAGCAGCACAATTTTCCCGAGAACATTCGCATCAAGCGTCACAAGGAACTCCAGGAACTCATGGAGAAGTCTATAGCCTTCAAGGACGAGATCAACCGTGCCATGCGTGAGGCTCGCCGCGAGATGATGCAGCCGCTTCACGACAAGGTTGACGAGGCAGTCATGAAGGTATGCATCGAAAACAAGTACGACTACGTGCTCAATACCGATGACCGTGCCTACATTGCCATCAACCCCCAAAGTGGCAACGACATCACCGAACAGGTGAAGAAAGAACTCAAGGTCGAGTGATACCGAGTGATACGACAAGTGAAACCAAGCCCGAGCATATCTGCCCGGGCTTGATTCTTTTCCAAGAAATCGGTGCTATTGTTGTGTATATTGCGAAATGATTTGTATATTTGCCGATAATTCATCGTACGCAAAAACTATAGCAGCTATGACACCCGGCCCCATAGGAATCTTCGACTCCGGTTACGGAGGTCTCACCATCTTATCGCAGATACGTGCGCAAATGCCCCAGTACGACTTCCTTTATCTGGGCGACAATGCCCGCACTCCCTACGGCACCCGCTCCTTCGAGGTGGTGTATGAGTTTACCTCGCAAGCCGTGAAGAAACTTTTCGAGATGGGTTGCCCCATGGTGATACTGGCATGCAATACCGCTTCGGCCAAGGCCCTGCGCACGATTCAGCAGATCGACCTCCCTAAGATAGACCCCTGCAAGCGCGTGCTCGGCATCATACGTCCCACGGTGGAGTATCTCGACGACATCACCGTGACACGCCACGTCGGCATTCTGGCCACCTCGGGCACCATCAAGTCGCAGTCATACCCGCTTGAGATCAAGAAACTCTTCCCCGACATCACCGTCAGCGGTGAGGCCTGCCCCATCTGGGTGCCTTTGGTAGAGTGTGGTGAGGCCAAGAGTGACGGAGCCGACTACTTTGTGCGGCGCCATATCGACAATCTGCTGGCCAAGGACGACAAGATTGATACGCTCATCCTGGGTTGCACCCACTATCCCATCCTTTACGATAAGATACGTCGGTACACCCCCTCGCACATCAAGGTCATCACACAGGGCGAATATGTGGGCAAGAGCCTTGTCAACTACATGGAACGCCACCCCGAGATGGATCGTATGTGCACCAAGCAGGGCACCTGCCGGTTCCTCACCACCGAGTCGGGCGATATCTTCAAGCAGTACGCCTCCATCTTCTTCGACGAGGACATACAGGTGCAGAGCATTGCGCTGAAGTAAGCACCTGCGTTATTCACCTATCACCTGACATCGCAGGTCACTGGGCACATACGAGATATGTATCCACCTTCCGTTGCCCTCAAAGATGAGTTGCGTGAAGCGTATCTGCCCCTGCTGCTGCATCTGCTGGATGAGTTTGAAAAGCCTTCGCTGATCGACCTTGTTGCCTGCTATGATATCCGCAGCGCAACCCAGCAGGTGGTGACTGTTCTTCACGCCACCCACCAGCGCATTCAGTTCCTTGCATCTATATCCGCTGCTGACCACTATCGGCTCTCCCCACGCCTCGCGTATGGGGTCGAGTAGCTGGTCTGCCAATACGTGCAGCAGGTGGTAGGCGCACTTTGAAGGACGATTGTCGATGCCCTCGCGCAGCGCCGTGGCGCTGGCGGTGAGTTCTTCTACGCTAAAATATTTCATTTCTTATAAATCTAAATCATGATTACTTGCCTCGCGGAATAATTGTCTCACGCGAATCTCGCGAAAAACGCGAATTTTAATTCAATAAACAGACTCCCATCGGCACGTTATAATCTCGCAGAATCACGCTTGTTTCACTCGCGTGTGTCGGCATATGGCCGAATGTATACATCCCGGATGGCAAGCTGCGAGCC
>JAZRDT010000103.1:0-31443 GCA_045660385.1 Bacteroidaceae bacterium | reverse complement strand
GGAAGCTATAGATGGGAAGCTTTATTTTGCTCCGAGCCGCTTTGTAGGATACAAACAGAACTCTTTAGAAAAGCACGAAGACAATAGCGATAAAAGTGGAACCGATACCGACAGGGAACTAAAACGGTTTTACAAATTGATAGATGTAGAGAGCGTTTTAGACGACTACTTCATTGAGACATTGGCACAATATGGAAAGGCCAAAACCTCTTGGAAATTTTGGATTCCTAAAGACTCCAGCATTGAAGAACTTCTGTCCACATTAAATAAAACAAATACACAAGCGAAAGATATGAACAACTATTCTAATTATATAAACCTACTTCAAAAGAATTATAACTTAATTTTGAACGGAGCACCTGGTACAGGGAAGACATACCTTGCTAAACAAATAGCAGCACATATCATCTTTGATGGGAATGTTCCTGAGAACTTCGAGGAGCATCCAAAATTCATAGAACAATGTGGGTTTGTACAATTTCACCCTTCATATGACTACACAGATTTCGTTGAAGGATTGCGTCCTACTCGTCCTAATCAAGATGGCAACATTGGTTTTGAAAGAAAGGATGGGATATTTAAGTATTTTTGTAAGAGTTCACTTAATGTAGCTTTCACAACTCAAAACTCAATACCGAACGAGAGAACTCCTTTGGCTAGTTTCAAGGAAGACTTAAAAAGAAAGAAAACGATTGGAATCCAAAGTTTCAGAAGTGCCACCATAGTAAGGGTTAAACTTAATGAGCAAGAAACCATCATAGTAACTAATCCCCAAAAACCATGGTCTTGTTCTGATGAGAAAATGCAAAAGTACATAAGAACAAAGAAATGTGGAAAAAATGACACATACACTAAAACCATAGGTGATTATATAATAAAGAATTATGTAGAAACTGGTCTGCACAAAAAAAATGATTCCACTCCTCAACCTTACATCTTCATCATCGACGAAATCAACCGAGGCGAGATTTCCAAAATCTTTGGTGAATTATTCTTCTCCGTTGACCCTGGCTACAGAGGAGTGAAGGGTAAGGTGCAGACGCAATATCAGAATCTGATAACAGAAGATGACCCATTCAAGGATGGTTTCTATATCCCCGAAAATGTATATATCATCGGCACGATGAACGATATTGACCGTAGTGTAGAATGCATGGACTTTGCCATGAGACGAAGGTTTACATTTAAGGAGATTACCGCAGAGGAGAGCGGCATCAATATGGGATTGAGTGGTGAGGCAACAAAAAGAATGCAGAGCCTCAACAATGCCATTTCGGAAATTGAAGGATTTAATAGCTCATTCCACATCGGCGCAGCCTATTATCTTGGCGTAACTGATTACAACGAACTTTGGGAGTTAAAACTGCAAGGACTCTTAAAGGAATACCTTCGTGGTATGCCCGATGCTGAAGATACCTTGGAGACATTGAAAAAGGCTTACGAGTTGAGTTCGCAAGATGATAACAACTGATTGGAATACCACGAAAGTTGATGAAAGCGCAATAGCAGATATCAAAGCCATTGCAGATATCAAGGCTTTCAAAAACCATCCGCAGCTATTGGTGTTTCCTCATAGTTTTGGGGAGTACGACAATGGTTTCGGTGATAAGTGTGTATGCGAATTCGATGAAGAACAGCAAACCATAAGTACACGAAGTATATTGGGATTTGTTGGAAGAAACAAAACAAGCCTCACCATACGATCGCGCTTCACTCCTGGTAAAATAGAAGAGTCAGAAGATTTTGATGAAAACAAGGAAGATTATTTCTTGCACTACATGCTACAAAAGGTGTTTGGCTTAAACATCTTTGATATGAAGCATACGACAAGTAAAGAAAGCGTATTTGATTTTTCACTTTATCTATTCCCTCATTTCTTAAAGAAAGCACTGCGTCAAGGTATATACAGAGAATATAAAACGCAACACTACAACGACGCCAATGTAAAGGGCACAATTGATGTGAGCCGACATATCCGCATCAATCAACCATTTGCAGGCAATATAGCTTATCACACGAGAGAGTATCTTCACGACAACGATACCACCCAGCTCATACGCCATACGATAGAGCACATCCGTTGTCATAAGTTTGGCAAAAACATTCTCAATTGCGATGCTGACACAAGAGCATTCATATCACAAATAGAACAAGTCACCGAGAGTTATCAAAAGAGTCAACGCCAATCAATCATAAACAGAAATCTCAAGCCTGTTCGCCACTCTTTATATACCGCTTACGAGCCATTGCGAAAGCTATGCTTACAGATATTGAGACATGAGCAATTAAAGTATGGACAGAAAAAAGATGAGATACACGGCTTTCTATTTGATGGCGCTTGGCTATGGGAAGAGTATCTTGCGGTTGTTTTGAAAGAAAACTTCACTCACTATTGCAAGGAGAAGGGAAAGAGATGGTACTTGTTCGATACTGGACAACAAATCATACCTGATTATATATCGAAAGATAGGACTATTGTAGCGGATGCAAAATACATTGCACTAAATAAAGAAGGGAACTATAAAAACGAAGAAAAAGCAACTGCCATCTATTACAAGACTATTACCTATATGTATAGATGGAATGCAAAAATAGGTCTACTGCTATACCCCATCGCAAATAGTAATTCTGTATTGGAAAGTAGACATAAGATTGTGGACACAGAAGGATGTGTCATCAAAGTGGGCTTTCCTATACCCAAAAGTGAGGGAACTTTCTCTGAGTTTTCAGAAATAATGAGAGCGCACGAAATTTTATATTCTGCACATTTGCAAAAGATAAAACTGTAAGTACCCATTACAAGGAACTTTCTATTAACACCCCATGCAAACCCCTACCATACGCCAAAAGATAGTAATACTCACCGGTGCGGGTATCAGTGCCGAGAGCGGACTTGATACCTTCAGAGACAAGAACGGATTGTGGCAGAAGCACGATGCCATGCGCTTGTCGAGCATCGAGGGCTTCGAGCAGGAGCCGCAGGCGGTGCTCGACTTCTACAATGCACGACGCAAGCAACTGCTCGAGGTGGAGCCCAATGCCGCACACAAGATGCTGGCCGAACTGGAGAAGTGGCACGACGTGACCATCATCACTCAAAACATCGACAACTTGCACGAACGGGCAGGCAGCACCCATGTGATACACCTGCATGGTGAGCTCACGAAGGTGACCTCGTCGCACGCCCCCAATGACCCGCATTGTGTCAAAGAGTATCCATTGGATGTCCCCATCCGTTTGGGCGACAAGGCCGGTGACGGTTCGCAACTGCGTCCGTTCATCGTTTGGTTCGGCGAGTATGTACCGGCCATGGAGGTGGCCGAGGCCCATGTAAGAAAAGCGGACATCTTTGCCGTCATAGGCACCTCGCTACAGGTGTATCCCGCGGCTGGCCTCACAAGATATGCGCATGGTGGCGTGCCGAAATTTGTGGTAGACCCCAACCTGGCCATCATCCCCACCGGATTCACCCACATCAAAGAGAATGCCACGAGTGGTGTGGCGCGATTGGTGGATGAGATTAAAAAGTTGTAGGGGATTTTATCAGATTGAGGGCTCTTCCTGCGATTTTCGCTCCGTCTGCTCCGACTCACGGATGTGCCCGAAGCGGATGATATTGGTGAGATATACCGTAAAGACGGGTAGCAACATCATGCCCGCCAATGCAAGAAGCACCGAGATCACCTTACCCACGGCAGTAACGGCTTGAATGCTACACCCTGCCGTGGTTGCCGTCATACAGGCATACCACAAGCTATCCCAGAAATTATGGAGCTGGGGATTGACACCTGCCTCAAGCACATAGAAAATAAGGCTGCAATAGTAGATAAAGGAGAAGAGCACCACAATGTAGGTAATGAGCAGGCCGGCCGTGAGGTCACGCATGAGTCCGTAGGCGATGAGGGTGAAGGCGATGTAACCCCGAATAAGGGGGATAAAGCGAAAGAGATAGGATGCCTCGGTGCTGAGCTGGACACCCAACCAGTCGAACAGCGTAAGATAGGGCACGATGAGTAGCAGGAATAGGATATGACGCCCAAAGTAGCGCCACGAGTCATCGGCATTGTACACTTCGACGGCATACAGGATGATGAGCAACACGCATATCCAAAATTGCAGGTCGAGATAGTTGATGTCGTCGTAGAAGGGTATGCCCTTGAACGTGTCGATAGAGATACTGATGACAAGCAGCAGGCTGAGCATGAAGGCCGAGAGATGAAGGGCCAGCTGAACATCTTGTTTGGAAGACATGAACTGAAGATTGAAGATTAAAAAGTGAAACTATTGGTTAACAAATGGGCATAAAGAAAGGTTGAGACCGTGGCCTCAACCTTTTCTTTTTACACTTAAAGTGCGTATTTCTGTTTTGTCTTCAACTTTCAATCCGTTCTTACCAAGAGTAGTTGAGACCGAAGGTCAAGTACTCCTTGAACTGGAAGAATCCCCAGTTTTCGTTGCGGGCCACATGGTCGTCGAAACGGGTGTGGAAGAACAACGTGGTAGAGATGTACTTGTTCACTTGGAACGAGAAGGTGTTTTCCCAATCGAGCTGCACGTAGTCGTACGGAGTATAGTAGTAGAAACGTGTCTTATAGGTAATGTTCTTGGCAAGCTTGTAGTTGAAGTCGACCTGCAGTTTCGAACCGACGTCGTGACGCGACTGCTTGCCCTCCTCAATACCATAGCGTGTGGCCAACTCGGGAACTGCCACGTATGACATCTTGTATGAGAGCGGACCGGGGAAGATTGAGATGCTACCATTCTTGAAGTTCTTCTTATAGTCCATACCGACGGTGAGCGATGCATCCATCGGAGCCAAGAAGCGCGACTTCAACTTATCGCCATCGAAGTGGTTCATCATCTGCGTGTTGGCCTGCGCCTCAATAGCATAGTTCCAACTACGGATAGCCTTGAGGTTGAGCTTTGAGGTCATACGCAAAAGGTCTTGGTTTGACTGGATTGGAGCATCCTGATTCTTATAGAAACCGACACGTGCCTCCAACTTATTGTCCCACTGGGTCTTCTTCTGATTATTATAGTTGGCCTCCATGGTCATGGTAGAGAGCAAGTTGATGTTGTTGATACCACCCTGATACCAGTTGGGTGAGAAGAACGACTCGGTCATCTGGGTAGAGAAGGTACCCTTGGTTTTCCAGAAGTTGGGTTTCTGCACCACCATATCGGTAGTCAGACTTGCCTTTTCACCAGCTGTCTGAGAGATATTCACATTCACGGGCACATCAAGTTTTACGTGGTTTACGGTGCTCTTCATAGCCTCCTCAGAGACGCTTTGGCTGGCAAGAAGGACATCCTCGGTCATCTGCACACGAGTGGGTGTAGCCAAATAGGCATACATAAGGATGCGGTCCATCTCATTCAGCAGACGCAGGTCGCGACCACTGCTCATAGATGCCAGGCGCACGCTATCCTCAGCGTCAATAGCAGGCTTCGTATTGGCTTGCATAGCATTGCTCACGGGAGTCTTGTAGAGGGTGAGCGGTGCAAAGAGACGGAAGAAGTAGGGGTTGAAGAGTGTGGAATCGCTACCATCAATCTCCTTCACTGCCACTTCGTAGTCGAGCACCATCTTGTCGAGCAAACGGTTGTACTTGTTCACAATAGCTGTGTCAGAGAATACCTCCTTCACCAGCTGTGCATCGAGCAGCGACTTGGCCGAAATCATATCGGTCACGGCCTTCACCTTCTCCATAATCAGAGCGGTAGAATCCACATCGGTAAGCACACGCAATGCGATGGGCAACGAATCGGGATTGAGCGACATCACAACTGCCGAATCGGCCACAGCAACGCTATCAGCCACAGCAATACTATCCACAACATTTTCAACTACATGAGCTACACTATCGGTAACTACCTTTACCGAGTCGAGCTTCGCAACAACGCCTTCAACCGGATTGGCCTCAGCGGTTTGAGCTACACCGAGCACCCAGCATGAAGCCAACAGGCAGCCCAGCACAAACAATCTTTTCATAAACAACTATTCTTTTAAAATGATTTGTAATCCAAAATTACCGCGAAGTTACATATTTTTACAATAGCAACCGCTACGTTTCGTTTTTTTTCATCTTTTCAACAACTAAAAGTATCTTTTATTCGCTGTTTTTCTCAAAAATCACTAACTTTGCAGCTTGGAAAAAAATATAAACTTTACATATAAACATTTTGTGTTATGGCTGAAACAAAGTATATCTTCGTGACCGGAGGCGTAGCCTCTTCACTCGGCAAGGGAGTTATTTCGTCTTCAATCGGCAAGTTGCTGCAGGCCCGTGGCTACAATGTAACGATTCAGAAGTTCGACCCGTACATCAACATCAATCCCGGTACACTCAATCCCAATGAGCATGGCGAGTGCTATGTGACCATTGACGGACACGAAGCCGACCTCGACCTCGGACACTACGAGCGTTTCCTCGGAGTGAACATGACCAAGGCCAACAACATCACTACCGGACGCATCTACAAGCGTGTTATCGACCGCGAGCGTCGTGGCGAATACCATGGCAAGACCATCCAGGTAGTACCTCATATCACCGACGAAATCAAGCGCAATGTAAAATCATTGGGCACCACATCGCAGTTTGACTTCATCATCACCGAGATTGGCGGTACCGTAGGCGATATCGAATCATTGCCCTACATGGAGAGTGTGCGTCAGCTCAAGTTCGAGCTCGGCCGCAATGCACTCTGCGTACACCTCACCTATGTACCCTACCTCGCTGCTGCCGGTGAGCTCAAGACCAAGCCCACACAGCACTCTGTACAGAAGTTGCAGTCGCTCGGTATCCAGCCCGACGTACTCGTGCTCCGCACCGAACATGAGTTGCCCGAGGATTTGAAGAAGAAGACAGCCCTCTTCTGCAACGTCGACGAGAATGCCGTATTCCAGTCAATCGATGCATCAACCATCTATGAGGTGCCCGTACTGCTGCAAAACCAGAGCATGGACGATATCATCCTGCGCAAGTTCGGCATCAATCCCGGTCCCAAGCCCACACTCGGCCCCTGGAAGGAGTTCCTCGACCTCCGCGCAAAAGCGACTGAAGAGGTACACATCGGTCTCGTAGGCAAGTACGACCTGCAGGATGCCTACAAGTCAATCTTCGAGGCCTCATCACAGGCTGCAACCTACAACAACCGCAAGCTCAAGATGCACTTCATCAACAGTGAGAATATCACCAAGGAAAACGTAGCAGAACAGCTCGCAGGCATGAACGGTATCATCATCGGTCCCGGAGCAGGCCAGCGCGGTATCGAGGGCAAGAACATCGTGGCCAACTATACACGTGAGAACAATATCCCCACCTTCGGTATCTGCCTCGGCATGCAGTGCATGATTGTTGAGTTTGCACGCAACGTGCTCGGCCTGGCCGATGCCAACTCACGCGAGATGAACGAGACCACCCCCAACAACGTGGTCGACATCATGGAGGAGGCAAAAGTACACCTGAGCGACACCATGCGTATGGGTAACTTTGACTGCGCTCTCATCGATGGAAGCAAGCTCAAGGAGATCTATGGTGCCAACTGCATCCAGGAGCGCCACCACCACCGCTACGAGCTCAACAACAAGTACAAGGAGCAACTCGAGGCTGCCGGTTTGAAGTGCGTAGGTATCAACCCCGACACCAAGTTGGTAGAGGCCGTTGAGGTAGCCGAGCATCCCTGGTATATCGGTGTGCAGTACTATCCCCAGTACAACAGCACCGTACTCAAGCCCCACCCCTTGTTCCTCTCATTCATCAAGGCTGCCATTGAGAACAATTGAATATAGACATAGACATTGATAAATAGTAGGCGCAGACGCTGTCTGCGCTTACTATTAGTTATAAAGGTATAACAAAAAGTAACTAAACAAGAAGAATGAACAACAACAAAAGTACAATTATCGGTTGGATTCTGATTGCCGCCGTGATGGTAGGTTTCATCTGGATTAACAAACCCACCGAAGAACAACTCGCCGAACAGGCACGACTCAGAGCTGCACAAGACTCTATCGCCTTGGTACAGGCCCAACAAGAGCTCGACCAATCAATGGCCGAGGCCCGTTACAACCAAACCCTTTTGCAAGACACCACATCGGCACTTTATCAGGCCGCACAGGGCGAAGAGCAGACCTTCACCCTCGAGAATGAGGTGGTGCGCCTCACCTTCTCAAACCGCGGTGCACGCGTCACATCGGCCATCCTCAAGGAGTACACCAACCAGGAGGACCTTCCCCTGGAACTCTTCAATCAGGACGACGAGAGCATCAACTTCATGCTCGACGGTAAGAATGAGAACATCGTTACCGAGAAGCTCTACTTTGAGCCCATCGAGGTGACAGAGAACACCCTCGTGTTCCGTATGCCCGTTGGTACAGGTCACCTCGATTTCAGCTACTGCCTGCTGCCTGAGAGCTATATGCTCAACTTCACCGTACAGGCACACGGATTGCAAAACTTCTTCCCCTCATCGATGAAGACGATGAACGTAGACTGGGCACAACGCGTGCGTCAGCAGGAGAAGGGCTACACCTTCGAGCAACGCTACACGACCCTCACCTACCGCACCGAGAAGGATACTGAGCACCTGAGCGAGATGAAGGAGCAATCCAAGGAGCTCGCAGGTGTTGAGTGGATTGCCTTCAAGGATCAGTTCTTCAGCAGTATCTTCATTGCCGACCAACAATTCAAGTCGGCCAACATCAAGTCATCTCCCATCAATGAGGGCAGCGGATACCTTAAGAATATGGAGGCCGAGACAACCGTATTCTTCGACCCCTCAGGTGAGAAGGCTTCACAGTTCCAATTCTACTTTGGCCCCAACCAGTATCAGACCTTGAAGGAGAGCAGCAAGTTCTCTACCAGCGGCAAGAACCTCCACCTCGACAAGCTCATCTACTTCGGATGGCCTATCGTGCGTTGGGTCAACCGCTTCTTCGTGGTGTACCTCTTCGACTGGCTCAACTCATGGGGCATAAACATGGGTATCGTACTTCTGCTGCTCACCCTCATCGTGAAGGCCATCGTATTCCCCTTCACCTACAAGCAGTATGTATCTACAGCTAAGATGCGTTCACTGAAGCCCTACATCGACAAGATCAATGCCAAGTACCCCAACCGCGAGGATGCTCTCCAGAAGCAACAGGAGACCATGCAGCTCTTTAGCAAGTATGGTGTGAGCCCCATGAGCGGATGCTTGCCCACACTGATACAGATGCCTGTGTGGATGGCGCTCTTCTTCTTCATCCCCAATGCTATCGAGCTCCGCGGTCAGAAGTTCCTTTGGGCCAACGACCTCTCGGCATACGATGATCTCCTGCACTGGAACTTCAACCTCCCCTTGCTGGGCGACCACATCTCGCTCTTCTGCTTGCTCTTCAGCATCGTGAACATCATTAACACCCTGTATACGATGAAGCAGCAGCCTGCAGGCGGTGACCCCCAGCAGCAGAAGATGATGAAGTGGATGATGCTCATGATGCCCATCATCTTCATCTTCGGGTTGAACAACTACTCAGCTGGTCTTAACTACTACTACTTCATCTCTACGCTCACCACCATCATCATCATGTTCGTGTTGCGTAAGACGATTGACGAGAACAAACTTCTCGTACAGCTCGAGGCCAACTATGCAAAGAACCAGCAACAGCCCAAGAAAAAGAGCGGCATGATGGCTCGCCTTGAGGCTATGCAGAGAGAGCTGGAAGAGCAACAGAAGTTGCAACAACAACAGCAACAGCAACGCTACCAGAAGTAATACATTAGCGTAACCATTATAGCGAAGTGGGCGCATCCAATTGGATGTGCCCACTTTATATTATTCCAGTACGCGGCTGCATGTCCTTGAAAAAAAATCAGAGGCTTGAAAAAGTGTTGTCGCACCTATGATAATTTTTTGTCGACAAAGTGATAATTTTTTGTCAAGCCTATGAAAATTCTCGACCAAGCCTCTTCCCTACACTTTGAATAAGCCTAACGATTGATCCACAAGACGGAGCGGACGCCCCTTAAGGAAGCGCCCGCCCTATTGGACATTGCATCATGAAGAAATTATTTTTACAATGTCGCTTGATTAGTGGAATTTTAATTGCTTAGACGGAAGGTCACAGGGATAGTGAAGTATGTGCGCACCTCCTTGCCACGCTGCTTACCAGGTGTCCAGTTGGGCATAGCATTCACTACGCGCAAGGCCTCTGCATCAAGCTGCGGATCAACAGACTTCGCAATCTTGGCATCGGTGATGCTACCATCCTTGTTTACCACAAACTGCACAACCACACGGCCCTGCTTACCCTGCTCCTGAGCCTCCTTGGGGTACCTGATATTCCGCTGTATGAACTTCATCAATTCTCCCACACCACCAGGATACTCGGGCATCTGCTCTACGACGTTGAAGATTTCTTCGCCCTGAGTCGGAACCTTGGCAACCTGCTTTACCTCGGCCGACTTGCTTTCTGTACCACCATCCAAGCGGAAGGTTACAGGCAATGTAAAGCGTACGCGCACCTCCTTACCGCGCTGCTTACCAGGTGTCCAGTTGGGCATGCTACGCACTACGCGCAATGCCTCGGCATCGAGCAAGGGATCTACAGAGCGCACTATGGTATCGTTGCTGATACTGCCATCCTTGTTTACCACAAACTGCACAATCACACGGCCCTGCTTACCCTGATCCTGAGCCTCCTTGGGATATTTCACATTTTGCTGCAAGAACTTCATCATTTCTTCCATGCCACCGGGAAACATGGGCTGCTCTTCTACCACCTGGAACACTTCGCCCTGCTCCACCTCCTTAGGTTGGGGAGCATAGGTTACTACCTGAATCTCAGGAGCACTTGCCGGTTGACTCTGCTGCACAACCTCCTGGTTGGCATCTGTCTTCTTCTCCTTCGGTGAGGTACAAGAGATTACGGTTACTGCCACGAAGGCTACGGGGAGCACGAACAGAGCTTTCATCCGTGCCCACGGACTGGTTTGTTTTTTCATCATCATAATAATACGTTTTTTAGTGGAACAATTATTGAAATTATTAGTGATCGTATTGAACTTCACGCCCACGGCCTCCTCGAAGAGGCGCAGCTGGTATTGGCGGGCATCAAACCCCTGGCGCAGGGTGTCGCTATCGGCCTCATATTCGTGGATAGCCTCCAGTTCGCGCTTGAGCAACCAAGCAGCGGGGTTAAACCACTGCGCCGTGGCACAGAGCTGCACGAAGGGCAGGTCCCACGAATGGCCGAGGCGTATATGGGCACGCTCATGAGCGAGTATCAGGTCGAAGTTGTCGTTGAGGTCCTGCTCCGACACGATGATGTAGCGCATCCACGAGAAGGGTCCGTATGCCTTATTGTGGGCGACGAGGATGGTGCCATCGGCCATCACGCGGCGTTTGCTTCGGTGTATGAGCAGGGCGATGGAGAGGAGCGAACCTACGAAATGGGCCAGGCACACGAGGAGTCCGGCACAGTAGATTCCGCCCAGTATCATTCGCCACGGTATCAGCTGCCAAGGAATGCGTTGCCACAGCGATACAGGAGTGTCTGTCATCGCAGCCATCTCCACAGGCTCTGCCTCAAGCGCAGCGCCCAGCTCGCCAATCTCCACAGCAGCCTCGTGGCTGATGATGCCAAGGTCGATATACATGAAGGGCAACACGGCCGAGAGGGCCAGGATGAACAGCAGCAAGCAGCGATTGAACCGATGCAGCGTGTCGCGACTGCAGAGCAGCTTGAAGAACATATAGAACGCCGCCAGGCTGAGCGATACTTTTAATATATAAAGGAGAAAGGTGTACATGAATTTTGAGTTGTGAATTGTGAATTGTGAATTCTCTGGGTCCTCAGACAATAAGCTATTCGTTCTTTCTCAGCAACGCTATCAGTTCCTCCACCTCCTCTGCCGAGAGGTTCTCTTCCTTGACGAAGAAGTTGACCAAGCTGGCAGCCGAGCCGCGGAAGAGGTTGTCCTTGACGCTGCGCATATAGTTGCGGGTGTACTCGCCGTGCTGCACCAGCGGATAGAATCGGTGCTGCTTGCCTATAGGTTCGCTGGCCACAAACTTCTTCTCCTTCAGTATGCGCAGGAAGGTGAGCACCGTATTGTAGGCTGGTTGGGGCTCGGGAAGCTTCTCCAGGATCTCGCTCACCGTACCCTTCCCCATATCCCACAGGATATTCATCACCTGCAGTTCGGCACGGGTCAGTTCGTTCGTACGTTTCATATCTCTTAAAGTTTTAGTTGATTTCTGCGACAAAGGAAAATGTTTTCTTTTACTCCTCCAACTAAAAGTTTAGGAATTTACACCCAACACCGCATTTTTAACATTTATTATTAGTTGCAAGCGCATAAATGGATGATTATACCAGCCACATGGGCAGAAAGAGAGAGAGCCGCCCCATCGGGAACGGCCCTCTCTCTTCGTTTGAATAGCCTTTAGCTATAATTGTCAATTGTCAATTGTCAATTTACTCAATGCCTACCATTGACACCTCAATCTTGTTGCCCTGCTTGAGGATACTCTTGGCAAACTTCTTCAGGTCGTCGGTAGTGATGCTGTTGAGCGTCTTCTCATAATCGGCGTAACCCTCATAGTCGGCAGTGATATTGTTCTGCAGCAGGCTAGCCCAGTATGAGTTCTCCTTCTGGTTCTCGGTATACTTCTTCAGCATATACTCACGCACCTTGTCGAGATCCTTCTGGCGGGGACCCTCCTCGGCATACTTGTGCAGGAGGTCTACAGCCATGCCAGTGAGTTTCTCGCGCAACTCAGGAGCGGTCTGGAACATGACAATCATGCGTGCCGACTCCTTAGGTATTCTGTTGATGCTTCCGCTGGTGCCTACACCATAGGTGCCACCCTCCTTCTCGCGAATCTCCTCGGTGTAGATGATGTCGAGGATCTGCTTGGTGAGGCTCATCATGAGGTTGTTCTTGAGGTTATACTTAGCCTTGCCGCTATATACGAGGTATACGGTAGCTGAGGGAGTAGCCATCTGCTTTTCGAAGATGTTCTTGATCTGACCCTTCTGGATGTCGACCTTGGCATCTACGTACTTCTCCTTCTTGCCACCTGCGGGCAGACCACCGATATACTTCTCGATGAGAGGCAGTGCCTCAGCCTCATCGATGGCACCGGTGAAGATGAATGAGAAGTCAGCCGCATTGGCAAAGCGCTCCTTGTAGATTTCGAGGATACGCTTATCATCAATCTTCTCCACATCGGCAGCCTTCATGCTGATGGCACGGGGATGGTTGTTGTAGAGCACCTTGGTGAGCGTGTCGCTCAATGCTGATGAGGGATCCAGCTCCTGATTCTCGAGCATGGCCTTCATCTTGTTCTTGTACGAAGCGAAAGCCTCATCGTCGAGACGAGGAGCGGTAAACTGCAAATAGGTCAGCTGCATCAGTGTCTCGAAATCCTTCGGGGTACTACTACCGCTCATACCCTCCATATACATGCTCACGAAGGGAGCCACACCCGCCTTCTTACCTGCAAGCACCTTCTGCAGTTCGGTCGTGTTGAAGTTGCCGATACCGTTGTTACCGATAACGTCTACCACCTGGTCGAGGTTGATAGCCTCGCTGGCGTCGTACAGTGCGGTACCACCCTTGCTGACTACGCTCATCAATATCTGGTCGGCCTTGAAGTCGGTGCTCTTGAGGTATACGGTAGCACCGTTCGAGAGGGTCAGCTGCTTGTAGCCATACTTAGCCTCCTTGGTCTTCACCACCTTGCCACCTGCGGGCTCCTGAGCCAGCAGAGGTTCGTCAGACACCTGGTCAACGTATGCCTCGATATCCTCGGCAGCTACCGAAGCTATCAGCTGGGCCATCTCAGCCTCTGTGGGGTGCACGAGTCCCTCCTTCTCGGGGAGCATAGCCATCACCACGAGGTTTGAGTCGCTCATGAGGCTTGCCACCACCTGATTGACGAGCTCTACGGGGAGGTTGGGTGCGAGCTGGTTCATCAGCGCATACTCGTTCTCGATACCGGGGATAGGCTCATTGTCGATGAAGTGGCGCACATACTCCTTGCAGTAGCGCTGGCTGCGCACCTTGGCACGCTCGTTGTAGGCACTCTCCAGGTTGGTGAGGTACTCGGCGCGGGCACGGGCATACTCCGTCTCGGTGAAGCCGTGGCGCTTTGCACGCAACATTTCACGATAGAGCACAGCTGTAGCCTCCTTCACAAAACCCTCCTTGGGGATGATGGCGCCATTCACGGCACCCTTGGTCTTGGCAAGGAAGAACTCGCCATCGTTGACCATACCCTCAACGAACGGAGCGTCGGGATCCATGGCCAGCTCGTTCATACGGGCACCCATCATCTGGGCAAACATCGCCTTGGCATAGTCGAGGATAAGGTACTGCATATCACCCTTTGCTTCATTAGGGATAGCCTCGTGCTTGGCAAAGAGGTATACGATGCCATACTGCTGCTCCTTGTCCTGAGCCAGTGCAATGATGGTTTCCTTATTGTCGGCAATGGGGTAATACACGCGCTCGGCGGGGTTTGCAGGCATGGTGAGGTCAGCAAAGATGCTCTTGATCTTGGCCTCAATCTCATCCACGTTCACGTCACCTACCACCACGATAGCCTGCTGGTCGGGACGGTACCACTTCTCGTAGTAGTCCTTCAGCGCCTGGTAAGGGAAGTTGTCGACCACCTCCATGGTACCGATGGGGAAACGGTCGCCATAGCGGTTGCCGGGATACATCTTCTTGGCCACAGCCTCCATCATACGCTGCTGAGCCGTGTTGCGCTGGCGCCACTCCTCATGGATTACGCCACGCTCCTTGTCGATGTCAGCATCTTCGAGCAGCAGTGCACCGGCCCAATCATGCAGAATCCACAAGCAAGAGTCGATGGCACCCGCAGCGCTCACGGGCACGTTGTCGATGTTATATACCGTCTCGTCAATAGAGGTGTAGGCATTGAGGTCGCTGCCAAACTTCACACCGATGCTCTCGAGGTACTTGATTACGCCGTTGCCGGGGAACTTCTCCGTACCGTTGAAGCACATATGCTCCAGGAAGTGAGCCAAACCGCGCTGGTTGTCCTCCTCGAGCGACGAACCCACCTTCTGTGCTATGTAGAAGTTGGCCTGTCCTTCGGGATAGTTGTTCTGACGGATGTAGTAGGTCAATCCGTTCTCAAGCTTTCCGATGCGAACCTGCTGGTCCACAGGAATGGGCGGCATCTGCTGGGCAAACGACGCTGTGGCACCTACGAGCATGAGCACGAGGGCCATGAGTTTCTTTCTGAGTTTCATACTTGTACTGTTTATATAATGTTTCGTCAATGTTACCTCATTAGACGCAGGCCACCGGTAAAAAACTACATGCACCCACGTTAAATCGCGCAAAATTAACACTTTTGTTCGAAAACTCTACATTTTTAACATTATTTGTGATAGCCAACGCCTTATCACCATTCATTTGGCGCGCTCAAGCCCTCACAGACGAAACCAAGGAATGCTAAAAAAATGCAAACAAGGATGAAAAACCGGGAAAGAAAAGCTGAATTACGAATAAAGTGAGTACATTTGCCAAAAATATTTGTTATACCATAAAATTCAGCAAGACTATGGAGGAGAGTACAAAGAAACAACGCCGTCTAACGGTCGATAACGAGGGATTAGGCTGCTGCCTGATGGTCGGACTCATCGTGAGTGCCATCCTGTTGGGCAATGCCATCAAGGCAGTGCGTGCCGACGACCGCGTGGTATCCGTAAAGGGCCTTTGCGAACGCGAGGTGAAAGCCGACAAGGTCATCTGTCCCTTTGCCTATAAGGAAGGAGGCGACAACCTGCAACAACTGTATATAACCATCGAGGAGAAGAACGCCACCATCATCAACTTCCTCAAGGAGGCCGGCATTGCCGAAGCAGACATCTCTGTGGCTGCCCCAAAGGTGCTCGACACACGTACCGAATGGAGCGGTAGCCAAAACCGCTATACCTACATCGTGACCTCGGTAGTGACGGTATGCACAGACAAGGTCGACGAGATCATCCGCCTGCGTTCCCGCCAGGGCGAGCTGCTGCAAAAGGGCATCGCGATGACCAACGATTGGGAGTATCAGACAGTCTACTCGTTTACCCACCTCAACGACATCAAGCCCTCGATGATTGAGACAGCCACCAAGAATGCACGTGAAACGGCCGAGAAGTTTGCCGCCGACAGCGACAGCAAGCTAGGCAAGATCAAGCGTGCCACACAGGGTCAGTTCTCCATCACCGACCGCGACAGCAACACACCCTACATGAAGAATGTGCGCGTGGTCACCAGTGTGGACTACTACTTGAAGGACTGACGGGAGCTGTCAGCGTACAGGATACAGTATCCATAAAAAGAGAATAGGAGCCGACATGTCGGCCCCTATTCTCTTTCTTATGCGGTGATGATGATTACTCGTTCTCGGCGAGGAATTTCTCCACTTCGAGCGCAGCCTTACAACCACTGCCTGCAGCCACAATCGCTTGGCGGTAGCGGGGGTCGGCCACGTCACCTGCTGCAAACACACCAGGCACGTTGGTAGCGGGCGAAGCACCCTGCGTCATGATATAGCCAGTGGCATCGGTCTCGAGATACTCGCGGAAGATCTCCGAGTTGGGGTTGTGACCGATAGCGAGGAAGAGTCCGTCTATCGCGATATCGTAGTTCTGCTCGTCAGCCTCACCCTTGCGCTTCACCACATGGGCACCCTCTACGCCATTCTCACCGAAGAGACCAGTCACGTTATGCTCGAAGAGCACCTCGATCTTGGGATTCTGCATCACACGGTCCTGCATGATCTGGCTTGCGCGGAGGTAGTTCTTACGCACGATGAGATACACCTTGCTGGCGAGACCAGCCAAGTAGTTGGCCTCCTCACAAGCCGTGTCGCCACCACCCACTACGGCTACCACCTTCTTGCGGTAGAAGAAGCCGTCGCACGTAGCGCAAGCACTCACACCCATACCAGCATACTTCTTCTCATCCTCGAGTCCAAGATACTTGGCCGAAGCACCGGTAGCAATGATCACAGTCTCGGCTTCAATCTCGGTACCGTCATCTACGGTCACCTTGAAGGGACGCTGCGAGAGGTCAGCCTTGGTGATGATACCGCTACGGAGGCTGGCACCGAAGCGTTCAGCCTGAAGACGGAGGTCGTCCATCATCTCCGAACCGCTGATGCCGTTAGGATATCCGGGGAAGTTTTCGATGTCAGTAGTGATGGTGAGCTGTCCGCCCGGTTGCAAACCTTCGTACAGGATGGTTGGGATGTTTGCTCTACCCGTGTAGATAGCAGCTGTGTAGCCCGCAGGGCCCGAGCCAATGATAAGGCATTTTGTTGTTTCCATTGTTCGTATACTTATATTGATTTATAGTTCAGCTTTGAGGGAACAAAAGTAAAACTTTTTTGGCTGATTTCCAAATTTCACGGGCAAGCAGTTTAGCCAAAGCACGCAAGCCACCCCTCTCCACGCGCAGAGATATGCGGAGAAAGTACGCGCCGGACAGCGAAACAGCAATATAGAGGTCATCAATACTTGTTTCGCGTTGGCATTTGCACTATCTTTGCATAACTTATGCAATAATACACCTATGATCAGTCTTTGGAAGATATTTCTTGTATTCGCAAAGATCGGTGCCTTCACCATTGGTGGCGGCATCCCCATGATAGCAGCGATAAAGAGCGAACTCGTCCAACGCAAGTGGTTGAACGATGAAGACTTTGTCGACATCATCACCCTGGCGCAGACCGCCCCCGGACTCTTTGCCGTCAACATCTCTATCCTCACCGGCCATCGCCTTCGCGGCACCAAGGGCAGCGTGGTGGCCACCATTGCCAGTTGCCTGCCCCCCTTCCTCATCATCCTCCTGGTGGCGATGTTCTTCACCAGCTACAAGGACAACCCCTACGTCATCAAGGCCTTCAAGGGCATACGCCCCGTAGTGGTGGCGCTCATCGGCGTACCCATGATCGACATGCTCAAGGCCACCAAGATGCGCTGGTGGTCGTGGGTAGTCTGGATAGCGTCGATGATACTTGTGTGCATACTCAGCGTGTCGCCCATCTACATCCTGATATGCGTCATCGTAGTGGCCGCCTTCATCAGTTGGTACAATAACCGACCGACAACAGGCACTCATAATCCATAATTCATAATTCAGAATTAACATTATGATGTACATCGAACTATTCCTGACCTTCTTCCTCATAGGCATGTTCACCATCGGTGGAGGCTATGCCATGCTCTCGCTCATCCAGAACCAGGTGGTCACCGTGCATGGGTGGATTGACGACACCACCTTCACCGACATCGTCGCCATCTCGCAGATGACTCCTGGCCCCATAGGCATCAACTCGGCCACCTACATCGGCTACGAAGTGCTGGCCCAGTCGGGAGCGTCAGAGCTGATGAGTGTGCTCGGCTCATTCACCGCCACCTTTGCCGTGGTGCTGCCCTCGTTCATCATCGTGCTCCTGCTGGCCAAGGTATATAGCCGTTGGAAAGACCATCCCATCTTCCGTGGCGTGATGGCAGGTCTGCGCCCCGCCGTGTTGGGACTCATCGGTACGGCAGCCCTCAGCCTTGCCACGCCGGACAACTTCATCGACTGGAAGAGCTTTGTCATCTGCATCGCCGCCTTCATCGCCCTCTACCTCAAGAAACTCGGCCCCTTCTCCGTACTGGGCATAGGAGCCTTGGCAGGCCTGCTGATCTATTGACCACAGCATGATACAGCAAAAGCAGACACCGGGGAATTCAATCTAACAGAAAACAACAGAACAAACGATATAACAATATGATTACAGTTTCAGATTTAGCCATTCAGTTTGGAAAAAGAGTGTTGTACAAGGATGTCAACCTGAAGTTCACTAACGGAAACATCTACGGAGTCATTGGTGCCAACGGAGCAGGCAAGTCCACCTTCCTGCGCGCTATCAGTGGCGATTTGGAGCCCACCAAGGGCAGTGTCACCCTTGGCCCCGACGAGCGACTCTCCGTGCTCAGTCAGGACCACTTCAAGTGGGATCAATACACCGTACTCAACACCGTACTGATGGGCCACACCGTGCTGTGGGACATCATGAACCAGCGCGATGCACTCTATGCCAAAGCCGACTTCAGCGACGAGGACGGTCTGAAGGTAGCCGAGCTGGAGGAGAAGTTTGCCGAACTCGAAGGCTGGAATGCCGAAAGCGATGCCGCCGCCCTGCTTAGCGGATTGGGCATCAAGGAGGACAAGCACTACCTCCTGATGAGCGAACTCAGCGGTAAGGAGAAGGTGCGCGTCATGCTGGCCCAAGCCCTCTTCGGCAACCCCGACAACCTCCTCCTCGACGAGCCCACCAACGACCTCGACATGGAGACTGTAACCTGGCTCGAGGAGTATCTGAGCAATTTCGAGCACACCGTGCTGGTCGTTAGTCACGACCGTCACTTCCTCGACTCCGTGTGCACCCACACCGTAGACATCGACTTCGGCAAGGTGAGCATCTATGCCGGTAACTATAGCTTCTGGTACGAAAGTTCACAGCTCGCCCTTCGTCAGGCACAAAACCAGAAGACCAAGGCCGAGGAGAAGCGCAAGGAGCTCGAGGAGTTTATCCGCCGCTTCAGTGCCAATGTGGCCAAGAGCAAGCAGACCACCAGCCGCAAGAAGATGCTCGAGAAGCTCAACGTCGAGGACATCCAGCCCTCTTCACGCAAGTATCCCGGTATCATCTTCACTCCCGAGCGCGAACCGGGCAATCAGATATTGGAGGTCAATGACCTGCGTGCCGAGATGGAGGATGGCACCGTGCTCTTCAGCAATGTGAATTTCAATGTGGAGAAGGGCGACAAGATTGTCTTCCTCAGTCGCGACCCGCGTGCCATGACCGCCCTCTTCGAGATCATCAATGGCCATCGCCAGCCTCATGCCGGCACTTTTGATTGGGGCGTGACCATCACCACCGCCTACCTACCCCTCGACAACACCGAGTTCTTCGACACCGACCTCAACCTCGTGGATTGGCTCAGTCAGTTCGGCGAAGGCAACGAGGTATACTTCAAAAGTTTCCTCGGCCGCATGCTTTTCAGCGGCGAGGAGGTATTGAAGAAAGCGAATGTCCTCTCCGGTGGCGAGAAGATGCGATGCATGATTGCCCGCATGCAGCTGAAGAACGCCAACTGCCTCATCCTCGACACCCCCACCAACCATCTCGACCTTGAGAGCATCCAGGCCTTCAATAACAATCTGAAACTCTATAAGGGCAATATTCTCTTCAGCAGTCATGACCATGAATTCATCCAAACCGTAGCCAACCGTATCATTGAACTGACTCCGAATGGCATCATTGACAAGATGATGGAATACGATGAATATATCACAAGTGATCTGATCAAAGAAATGCGCACACGCATGTATGGAGCCGACGCGGTATGATAGCGTCGGTTGCGACGAAGAGAACTATAGTTCTCCCGAGGAGTATTCATTTTTGATCACGTAAAACATAAACACCGCCCCAGAGGAGACTCTGAGGCGGTTACTTTATATTTCGCTGCACTCTTTTGATAGGCTTGGAAGAAATTATCTATCAACCTATCTCTGCAATGTAGAGGATTGGGTTACATCTCGTCCTTTACGTACTCTATGGCTCTGTTGATATAGTTCAGGAAGGGTTGTGCCGATTTGAAAAGGATGGCCGCACGTTGTGGAAGGTTATCGGCACAGATGAATTCATCGCTTGGTGTGTGTACCAGGCAGAAGGCTTTCAGACGCAGATAATCGGTATATAGTGTCTCCTGCTCGAATCCTTTGGGGTTGCGTTTCAAGGCTCCCTCACGGTCCAACTCAAAGGTTGGGTGTGCTTCCTTCACGATGGCATCAAAGTCGCCTCCACCTCCTACGATATCTTCGCGCAACACCTGCAACACCTTCGGGTCGAAGCAGTAATCGCCTGCCGCCAGCATATGGGCATGGGGATACCCCTCGCCACCCGTACCGATGTGGAAGTAGTAGCCCGAGTAACCCGATTTCTTTCCGCCCCGACAGATGAAGGCGCCCATGTGTGTCTTGTAGGGACTCTTATCGGCACTGAAGCGCACATCGCGATAGATTCTATAGGTACAGTCTTTGGCGGTGAGCCCCGTCACGGTGCTGTCATAGCGGGCAATCTCCTGTATCAGTTCGTCGACAATCGCATTGAAACGATTGGCTGCAGCTACATACCTTGGCTTGTTGGCCACGAACCATTCACGGTTGTTGTTGCACTGCAGGTCTTTCAGGAAATCTATAATCTCTTTCATGGTTATCCTTGTTGATTCCCTTTTGTCCTTTATCGCATATCGATGACCTCGTCGGCAGGGAAGGTCTGCTCTGAGTAGGTGAAGGTCTGCTTGGGGAAGGTGAGACCGCTGCGCATGCTGCGTACGTCGACCTTATAGGTGCGGTCGTCGGGGAAGATGAGGTGCATGCTGTCGATGCTGCCGTCGCTCTTGATGTATACATGAAGGGCCGAGAGCTCCTGGCGCTTGTCCTTGGCGGTGAGGATGACTTCATGTACGGGCTTACCGTTTATTGTCTTCTCGGTGCCATCGGCGGCAATGAAGTGGTTCTTGTAGTTCTTGAGCACGAGGTAGGGGTTGATGCTCTGCTGGTCTTCAAGCGTGGGATTGCTGATGTAGAGCTCTGCGTAGTCGTCGGCAAACTGCATGGTCCACTGGGTGGTGCCGTCGTACCATACCTTCATCTCATCGGTATCGAAATGGTAGCTGTTACCATCCATGAGGAGTTTGCCGCCTATATGGAAGCCCTCTTCATTGATGCGGAAGACGACCTCTACACCTTTGTTCTGAAACTGCCCGACGGCCTTGCTGAGCCATACCTCGGCTGCACCTTGGGCCATGACGCTGTGCGTTGCCAACGTGGCAAGCAGCAGGATGAATCTGAATCGTTGTAACATGTCTTTATCTGGGGTTAGGGGTCATCAATTCTCGTTTAGTGCCTTGAGTCTGAACTCAAGGTCCATCTCGTCGGCGCAGAGTACCTGGCGGGGCTTGCTTCCATCGACGGGACCTACGATGCCGGCCTTCTCCAACTGATCCATGATACGGCCTGCACGGTTATAGCCAATGGAGAACTTGCGCTGGATGAGGGAGGTGGAACCCGACTGGTGGATAACGACAAGGCGGGCGGCGTCTTCAAACATGGGGTCGAGACGCTTGAGGTCGACATCGTCAAGGTTGCTTCCTTCGCCGGCATTCTCGTCTACATACTCGGGCAGATAGAATGCGGTGGGATAGCCCTGCTGCTTGCCGATGTAGTCGCCAATGCGTTCCACTTCGGGGGTATCAACAAAGGCGCACTGCACACGCACGGGGTCGCTGCCCTGAAGGAACAGCATGTCGCCGCGACCGATGAGCTGGTTGGCCCCTGGACGGTCGAGAATGGTGCGTGAGTCGATCATGGCCGATACGCGGAAGGCTATGCGGGCGGGGAAGTTGGCCTTGATGGTACCGGTGATGATGTTCGTGGTGGGGCGCTGGGTAGCGATGATCATGTGTATACCTACGGCACGGGCCAACTGGGCGATGCGGGCTATGGGGAGCTCTACCTCCTTACCGGCCGCCATGATGAGGTCGCCAAACTCGTCGATGATGACTACGATGTAGGGCATGTACTTGTGGCCCTTCTCGGGGTTGAGCTGGCGATCGATGAACTTCTTGTTATACTCGCGCAGGTTGCGCACACCCGCAGTCTTGAGCAGGTCGTAGCGGGTATCCATTTCCACGCAGAGCGACTTGAGCGTCTGCACCACCTTGGTGACGTCGGTGATGATGGCATCTTCGCCATCGGGGAGCTTGGCAAGGAAGTGCTTCTCAATGGTGGAGTAGATGCTGAGCTCTACCTTCTTGGGGTCGACCATCACGAGCTTGAGCTCGGCGGGATGCGTCTTGTATAGCAGGGAGGTGATGATGGCATTCAAACCGACCGACTTACCCTTACCGGTGGCACCGGCCACGAGGAGGTGGGGCATCTTGGCAAGGTCAAACATGAAGATTTCGTTCGTGATGGTCTTACCGATAGCCACGGGCAGTTCATAGGTGCACTCCTGAAACTTGCGGCTGGCGATAACCGAGTGCATCGACACGATTTGCGGATTGGCATTGGGGATTTCAATACCAATGGTACCCTTGCCCGGCATAGGGGCGATGATACGGGTACTGAAAGCTGCGAGCGTAAGGGCGATATCGTCCTCAAGGTTCTTGATCTTCGAGATGCGCACACCGGGTGCGGGGGTTATCTCATAAAGGGTGATGGTGGGTCCCACGGTGGCCTTGATGGATGAGATCTCGATGCCAAAGTTGCGCAATGCCTGTATGATGCTGTCCTTCTTGGTGTTCTGTTCCTCGCGGTCGACCGAAAGGGAGTCGTCACCTGCCTTGTCGAGCAGATCGATGACCGGGAACTTATAGCGCGAGAGATCAAGGCGGGGGTTGTAGGGCTCGACAATCTTTTCGGCCTCCTCCTCTTCGTTGATCTCGATGGTGAACTCTGCTTCGCCCGCCTCCTCCTTTACGGCGGTAGGCAATGGCTCCTCCTCGGCGGACTGTGCCACGATCTCGAGCTCCATCTCATCGGTTGCAGGCTGGGGTTCCTCGGGGGTATCGGTGGGGTCCCAGGTGAGCTCGGCTGCAGGCTGCTCCTCGATGGTGAAATCTACGTCAGCGGTATCGGCAACGGGCTCCTCGGTGGGAACGACCTCTGGGGCTTGTTCCACCTCATCCTTTCCCGGGAGCATAGACTTGGGGTGAAACAGCTTTCTGATAACCTCAATCGTGGTGCGGGTGAGGTAGATACTGAAAATGATGGCGCTCACCAGCAACAGGATGACGATGCCGGGCATACCAAACTGACCGATAAGCCACTCGGTGACATTGTGGCCATGATAGCCGCCCCAATAGATTCCCGAACCGGTAAACCAACGATCTACGGTGACACTCAGGAAGAGCGACCCCCACACGAGAATGGTGGCGCAGCAGATGCCCCAGTGCTTGAGGTCGAACTTGTAGCTGCGGATGCGCATGAGGTTGAGGCCCAGCACAAGCAGGAACGCGGGGATACAGAACGACGACACGCCGAAACTGTTGTTGATGAGCTTCTGCGCTATATGGGCACCTCGCTTGCCGGTGCTGTTCTTCACCATATCGGGGGCATCATCAGCTGCACTCTCGAGCTGTTCGATGGCGGTAGCAGGCTCCAAGGCACTCTGGTCGGCCCCGCCATTGAGTACAAACGAACAGAAGGCAAGCACCATGTAAAGTGCCACCATCACACACAATAGGCCGATGACAAACTGCGTGGTGTCGTTCTTCAACGTGCTGCGCAAGGTTTGCAGCCACTTTATTTCTTTCTTCTCGACTTTCTCTTTCCTGGAGTTTTTCTGTGTCGCCATATCGTGTATCTTCTGTTTTCGTTTCTTGAGTGGTGTGGATGAAATGCAAACTACGCATTTTAACTGCAAAGGTAGAAATTGTTTCGATTTCCTACAAGATTTTAAAGTTTATTTAGATTGCAAGTGACGAATGGCTGATTATTCACGCTTTTTTTGTATCTTTACACCCGTTTACAAAAATAGGCTATGAAACAACCGTCACAAGTGATATTTGAGCGCAACACGGTAGAGTTTGTCACCGTAGCTGCCGAGTATTGTGCCTTCATAGAGCAATGTGAAGGACAAAAACGCTCCGAATTTGTAGATACCTTACTCAAGATCCTACCTCTATTATATATAAAGGCATCCATGATGCCCGAATGTGAGGTGATGGGCGATGATGCGCTTGAGGCATTCGTCAACGAGGAGGACTATGAGGTGATACGCATCAACATGCAGGAACTCATGGCCGACCGCGACGACTATCTCGACGTATTCGTGGAGGAGATGAAATATAGCGATACTCCTATACGAAAGAGCATCGCCGAGGACCTGGCCGACATCTATCAGGTGGTGAAGGACTTTGTGTGCCAGTTCCAAAGCGGACTGAACGAGACCATGCACGATGCACTGGCGCAATGCCGCGAACACTTTGCCGGATATTGGGGACAGACGCTGGTGAACACCATGCGTGCCTTGCATGAGGTGAAATTCAGCAAGAGCGACAACGAAGATGAGGAGGAATACGATGATTGAGATACAAAGCGACATAGCCAAGGCCGACGTGGCGCAGATGCCTGCCGCCCTGTTTCAGGGACGCATCATCGTCATACAATCTACCGCCGAAGCGGAGAAGGCCGTAAGCTACCTGAAGAGTTTCCCCATCGTGGGCATTGACACTGAAACACGCCCCAGCTTTGCCAAAGGACGCACCTACGACGTGTCGTTACTGCAAATCTCCACAGAGGACACCTGTTTCCTCTTCCGCCTCAACTACATAGGCATGCCCCAGGCTTTGATCGACCTGCTGCAAGATGCACGCCAACTCAAAGTAGGTCTGTCGCTCAAAGATGACATACACAACCTGAACCGCAAGCATAGTTTCGAGCCGCAAGGGTTTCTCGACCTACAACAATATGTAAAGACACTGGGCATAGAAGCTCAAAGTCTGCAGAAGATATATGCCCTGCTTTTCGGTGAAAAGATTTCCAAATCGCAACGCCTCACCAACTGGGAGGCCGATGTACTCACCGACCGCCAGAAGGGCTATGCCGCTACCGATGCTTGGGCTTGCATACGCATCTATAAGTATTTGGAGGAGGTGAAGGGAATGATGAGCGTCGTGAAAGTTTAGTGTTTAGAGTTTAGTGTTTAGTGAGCTATCCGGACCACAAACATTCACCATTCATCATTCAACATTCAACATTCAACATTCAACATAAATCGTTAAAAACAAGATATGTATAAGACAGTACATCTTAAGAAAGGAAAAGAGGAGTCGCTCGGACGCTTCCACCCTTGGGTATTCTCGGGTGCCATACACCACATCGACGGCCGCCCCGAAGAGGGTGACGTAGTGCGCGTACTCAGCGCCGACGGTAAGTTCCTGGCCGTCGGACACATACAGATAGGCAGTATCGCCGTGCGCGTGCTATCATTTGACGACATCACCATCGACCGCAGCTTCTGGAAGCAACGCCTCAGCGCGGCATTCGGTGTGCGCAAGAGTATATTTCCACAATGGACAAATGAGAATGGAAAATTGACGAATGCCTTCCGCCTCATTCATGGTGAGGGCGACGGACTGCCGGGACTCGTCATCGACGTGTATGACCGCACTGCCGTGATGCAGGCACACTCGGTAGGTATGCACGTGAGCCGTCACGAGATTGCCGATGCACTGAGCGAGGTAATGGAGGGCGTTATCGACAACATCTATTACAAATCGGAGAATACGCTGGCCTACAAGGCCTCAGAGGATGGTGGCAACGGATTCCTCAAGGGCGGACTCAGCACCGCAAGCGACATTGCGACGGAGAACGGACTGAAATTCCACGTCGACTGGCTGGGCGGACAAAAGACAGGTTTTTTCGTTGACCAACGCGAAAACCGTGCCCTGCTCGAGCACTACGCCCAAGGACGCAAGGTTCTCAACATGTTCTGCTACACAGGTGGATTCTCGTTCTATGCCATGCGTGGAGGAGCTGAACTGGTGCACTCGGTAGACTCTTCATCACGCGCCATCGACATCACACGCGCCAATGTAGAGCTCAACTTCCCCGGCGATGCACGCCATGAGGCCTATGCCGAGGATGCGTTCAAGTATCTCGACCGTATGGGCGACCAGTATGACCTCATCATCCTCGATCCGCCTGCCTTTGCCAAGCACAAGGATGCCTTGCGCAATGCGCTCATGGGATACCGCAAGCTCAATGCCAAGGCATTTGAGAAGATACGTCCGGGAGGCATACTCTTCACCTTCTCATGTTCGCAGGTGGTGACAAAGGATAATTTCCGTACGGCCGTGTTCACTGCAGCTGCCATGTCGGGACGCCGCGTGCGCATCCTGCACCAGCTCACCCAGCCCGCCGACCACCCCGTGAGCATCTATCATCCTGAAGGTGAGTACCTTAAGGGACTTGTCCTATACGTCGAATAACACACACCGCATCAAGACGTTACAAATATACCTAAAATGCTATATTCACAAGACAAAAAGCACGGGGCTCCGTGCTTTTTTGTTAAAAACAATGGAATACCACACAAAAAGTGTTAAAAGTACACTTTTCTTTACTCCAACACTTGCAGATTCAGAAATAAGCTGTACCTTTGCACTGTGTTTTTCATGGTATTAGATTTTTAAAGTTGGAAGATTGGTCGTCGCGATGACGACCTTCTTTTTTTTATGCCATCCGCTCTATGATCCAGTTACACTTTATAGCAATGGTCCGTCAGGATGTAGCGGAGCAGGGTAACACACCTATTCTACTTCTACGTAAAACCCTAAAAAACATCACTCGAGTTAGCAAAAACAAAGAAAAAGTGTTAAAAAGTGTCCCAAAAACACTTTTTTCTCGCAAAATGTTTGCAGACACTAAAAAAAAGCGTACCTTTGCACTGTGTTTTTCATGGTATTAGATTTTTAAAGTTGGAAGATTGGTCGTCGGGATGACGGCCTTCTTTTTTTATACCCCACCTGCAAATAGGTATTAGAAAGCAAAACAAAAGGTAATTTATAGCCAGCGACAACATTTTGCTGCAAGCGAATGTTATTATTCGTATTTTTTGCGTACTTTTGCGTCACTTTTAGAACATTTTATCAACCACAACGATGAAAAAGATCAGAGTAGCCATTGTAGGTTATGGCAACATAGGAAAATATGCATTGCAAGCATTGGAAACAGCGCCCGACATGGAGGTAGCTGGAGTAGTACGCCGCAACGGTGATGCCAACAAACCCGCTGAACTCAACGACTATACCGTAGTGAAGCACATCAGCGAGCTCAACGATGTAGACGTAGCGATCCTGGCCACCCCAACACGTAGCGTCGAACAATATGCATTGGAGTGCCTGGCATTGGGCATCAATACAGTAGACAGCTTTGACATCCACAGCAAGATTGTCGACCTGCGCCGTTCACTGGACGCTGCAGCCAAGAAGCATGGCACCGTAGCCATCATCTCGGCAGGTTGGGATCCGGGCAGCGACTCCATCGTACGCACTTTGATGCAGAGCCTCGCCCCCAAGGGTGTCAGCTACACCAACTTCGGACCCGGCATGAGCATGGGACATACCGTCGCGGTAAAGGCCATTGAGGGAGTGAAAGATGCACTTTCCATGACCATCCCCGTTGGTACAGGAATCCATCGCCGCATGGTGTATATTGAACTCAAGGAGGGATAC
Organism: Bacteroidaceae bacterium; assembly: GCA_045660385.1. GTDB lineage: Bacteria > Bacteroidota > Bacteroidia > Bacteroidales > Bacteroidaceae > UBA1189. Next base: position 3,128 of record JAZRDT010000103.1, on the reverse strand, counting down.
GACTTCAACAAAGTGGCAGCTGCCATCAAAGCCGATGCCTACTTCGTAAACGACGAGACTCACGTAATGCAAGTACCCTGCGTCGACGAGCTCAAGGATATGGGACACGGCGTCAACCTCACACGCAAGGGTGTATCAGGAGTAACTCAAAACCAGCTGTTTGAATTCAACATGCGCATCAACAACCCCGCACTCACCAGCCAGGTACTCGTGAATGTTGCCCGCGCCACCATGCGTCAACAGCCTGGTGCCTACACCATGGTTGAGATCCCTGTCATCGATATGCTGTATGGCGATCGCGAAGAGCTGATTGCCCACCTTGTATAAAGAAAAAACCCATCCATAGTAAAGGCTGCACGCTAAATGCAGCCTTTACCTTTATATTATAGCAATGAAATTCCTCCTGCGATTCTACAAGAACTGGGCGCTACCCATATCGATGATGATGGGCGTCATATCGTACCTCATCTATGCTGCCCTACCCCTCCCCGAAGGTACGGGCGCCCTCGTGCAGCGCATCATAGACTTCCTGCAACCGGCACTCATCTTCAGCATGCTGTTTGTCACCTTCTGCAAGATTCGCCCTACCGAACTGAAACCTTGCCGTTGGCATCTATGGCTGTTATTGATCCAAGTCGGACTCTTTGCCTTGATGGCGGGCTTGCTCATGCTCTTTCCGCACACCGCGAGCCGCTTGCTCATCGAGAGCGCTATGGTCTGCTTCATCTGCCCCACTGCCTGCGCTGCTGCCGTCGTATGCGCCAAGCTGGGCGGCAACGCAGCCCATCTGACCAGCTACATTCTACTCATCAACCTCGCCGCGGCACTATTCATCCCCATCATCGTTCCACTGATCAATCCGCAAGAGGGACAGACATTCATCACCACCTTCCTGCTCGTACTGCGTCGGGTATTTCCCACACTCACATTTCCACTGATGCTGGCCTGGACCATCCGCTATACGATGCCACGGCTTGCCAAACGATTGCAAAACACGGGCGACACAGCTTTCTACCTATGGACGGTGGCCCTAACCATGGCTATTGGCGTTACTACACGTTCTATCGTACACAGCCACGTACCTGTGATTACCTTGCTCAGCATTGCACTCACCACACTCATCTGCTGTTGGACGCAATTCTATATGGGCCGCCACCTTGGACGTCGGTCGGGCGACCAAATCACAGCAGGACAAGCAATAGGACAAAAGAATACCGTATTTGCAATATGGATGGCCTACACCTTCCTCACGCCTGTCACAGCCATTGCCGGCGGTTTTTACAGTGTATGGCACAATATATTCAACTCATACCAACTCTACAAAAAGCGCAAGGAGAAACAATAGCATAAACCATAACCATCTGCTTTTTACTGTAGCAAACGCTGAACATTCCACTGACTCGAATGTTTTAATATCGAAATAAAAAAGCAGATGTCTTATGAAGTCTAAAATCCTTATTCTTGCAGGCATAGCCTCAGCGGCCATCGCGTCGGCCCAAACACAGGAGCGCCCTCAGACTCGAGTAGAGCAGTATATCGACTCGCTCAAAAACACTCACCGCATAGAATACTTAGGCGAAGGCGACAAGCCAACACCGGACGACGAACGCGCCCTACTCGATATATTCTACTACGACCAGTTCCGTCACGCACAAGACCCACGGGCACCCTATTTCCTTTTCATGAGTCGCGATGCCAACTTCGCAATGGGTTTGGGTGGCGTTGTACGCATGCGCGGTTGGTACGACTGGGACGGCTCCATGCCAAACAACGGTTTTATCCCCTACAACATAGCCATTCCCAAGAACCCCAGCCGCGAGCGTTGGCTCGGTTCAACACCTGCCGGTACAGCCCTCTATTTCCGTGTTCTTGGCACCAACGCACGTGTTGGAGACTACCAGCTCTATATTGAAGCGAACTTTGACGGATACAACCAACGGGATTTCTTGCTCAAGAAAGCTTATGCAACAATCAACGACTGGACAATAGGTTATGCTCACTCTACCTTCAGCGACCCGCTGGCAGAACCTCTGCTCGTCGACGGACAAGGCCCCAATGCCTATGTGAGCACAACGGCTGTCCTTGTACGCTGGATGCATCACATACAAAAGGATTGGATTATGGCCGCCTCCATAGAGATGCCACAGTCATTCGTAGGAGCCAACGGAACCACCACACAAGCCATCAACGACTGGCTACCCAACCTTGCCGCCTTTAGCCAATACGAGTGGGCTCCTAACCAACATGTACGATTAGCGGGCATACTGCGCACCCTACCTTACCGCGACCTGGTAGTACAGGAAAACCGCAGCGAGATTGGCTGGGGAGTTCAACTCAGTTCGGTGATGCGTCCGTGGAAACCACTCACACTCTATTTCATGGGCAATTACGGACAAGGCATCAGCAGTCTTACGGGAGATCTCATGATGGGAAACTACGACCTTGTCAACAATCCGGAGCAGGAAGGCACGATGTATGCACCCCGACTTTTCGGATGGTATGGAGCTGCACAATACCACTTCACGCCCAACCTCTTCACTGGAGTCACTGTGGGACAATTGCGTTACCTTCCTGAGCACGAAACAAGCGATACGGAATACAAGTATGGACTCTATAGTGCACTTAACCTATTCTGGAACATCACACCACGCATACAGGTAGGAGGAGAATACAACCTCGGAATGCGTAAAAACATGGGTGGCGAACATCGTATGGCGCAACGCATAAGTGTGATGACCCAATTTAGCTTCTAAAACTCTTTCTTGTTCTGTTTTTCTAATAATGCCATTTCTTTTATTCTGCCGCCGAAGTGATTTCGCCGGCAGAACTTTCTATATAAACAATAAAAAAATTTGCAGAGTAAAAAAAATATTGTACCTTTGCACCCGCAAAATGGGTAAGTCCTATACGGCCAGCTCCCTTTGAACCCTCCAGGGCTTGATCGCAGCAAAGGTATTAGGTTGTAGCGGCGCGATATAGATTGCTTACCCACCCGCCTCTTTAGCTCAGTTGGCCAGAGCACGTGATTTGTAATCTCGGGGTCGTTGGTTCGAATCCGACAAGAGGCTCGGAAATGAAGAGAGAGATCTGCTGACAGATCTCTCTCTTCATTTGTCATGTGCCTGCTC
>JAZRDT010000102.1:0-22938 GCA_045660385.1 Bacteroidaceae bacterium | reverse complement strand
ACCTCCTCGGCAATGGTGATGGCATTCTTGTTCACCTCGTGGATGAGGTCGTTGGCCAGGGTCAGGTAGCATACGGCATCGCCATCCTGATTAAGGTTGTAGTAGTCGCCATAGCCACAGAAGGCTTCGCCAAGACCGTGGCTGCGGTAGAGCATCGAGGTGACACCATCGAAGCGGAAACCGTCGAACTTATACTCTTCCATCCAGAAGCGGCAGTTGGAGAGTAGGAAGGCTACGACATCATTCTTCGAGTAGTCGAAGCAGAGTGAGTCCCATGCCGGATGTTCACGGCGGTCGCCAGGATAGAAGTATTGGTCGGGGTCGCCAGCAAAGTTGCCCAGGCCTTCGAGCTCGTTCTTCACGGCGTGTGACTGCACCATGTCCATAATCACTGCAATGCCGTTGGCGTGAGCCTCATCGATGAGTTGCTTGAGCTCCTCGGGAGTACCCTGGCGTGACGATGCTGCGAAGAAGTTTGACACGTGGTAACCGAATGAACCATAGTAGGGATGCTCCTGGATGGCCATAATCTGTATGCAGTTGTAACCACCGGCAATCACACGGGGCAACACCTTCTCGCGGAACTCGTTATAGGTAGACACGCCTTCTGCTTCGCCCGACATGCCCACGTGGCATTCATAGATGAGCAGGGGCGAGGTGTTGGGCTTGAACTTCTTCACCTTGAACTCATAGGGTGCGGGCTCCCACACCTGAGCACTGAAGAGATAGGTGGTCTCGTCCTGCACCACGCGGCGCACATAGGCGGGAATGCGCTCGCCTGAGCCACCTTCCCAGTATACCTTCAGTTTATAGTAGTCCTCGTGCTTGATAGCATCGGCAGGGAGCGTCACCTCCCAGTCGCCGTGACCATTGAGGCGTGTGAGCTTGTACTCCTCCTTCTCCTGCCACTCGGTAAAGTCACCGATGAGGTAGATCTTGGTTGCATTGGGGGCCCACTCGCGGAAGGTCCATCCCTTCTTGGTCTTGTGCAGACCATAGTATTCATACCCCTTGGCAACGTCTTTCAGTTTCTTCGCGCCATTGTCGGTAAGTTCGTTCTTGCGACGTACGTAGTAGTCGTAACGGCCCTGGATCGCAGCTTCGTACGGTTCAAGCCAAGGATCGTTCTGGATAAGTTTAAGCATGATATTTCATTAATTGTGAATTATGAATTATGAATTCTGAATAACCAACGAATGAGGACTCTTATCAATATTGTTCTCTGGCTTTATACAGCATTCAACATTCACAATTCAGCATTCAACATTACTTCTTCACTTTGATAATAATCTTTTTCAAGCCTACGGGTGTGATACCGGGAGCATGACCATCCTCAGGGAAAAAGAGTGCAAACATACCTGGCTTTACCGTAATGTAGTCGGTAGCGGCGCCATCGTAAAGTGTCATATCGACAGCTGCATCGTATTCCGCATCGGGAAGGTCGGCACGTTGTGTATAGCCCATAACCTCCACATCTGTCAGAGGAAGTTGGATATCAATGAATTCGTCATGCGTTTCCAATTTGGCCTCTTCTTTTGTTTTGGGTCCTATCTGACTAACATTGACAATCAGTTCGTTTTCAATCAGTATAATCTTACCCGGTTCCAATGCCTTCAAATCGGTTGATTCGATGTAATCAAAAGCCTTTGCAAACAAAGGGTTCAGCGACTCGTAGTCGCGCAAGTTTTTCAGATTGTCCAGTACCATGGTTTTAGTCTTTTGTTATTATTTCATGAATTTGCGAACACAACATGCTATCGCAGTTTAATGCAAATGTAAACATTATCTTCCAACCGGCCAAATATACTACAAAAAAAATGGCTACCACCCTGAACAGACAAGCCGCATGACGAGGCTCACCATAGAAGAAATTCAGATTTTATTTTGTTCTACTCCCGACTTATTGTATCTTTGCCCCTATGAAATTTGAACTCGTATCCAACTACCAGCCAATGGGCGACCAGCCCGAAGCTATAGCACAACTCACAGAAGGGGTGCTCAACGGTGTGCCGGCACAAACCCTCTTGGGCGTGACAGGTTCGGGCAAGACATTCACCATTGCCAATATCATCAAGAACATAAACCGCCCCACCCTCATCCTGAGTCACAACAAGACTTTGGCCGCACAGTTGTATAGTGAGATGAAAAGTTTCTTTCCACACAATGCCGTGGAGTACTACGTATCATACTATGACTACTACCAACCCGAAGCATACATTCCCTCAACTGACACCTATATAGAGAAGGATCTGGCCATCAATGATGAAATTGACAAGCTACGCCTCTCGGCCACTTCGGCCCTGCTCTCGGGACGCCAGGATGTAATCGTGGTGTCATCCGTATCGTGCATCTATGGCATGGGAAATCCGGCAGAGTTCTATAACAGCATGATAGAAGTGCGTGTAGGCATGAAACTTGACCGCAACGTATTGCTCCGCCGACTCGTAGACAGCCTCTATGTACGTAACGACCTGGAACTCAACCGTGGTAATTTCCGCGTTAAAGGGGACACGGTGGACATATACCTCGCCTACGCCGATGACGTGCTGCGCATACAATTCTGGGACGACGAGATTGATGCCATCGAGGAGATTGATCCAGTGAGCGGTATGCGCATGAACACCTACGACGGATATAAGATATACCCGGCCAACCTCTTCATGACCAGCAAGGAGAGCACCCTGCAGGCGATATACCAAATAGAGGATGACCTCGCCAAACAGGTGGAATACTTCCGCAAAATAGGCAAGCCGCTCGAAGCCAAGCGCCTACAGGAACGCGTAACCTACGACATGGAGATGCTGCGCGAACTAGGACATTGCTCGGGTATCGAGAACTACTCACGCTATTTCGATGGCCGTGAAGCGGGCACACGTCCTTATTGCTTGCTCGACTTCTTCCCTAAAGACTACCTCATGGTTATTGACGAAAGTCATGTGAGCGTACCACAGATACATGCCATGTATGGTGGCGACAGAGCACGAAAAATCAACCTCGTGGAGTATGGTTTCCGTTTGCCTGCAGCGATGGACAACCGTCCGCTCAAATTTGAGGAGTTCCAGCAGATGACCAACCAGGTCATCTATGTAAGCGCCACGCCTGCCGACTATGAATTGGTTCAAAGTGAAGGAGTGGTGGTGGAGCAGGTCATCCGACCCACCGGTCTGCTCGACCCTGTCATAGAGGTGCGTCCTACGCTAAATCAAATAGACGACCTCATGGAGGAAATCATCGTACGTGCCGAACGGGACGAACGCATACTTGTGGTCACACTCACCAAGCGTATGGCCGAGGAGCTCACCGAGTACCTCTTGAATCATCAGGTAAGATGTAACTACATACACAGCGATGTCGACACCATGGAACGTGTAGAAATCATGAATGCATTGCGCCGTGGCGAGTATGACGTCCTCATCGGTGTAAATCTTCTGCGCGAGGGACTGGACCTCCCCGAAGTATCACTGGTAGCCATACTCGACGCCGATAAAGAGGGATTCCTGCGAAACCATCGCTCGCTGACTCAGACCGCCGGACGTGCAGCGCGTAATGTAAATGGTCTGGTCATCATGTATGCCGACCGTATCACAGAGAGCATGCAACGTACCATCACCGAGACGAACCGTCGACGCGAAAAACAGCTCGCATATAACGAAGCACACGGCATCACTCCGCAACAGATACGCAAAGAGATCAAGAATAGCCTCAACCCCAATGCAGGTATAGCTGACGACCTACAGACCACACCGGGAACAAACTCTCAAATCCCGACTCTCAACACCCAAACCAGCATCGCTGCCGACCCCATCGTGGAATATATGTCGCGCAGTCAGCTGGAAAAGAGTATTGCACGTACACGCAAACTAATGCAAGAGGCTGCCAAACAGCTCAACTTTGCAGAAGCTGCGCAATACCGCGACGAGATGTTCCGCTTAGAGGAACTCCTCAAAACGAAAAGCTAAGTTCTTTTAGCAACTACCCCTTCTTCACCCTGCTGGGATTCTTTGCGACAAACTCCTTCCAGCTACCACAGCCTTTTGCCACCTCAGGACGCCCCATCTGCAAATAATGGCAATAAGCTGCACCAAGCGCATCTGTCGCGTCAAGGAAATGGGGCATCTCCTCTTTATCGATATGGAGCATACGACGCAACATATCAGCCACCTGCTCCTTACCCGCCGAGCCGTTGCCTGTGATGGCCATCTTGATTTTGGTGGGGGCATATTCGGTGATAGGGACCTGACGGCTCATGGCTGCTGCCATAGCTACGCCTTGGGCGCGGCCCAGCTTGAGCATCGTCTGCACGTTCTTGCCGAAGAAGGGGGCTTCAATAGCGAGTTCGTCAGGAAGATAGGAATCGATGATACCACGAACCCGCTCGAAAATACGGCCCAACTTGAGGTATGAGTCCTCATACTTGCGCAAATCAATTACCCCCATAGCCAACATACTGGCCTTGGTGCCAACGACTTTGATGACACCATATCCCATGAGGTTGGTGCCGGGGTCGATACCGAGAATTATCTTTTCTTTGACGGGTTGCAGCATTTTTTCTGAAAAAATTTCCGCAAAGATACGATTTATTCCGAAAATATATCTATCTTTGCACCCGAAATCGCGAAGCGAAGCATCATATGGGGCATTAGCTCATCTGGCTAGAGCGTTTGACTGGCAGTCAAGAGGTGGCGAGTTCGAGTCTCGCATGCTCCACAAAAGAAAAGAAAAGGACGTTCAATTGAACGTCCTTTTCCTTTTTTTACGAATCCATATCATTTATAAGCTGCAAGGAAATCACGGATCTTGGCTACAGTAGCTTCAGATGCCGGTACAAGCGGCAAACGCAGCACATTATCCATCATACCACGCAGCTGCAATACAGCCTTGATGCCTGCAGGATTGCCATCGAGAAAGAGAAGTTCATACATCTGGCGCAGGCGTTGGTCAATAGCCTCTGCTTCAGCATACTCGCCGCGCGTGGCCGAATGCACCAACTGGGCAAATTCAGCGGCAAAGGCATTACCAATAACAGAGATGACTCCATCGGCACCATCCTTGAGGAGGGGCAGTGTAATACCATCATCACCCGAGAACACCTTGAAACCGTCAGGACGCTCTTTCAGTATAGTCCGGATCTGCTCCATATTACCTGATGCCTCCTTAACAGCCACTATATTGGTATAGTCATTGGCCAGACGAAGCGTTGTTTCCGGAAGCATATTTACACCTGTACGTCCCGGTACGTTATAGAGTACAATCGGAAGTTCCGTAGCCTGAGCTATGGTTCCGAAATGCGCCAACATACCAGCCTGAGTGGGTTTGTTGTAATAGGGTACCACTGAAAGTATGGCATCGACTCCCTCCATTGCATCGTGCGACAGACGCTCCACAATGGTCTGTGTGCAATTGCCTCCTACACCGAGCAATATAGGCAGGCGGCCTGCATTGCGTTCAATCACCACCTCGCGCACCTTACGCTGCTCATCAACAGAAAGCGTAGGAGTTTCAGCTGTGGTACCCAACACACACAGGAAATCCGTATTGCTTGCTATCTGATAATCGACCAAACGAACCAATGCTTCATAATCGACACTTCCATCGTTCTTGAACGGAGTGACCAAAGCAACACCAAAGCCATTCATATCTCTAAAACTCTTTATATTATCCTTATTCATCTTCTTTTTACCAATTTGGATACAAAAATACTGCTTTTTCACCAATATAAACAGCGACAACGTATTTTTTCTATTATTCTTGGTAGAAATAAAGAAATTCCCTACTTTTACATCAACAAAAAGTTTGTCGCATGAACAATCATCACCTTCATATATATAAAGCATCAGCCGGAAGCGGTAAAACCTTTACACTGGCAGTAAACTACATCTGCATGCTCATTGAGCACCCCGACGCATACCGACATATCCTTGCCGTTACCTTTACCAACAAGGCTACGGCCGAGATGAAACAACGCATCATAAGCAAACTTTATGGCATAGCCTACCAGACAGAGGATGCCATTCCCTATCTGGAAGCTGTACAGAAAGCTACCGGGCTGCCTGAAGACGCTATCAGAGCCAAGGCATTGGCCGCACTCAAACTGCTTGTACATGATTACGGACATTTCCGCATTGAAACGATTGACAGTTTCTTCCAATCGGTGCTACGAGGATTGGCGCGCGAACTCGATTTGGGTACTGGAATGACGATCGAACTTGATGCAAAGAAAGTAATCTCCGAGGCCGTGGACAATCTTATGAGAGATCTGAAGCCCGACACCCCTACCCTACAATGGATTTTTGAAAGCACTGAGAGCAAGATAGATGACGGAAAGCAGTGGAACATCACCGATGAACTGAAAAATTTTGCTGCAAACATCCACAACGAGGAATACCAGCGAAATGCCGACACACTACGCGAGCAGCTGAAAGACCCTGCATTCATCCGTCACTTGCGCGGCTGCCTGATGAAAGAGCTGAACAATGCCAAAAGCAAAGCCGTAGACCGTGCCACAGATTTCTTCAACATTCTGAATGCTGAGGGACTCACGGTGGACGATTTCCACTTCAAAAGCAGCGGTGCATGTTCATATTACATCAAGCTCGCGAAAGGGGATATTCCCAATGAGATGGGAGCTCGCGCACAAGATGCCGCCAACAGTGCCAGCGGATGGGTAAAAAAAGGTTCGCCTCACGAACAACACATCACCATACTGGCCAATCAAATACTGATACAACACCTGAACGACACGCATAAGATTTGTCAGAAAAGCATTGAAACCATCAACTCATGCAACATCATCATGTCGCACCTCAATCAGCTGCAACTCATCAACATCATTCACGACCAGGTGCTGCAGCTCAACAAGGAGGAAAACCGGTTCCTCTTAGCAGACACCTGTCAGATGCTCAGCTGCATGCAAGCGGGAGACTCGGCTTTTGTCTTCGAAAAGCTGGGATACTACCTGCAGCATATCATGATTGATGAATTTCAAGATACTTCACGTATGCAATGGGACAATTTCTATCCGCTGCTACTTGAAGGACTATCGGGCGGTAACAAGAGTCTGCTCGTGGGTGATGTCAAACAAGCCATCTACCGATGGAGAGGAAGTGATTGGCGCATCCTCAACGAAGAGGTAACTCGAGCATTGGCAAGCTACACGCCCGCAGAAGCTCATCATTTGGACACCAATCGCCGAAGCCTAGAAGGCGTAGTAAGGTTCAACAATGAACTGTTCAAACAATGCAACACGCTTTTGGCCGAACAATTGGGTCCCCAAAATGCAGGTCCCCTACTGCAAGCCTATAGCGACGTGAAGCAAGAGTGGGTAGAAGACAAGCAAGGAGGTTACGTCCGCATCACCAACGTACAAAGTCTGGACGATGAGGACAGCAAAGATGCGATGTGCCGTGAAATTGCAGCCATCATTCATGAACTACGGGCTGCTGGGATTAAAGACAAGCAGATTGCCATCCTTACCCGCGACAACAAGAAAATCAGCCATATGGTTGATTACATGACCAAGCACCATGCCGACATCAAAATCTTCTCCGCGGAGGCCTACCTGCTTGAAGCTTCCACTGCCGTGGGTATGCTCATTGCTGCCATGCGATGGATTGCCGACAAGCACCACCAGCCCGCACTCATGCTGCTCGCCTTGGACTATCACCAACATATCTTGGCCGACGGCATCACTCCGACCGAGATCATCGCACTATCCTCCAATGGGTATGGTCTCCCCGAGGAACTTGTTCACGGACACAACCAATTAGGACAGATACCGCTCTACGAGTTGGGCGAACGACTCTATCATCTATTGGGCCTGAAGGCTCTTTCCCATGAAACAGGCTATATAATGGCCTTCTTCGACCATCTGCTCCGTTTTTGTAGCGATGCCACTGGAGACATCAACGACTTCCTCTCCTATTGGGACGACGAACTGCACAAGATTGCAGTTCCCATAGGTGCCGGACAAGGTATCGAGGCCATGACCATACACAAGTCTAAAGGCTTGGAGTTCCACACCGTTATACTCCCCTATTGTGAATGGCCGCTCAACAAACATAACGAAACGCTATGGGTCACCACCACCGACCCATTAGCCAACGGACTCGCCACTATTCCTATTGAATATAAGGAGAACATGAAGCAGTCCATATTCTCAACTGAGTATAACGAAGAGTTACTGAAACAGGCTGTCGACAACTACAACCTACTCTACGTAGCATGTACGCGTCCCAAATGTAACCTGTTCATCCTTAAGTCTGAAGAAAAGAAAAAGGAAGAGGAGACCAAATCGAAAAGCAAAAGCGCCAAGAAGAGCACAAAAAGCGATGACATCATCACTACAGTCGGCCAACTTATCCATCGAGCAATCAACATGGGTGATCTTGAGGTGAAGGAGTATGGAGAACTTGTGGGCAACAAGCCAAGCAATGATACCAAGAAAGAAAAGAAGGAGGGCAAGCTCAATCCACTCGAAGCACAACCCACCTCGATTGAAGCATCCATGCACTCAGAGCCCTTAAGAATCAATTTCCGTCAGTCAAACCTTTCAAAGAAATTCTTATCATCAGTCAACCACGACGATACGGCCATCACTACACACCATTATATTGAACAGGGATTGCTACTGCACGAGGTCTTCTCCAAGATGTCTGTCGCCACAGATGCGCCCAAAGCTATTGATCACCTCGTGACTGATGGCATCATCAGCACCGACAAAGAACGTAAGAATATTGAACGTATCGTATATAAGGCTCTTGAGCACCCACAAGCCGCCGAATGGTTTTCCGGCAAGTACCAGCTATACAACGAGTGCACCATCATCCACACCGATGCCATGGGGCTTGTGCATCCCATCCGTCCCGACCGCGTCATGAGCGACGGCGAGCGAATGATAGTCGTCGACTTCAAGTTTGCCCGCCCCAATCAGAAGCACGAAGAACAGGTGCAAAACTATATGGAACAATTGCGCCTTATGGGGCACAACCTGGTTGAGGGTTATCTATGGTATGTCTACGAGAACAAGATACTACCCGTACCGAATCAGTAAGTACGCAACCCGTACACATTAGGCAGGGCTGAGAGGGCATCCTTCAGTTGGCGTATCTCATTATACGAATGCACATAAACCTCGAAATCCGTAGACACGATATCGTCGGCAATCGTCGAATGCAGGTTGCCGAGGCTCAGTTTCATCTGCCCTGACACCAGCGATACGATTGTCAGTAGCAACTGGTCCTTGTTGACCGACTCCACATGGAATCGTACGGAGAATGCCAAATTCTCGAACTCGGTCATATCAACCTCGCGCTCAATGCTGTCACCCTTCTCGGCCGCCAGTTCGATTGCCTTGCGGCAGTCGCAACGGTGCACCTCTACCTTATTATTGGCCAGACGGAAACCGATTACCTCATCACCTGAGATGGGATGGCAATCCGGACATAGCACAAATCCCTCGATCATCTTGTCCGGTTGACGGTTGAGGAAACGACGAATACCCGTGCGAGCCTTATAGGTAATCACATGATCGAGCCAGGACTGATCGATCGACGGGGTATCGTCAAGACCAATTCTCACACGATCTCCTTTGCTGAGCACCGTCTTCACCGAACAAAGTTTATCATTGATGACAGCAAACTTCATCTGCTCGCCCACCTTATTATGTATTTCAAAGGCAAAATCTATAGCTGTTGCACCCTTGGGGAGCACCACCATCTTACCTTTGGGAGTGAACACATAGATATCGTCCTCATAGAAGGTAGATCGCACATCCGCCATAAATCCTCCTGAGCGACTTTGGTCGGCAAGGTCCTTGAGCACACCACGGAAGTTCTCTATCCAACGATCAACGCCATGTTCCCGCTCTACGAGACATCCGATATTTGAGATACGCCTCATCTCCGACGAAGCGATATGCACCTCCATCCAACGACCCTCGTTACCCATAAGTTTGCAATGAAGACTACGGTAGTTGTTGTCCTTGCATACATCGAGGTAACTGTTCATACTGCTAGGCTTCTCTGTGTAAAGGTTAGTGACGACACCATATATAAAGAGCGCCATTTCCTTTTCGGTCATACCTTTCTGCTTCCAGTTGTCATATACAATATGTACGATACGAATGTGCTCCACCTCACTGAATGAAATACTATCCTCTTGCATCTTTGCCCAGATGGAATATGCCGAACGCGGTTCACATGTGACAGAAGCTACAATCCCTCTACGCCCCAATGCTGCACGTATGGGATTCATCCACGCCTCAGCCGCCTCAGCATGTGAGGACACGTAGCGGGAAATCTGTCCGCGCAGCTCCTCATATTCGTGTGGTTGACGATAGCGGAAACTCAAGTTTTCCAGTTCTGTCTTGATCTTATACAAACCTAATCGATGTGCCAAAGGAGCATAGAAATAATCGGTTTCAGAGGCAATCTTGAGTTGCTTATGCGGAAGCATCGATTTCAGTGTACGCATGTTATGAAGACGGTCGGCAAGTTTGAGCAACAAGGCACGTATATCATAATGAATAGACTGCAACATCTGCTTGTAGTTGTCGACCTGCAATGAGGTCTCGTATTTCTCGCTCTTGCGTTTGGTAACCACGTTGACGAGCGTAGCCACATCATCACCAAAGCGTTCACGTATATCCTTGACGGTGTAATCAGTGTCCTCCACCACATCATGCAACAACGCTGCACAGATAGGACCGGCTCCAAGGCCTATCTCGTTAGTCACAATCATAGCTACTGCTATCGGATGTAGGATATAGGGTTCGCCACTCTTACGACGTTGCGGACGGTGCGCCTCTTCAGCCAATTCGTATGCACGCTGCACCATATCCACCTCTTCCTCGCTAAATCCGCGATTGTCTACGCAAGCAAACAATTCATTCCTTGCCTTTAACACCATCAAGTCGAAGTTTTCCATAAACTTTCCGTTATTATAATGAGAGTGGCAAAATTACAAAAAAAAATATAAAAACATTAAATATAGATAAAATTATGGCCCCAGCAACAATGCCGGAGCCATATTATCGAATAATATTTGTTATAATTTATCAATATCCGAATATATCTTCCTGGGTGAGTCTGATTATTTTGCCCCACTTCTCCAACGACTTCATGTCAAGGTCGGCCTCACGGCCCAAAATACAGGTGATGTATTTGCGATCCTTGACATTGGCCTGCTGATAAGCCACCACATCGTCGAGTGTCATGTCCTGCACAGCCTCGAAGAGCTGACGGCGTGTATCCTCCGTAAGGCCCAAGTCCTCTTGGTCAAGATAGTAGTTGAGTACACCATCCCGTGTAATGCGTTCCGTACGCAATCGACCGATAAGTGCCTCCTTGGCAATATGGAAGGCTTGCTCACTCACGGGCATGTTATTGATAATCTCATCGAATGCGTTGAGTGCATCAATCATCTTATCGTTCTGTGTAGCAATATAGGTCCAGAAGTAGGCAGGATCCTCAAGACGCCAAGGCTCTATCATACGGGCCGAAGAGCTGTAAGCGAGTCCGCGAGCCTCACGCATCTCTTGGAATACGATGCTATTCATTCCACCACCGAAGTACTCATTATACAATGTGATAATGGGAGTCTTTTCGAGGTTGTATTGTTCGCCCTGATTTGAAACGGCAGACATATAGATCTGGTTTGCATCGTAGGGAGCGATGTACACGATATTCTCATCGGCACGCTGATATTGGAATGTCTTGTTCTTCTCTACAGTTTTCAATGTTGCAGGCACCTTGTGCAATTCTGCCACTGTCGAAGAAACCTCTTCCATACTCATCGGTCCGTAATAGAGCACACGATGCTCGTATGTAGGCAACTGAGCAATGCACTCGATGAGCGATGATGGGCTCATCTCCTTGAGTTCCTTCTCGCTAAGAATGTTCTTGCTGGGATTATTGTCACCATAGAGACCATACTGGCGCAACATGCTGAAATTGCTGTTTTGGTTGGCCTTGCTGTTGACACGTGACTTCAAGATATCAGCTACAAGATTCTTGTAGGCTGCCTCGTTAGGCTGCGCATCAGCTATCACCTTCTCCAACAACTCAATCGCCTTGTCCATGTTTTCCGACAAGCCTTCAAGTGAGATAGTCACCTGCATATTGGAAACAGCAATGCGATAGCTGCATGCCAGATTGTAGAATGCCTGATTGATTTCAGCCGCAGTCATATCCGAAGTTCCCAAATAATCTAGGTAATCACGAGCAGTACTCAAACTCTTCATCTCATTGCTACCGAAGTCGAAAATATACTTCAGACTGAAGAGATCGTTCATCTCGTTCTTCTTGTATAGAAACGGAAGCTGACCAATCGTTCCCTTGCTCATCTCCTTGTCGAAGTCTACGAATACTGGCTCAATAGGTGTCACTACCGATGCCTGCACCTCACGAAGGAAAGCACTGGTAGTATCTCGATTCATAAAGATGGGCGTGATAGCAGGCTTGGCAATCTTTTTCACGTTGGGATCCTGACCTTGGCGCTTGTATACAACAGCGTAGTTATTGTCCTTGAGGTGTTCATTGGCAAAAGCCAGCACATCTTCTCGGGTAATTTGTTCCATGCGCTCCACGCGGTTCACGACATCAGCCCAATCCTGTCCGTTCACAAAAGCATTTACAAAGAGATCGGCACGCGAACTGTTCTCTTCGAGCATCTGCTGCACCTGCAGCTTATAGTTGGCAATGCCAGCGGCAAGCAACGACTCGTCCCACTCACCCTTACGCAGTGCTTCTACTTGAGCGAGCAACAAATCCTTCACCTCATCGAGCGACTGTCCCTCCTTAGGTGCACCTTGCATGAAATAGGCAGTGTAGTCAGCTTGGTCATAGAGGAAAGAGTATGCCGAAAGCAGTTTCTGCTGCTGCATAAGGTTAAGGTCGATGAGACCTGCCTTACCATTGCGCATGATAGCATTGATAACGCTCAACATCAAAGCCTCGTCAGATGCAGCACCCGGGAAACGCCATGCCAAGGCGACACGCTCAGACTCCAATCCCCATACCTCTTTGGCGATGGGTTCGATAATCTCAGCTTCAGACTCGAAACTCATCATCTGCAGTTCCTTGTTGGGCTGCATGTCGCCAAAATACTTCTCGATGACATCCATAGCCTCATCAAACTCAAAGTCACCCGACATACAGATAGCCATATTGTTGGGCACATACCATTTCTTGTAATAGTTCTTGATATTGGTAATGGAAGGGTTCTTCAGATGTTCTTGCGTACCCAATACGGTCTGCGTACCATAGGGATGGTTCTTGAAGAGTGCTGAAAACATCTCCTCATTAAGTTTTCGGCTGTCACGGGTAAGACTCATATTCTTCTCCTCATACACCGTTTCCAACTCTGTATGGAAACCACGAATCACATTATGCTTGAAACGGTCAGCCTGGATCTTCGCCCAATTCTCAAGTTGGTTTGAAGGAATATCCTCAACATAGCAGGTCACATCAAAACTTGTATATGCATTGGTACCATCAGCACCGATAGCAGCCATAAGTTTGTCATACTCATTAGGGATCGACAACTTTGAAGCCTCATACGAAAGACTATCAATCACACGATAGATAGCCGCACGTTCAGCCTCATCCGTCTTGGTCCGATACACTTCGAAAAGAGCCTCTATCTGGTCAAGCAAGGGCTTTTCCTCAGCATAGTTCTGTGTACCAAAACTCTCAGTTCCCTTAAACATCAGGTGTTCGAAATAGTGAGCCAAACCAGTCGTTTCGGCGGGGTCATTCTTACCACCTACACGCACAGGGATGTAGGTCTGTATACGCGGAGTTTCTTTATTGATTGTCAGATACACCTTCAATCCGTTGTCCAGTGTGTAGATCCTGCTCTGCATCGGATCTCCATCTACAGTCTCATAAGTGCGCTTTGAGCCACATGATGCCAGCATCAGAGCCATTGCCGCTATTGAGCACATTGAAAATAAGAACTTCTTCATGTCTTTAATTATATCGTTATGGTTAGTATTCAGTTACTATATGCTTTAGGAAAGCACCACCCTACCAAAACAGTCGGGACGGTGGAAATTAGGCTTTTCGGCTGCAATGGGAGCCCATGATATGTAGTGCGGAACACAGAGTTCATCACCGCACTTGTAGAAATTAGCGCATAATGTAGCGCCTGCCTCCAAACGCAACGGCTGGCGAGCAAACAAGGCTGAAGGCACGATCAACGCCACCTCCCAAGAAGCGATGTCGCTACGTTCCTCGAAAGGGACATCTCCCAACGAAGACCAACGCTGCACCAATGCCATCTCATCCTGCGTCAGACGACAACGGTTGCCTACAGCCCCCATCCCCACAAGGATTGTACCGATACAGTTGCATTCTATGTTGAAATAGGAATCGGTATCCACGTTACGGATAAAGCACTCGACACAACTATCTGTCCACACGTCACTATTATCCTCCTTATAACGTGCGCGAACATATTGTTCCGTCACTTTATAATGAAGCAAAAATCCGTCCGGACACCAAGCGATACGAAATGCTACATCCGGACAACAGGGATACTCGTCAGGCCAATTAACCGTATCAATTGGATGGAAGTCCACATGGAGTGAATCCAGTACATCCACCACATCGGCAGCCGATGAGGGAAGGGATGTTATGCGAGGGATTTCAAGCAAGTTTTTCATTGTTACATTTATAGATTTCATATTTACGGGCACAAAAGTAACAATAATCTATAAAATAGCCACCATAAATGACAATAATCTACAAAAAGATGCCTTCATTTTACAAAAGCACACATAATACTTAAGTAATTTGACAAAATAACGCATTTTACACTAATTTATTTCCTTTTTATTCGTATTCTCGCAAAATATGATTATCTTTGCGACGTAAAAAGAATACATTTTCAGGTATTAGCATATTAATTAAAGGTATTAGTATATGAAAGTACAAGAAACATTAGCCGTACTTAGAGAGCACTTCCCCGGTGAAGAGCTTTATTTTCAAGCCGTTGCAGAGGTGTTATCAACTATCGAAGATGAGTACAACAAGCACCCGGAATTTGAGGCAGCCAACCTCGTTGAACGTCTTTGTGTGCCCGACCGCATTGTAACTTTCCGCGTGACATGGGTCGACGACAAAGGCAAGGTGCAAACCAATATGGGCTACCGCGTACAGCACTCTAACGCGATTGGCCCCTACAAAGGCGGTCTCCGCTTCCATCCTTCAGTAAACCTCAGCACCTTGAAGTTCCTTGCATTCGAACAGACCTTCAAGAATGCATTGACCACACTTCCCATGGGTGGTGCTAAGGGTGGTTCAGACTTTGACCCCAAAGGTAAGAGCGACAACGAGGTTATGCACTTCTGTCAAGCCTTCATGACTGAGCTGTGGCACAACATTGGAGCTGAAATGGACGTACCTGCCGGTGATATCGGTGTAGGTGGTCGTGAAGTTGGCTACCTCTTCGGTATGTACAAGAAGCTCACCCGCAACTTCGAGGGCGTACTCACAGGTAAGGGTCTCGATTTCGGAGGTTCGCTCATCCGTCCTGAGGCTACTGGTTATGGTAACATCTACTTCCTTCAGGAGATGCTCAAGACACGCGGTATCGACATCAAGGACAAGGTGTGTCTCGTGAGCGGTTCGGGTAATGTTGCACAGTATACCACACAGAAGTGTATCCAGCTCGGAGCAAAGGTGGTAACCATGAGTGACTCAAACGGTTACATCTACGATCCAGCAGGTATCGACGCTGAGAAGCTTGCCTTCATCATGGAGCTCAAGAACGTCCGTCGTGGTCGTATCAAGGAATATGCCGAAAAGTATGGATGCAAGTATGTAGCTGGCGCAGCTCCTTGGTATGAGAAGGGCGATATCGCTCTCCCCTGCGCTACACAGAACGAGCTCAATGGCGAGCACGCCCGTGCCCTCGTCGCTAACGGCTGCATCGCAGTTTCTGAAGGCGCCAACATGCCCTCTACTCCCGAGGCTGTAGAAACCTTCCAGGAGGCAAAATTACTCTACGCACCCGGTAAGGCATCCAATGCAGGTGGTGTATCTGTTTCAGGACTTGAGATGACACAGAACAGCTACAAGTTGGGTTGGAGTGCAGACAAGGTAGACAAGAAACTCAAGAGCATCATGCAGAACATCCACGCATCTTGCGTGAAGTACGGCACACGCCCCGATGGCTACATCGACTATGTAAAGGGCGCCAACGTGGCAGGCTTCATCAAGGTAGCAAACGCAATGATGGCACAAGGTGTAATCTAATCAACAAAAGAACATAAGAACAATAGGGTGCACTACCTCAAGGTAGCTGCACTTTATTGTTTATACGTATGTCCGAGACACCCGACAGCCTCTGTTCGAACAATACACGATCGTCCTACAAAGAAAAATCTCTGCAATAATATACGTTTCGCCGAGATTTCTCGTTTATATAAAATAATGAAAAAGGTATTCCTATTTATCATATTGTTGTTGACAGCTTTTCCCACACTATTATATTCACAGGAGAGTGTGGAGAGTGGCACCGTACTCATCCGCGGCACCATGACCGACGAAACGGGTAACCCAATAGAAATTGCAAACATCTGGGTGGCACGACAAATGAAAGGAACGACTACAGACCTGAAAGGAGAATACAGCCTTCGGATCTCAACAGCCGATACCGTAGAAATCACCTACTCAATGATAGGATACCAGACACGCAAACGCATACTGTACAAGCCTGCAGGAGTAATCACGATGAACATCATGCTCCCTCACACGAACACCACCCTGCAGGGAGTCACCATACGCGAGACAAGGCGCCAAACAGGCTCAACCCAACACCTCACACAGAAACAGGCACGACTGATGCCCGACGCCTCCGGCGGTTCAGTTGAATCGTTCATAGCCACGCAGGCAGGTGTAAGCAGCACGAACGAACTTTCATCGACCTACAATGTGCGAGGAGGCAATTTTGATGAGAATTCCGTATATGTCAATGGCATAGAAATCTACCGTCCATTACTCATCCGTGCCGGACAGCAGGAGGGATTATCATTCATCAACCCCGATATGGTCGAAAGCATCGGTTTCTCATCAGGTGGATTCGAAGCCAAGTATGGCGACAAGATGAGCAGCGTACTCGACATCACTTACCGTCGTCCCACCCATCTGGAAGGGTCCGTCTCGGCAGGTCTATTGGGAGCCAATGCTTATATCGGAACCGGCAAAGAAGACAAATGGAGCATGACGCATAGTCTGCGCTACAAGACCAGCCGTTACCTATTGGGTACTCTCGACACCAACGGTGAGTATGACCCTTCATTCATCGATTATCAAACCTTCCTCACCTACCACCTAACCCAACAGCTGGAAGTCGGATTCATCGGAAACATCTCAAGAAACGACTACCGCTTCAGGCCCACAGACCGCAACACCTCGTTCGGAACATTGGAGGATGTGAAAGAATTCAAGGTCTATTTTGGCGGACAGGAGGTCGACCAATTCCTTACCGCTTTTGGTGCGATGACACTAACCTATGACATCAACGAAAGCAATAAGATAACGTTTAACACCTCAGCCTATCGCACCGATGAGGAGGAGACCTTCGACATCATAAGTCAATACTGGCTAAACGATGTCGACGAAGAGAAGAACATGGGCGTAGGCACCTACATGGAGCATGCCCGCAACTACCTCACCGCATCGGTTCTTTCAATGAGTATCGGCGGACAGCATAAAAAAGGACAGCACGACATCCTATGGGGCACCGAATACAAACTTGAAAATATCAGCGACGACATCAATGAATGGGAAATGCGCGACTCTGCAGGTTACTCTTTGCCACACACAGGCAAGGAATTGGAACTCATCTACAACCTGCGTTCACAAAACACAGTACGCAACCATCGTCTCTCTGCATTCGTTCAGGACACATGGCGCAAGCATTCCGACATAGGCCTCTTCGTCATCAACGGAGGCGCTCGCCTCTCCTATTGGACATGGAACAACGAACCGCTCCTCTCACCCCGCCTCTCTGTAGGCTTCATACCAGAAGCTAACGATAAGTTTACCTTCCGATTAGCCACAGGAATATACTATCAAAGCCCCTTCTACAAGGAATTCCGCGACACCATACAAGCAGGCGGTTCATCCTATGTCAGACTGAACAAGGAAATCAAGTCACAACGCTCCATCCAGGTGGTTGGAGCCATGGACTATCAGTTCCGTGTGTGGGACCGCCCCTTCAAGCTCACCTCCGAGGTATACTACAAGGCTCTATCAAACCTTATACCTTATAATATAAACAACGTGCGCCTCACCTATTATGGAGAGAACTGTGCATCGGGCTATGCAGCCGGACTCGACATGAAACTATTTGGAGAATTCATTCCCGGCACCGATTCATGGCTAACAGCCTCTATCATGCGCACCGAGGAAAAGATTGACGGTAAATGGTATCCGCGTCCTACCGACCAACGCGTAAACATCTCCTTATGCCTTACCGACTATTTTCCGGGATCAGACCGCTGGCAAATGAATCTACGCGCCGTGTATGCCAACGGACTCCCCTTCGGTCCGCCCCATTCCGGCCGTGAGAAGCAGATATTCCGTGCCCCTGCCTACCGCCGTGTTGATATCGGAATGAGCTACAGACTTGTAAATAACGAAGAGCACACCATTCACACCGGATGGCAGCAACACCTGCGTAACGTATGGTTAGGAGTAGATGCCTTCAATCTTCTGGGCATCAATAACGTGAACTCCTACTATTGGATTACCGACACAGAAAATCATCGCTACGGCGTCCCCAACTATCTCACCGGCCGCCGCATCAATGCACGCATATTGATTGAGTTTTAATCAGCGCGCTGGGAAACCTGAATATCCAGCGCTATTACCATAAAACATAAAAGTTCTAAGCCAAGACTACATAAAAAGAAGCCGCCCGCACCATCAGTGCAGGCGGCTTTATTATTTGACTCCTATAATTAAGCGAGCTTATTGTCAGAACCAAGTACGTTCACAATCTTGTGGATGTACTGCTTCTTCATGTTGTCGCGAGCGGGGCCGAGGTACTTACGGGGGTCAAACTCAGCAGGCTTGTTAGCAAACACCTCACGGATAGCAGCAGTCATAGCGAGACGGCTATCAGAGTCGATGTTGATCTTGCAAACTGCCAAAGAAGCAGCCTTACGCAACTCCTCTTCGGGGATACCGATAGCATCCTTCAAAGCACCACCATACTTGTTGATGGTCTCAACCTCTTCCTGGGGAACTGAAGAAGAACCGTGAAGCACGATGGGGAAGCCGGGGAGCTCCTTCATGCAACCCTCGAGAACGTCGAATGCCAAGGGGGGAGGTACAAGTACACCCTTCTCGTTGCGTGTGCACTGCTCGGGTTTGAACTTGTTAGCACCGTGTGATGTACCGATAGAGATAGCCAAGCTGTCGCAACCAGTCTTTGTTACGAAGTCAACAACCTCCTCAGGACGTGTGTATGTGTGGTGCTCAGCTACTACGTCATCCTCAACACCAGCGAGGATACCGAGCTCGCCCTCTACAGTTACGCCGAACTGGTGAGCATACTCAACAACCTTCTTTGTGAGAGCTACGTTCTCCTCATAGGGGAGGTGTGAACCGTCGATCATCACTGAAGAGAAGCCCATATCGATGCAAGACTTACAAGTCTCGAAGCTATCACCGTGGTCGAGGTGAAGAACGATTTCGGGTTTCTCGCAACCGAGCTCCTTAGCATACTCTACAGCACCCTCAGCCATGTAGCGGAGAAGAGTCTGGTTAGCGTATGCACGAGCACCCTTAGATACCTGGAGGATAACCGGAGACTTTGTCTCAACAGCAGCCTGTACGATAGCTTGGAGCTGCTCCATGTTGTTGAAGTTGAAAGCGGGGATAGCGTAGCCGCCTTCCATTGCCTTTGCAAACATTTCCTTGGTGTTTACAAGGCCCAATTCTTTGTAGTTAATCATTTTTTGTTAGATTATAGTGTTACACAAAATCAATTTTCCGATGCAAATATATAATTTATTTTCTTAACAAACGATTTTTATCGACATATTATTTCCGTTTGCCACATATATATAATAAAGGTTCGCGCGTAGCATCAGCGCCACATCATTAGTTTGCCAAGTCAAAATAACAATAAAGAGGACATATTTCATCCATAAAAACGCAAAAACTTGCAGCAAATTTGCATTTTCCGCAAATTAGTCGTTACTTCGCAATCGTATGAAACGACCTATCCACCTACTGTTCCTGCTTGCCACAACATGGCTGTGCGCATGCACTGGCCCCCTCATCATTGAGGAAGAAGAGAACCGGGAAGAAGACACTCCGCAAGTGCAAGACACTGTACACATCACCCACGAGGGAACTTACCATTCACCCTACTCTATCGCCGAAGCGCAAGCTTTAGGAAGAGGCAGCAATGTATGGATCGAGGGTTACATCGTAGGAAGCGTCAATAGATCAATAAAGAGCGGTTGCAATTTCACCCCTCAAGCCACCACTCCATCCAACATTCTATTGGCCGACACCTTCCCCACCGGCAGCAACGACGATTACCTGTATTGTCTTCCGATAGAGTTGCCAAACAACTCGGTGGAACGTGATGATTTGAATCTGTACGACAACCCGGACAACTACCACCAGAAGCTTCGGATCCAAGGAAATCTGACCCTATATTTTTCTGTCGTTGGCATGAAGAAGATCTCCGACTATTCGTTTGGTTACGAGGATGATAACGAAAACGAAGACGAAAACGAAGACGAAGAGGAAGACGAAGAGGAGGTCCAGGATACGGTTCCTGAAAATTCGAGAGAATTCCCACTGAGCATTGCCGACGGTATCCGTTTACAAAGCGAAGACGAATACAACCAAGTTTGGATACGCGGATATATCATCGGATATGCCCGAGGCAACAATTCTGTATCTTATTTGGACTCCACATCAACCGAACTTACCTCAACAGCCAAGAAAAACGTCGTATTGGCCGATAGCATCGGCGAACGCGATAATAGTAAAATCATCGTAGTCGAACTCCCCAAAGGCTACATCCGTGACGATGTCAACCTCTATGACAACATACACAATCTACACCGTCGGCTTACCGTCATCGGGCGCATGATTCCCTACTACGACATGGCTGGATGCAAAGGGACGTTAGGCACCGAAAACAGAGAGCGTTTTCTATTGGAATAGCACCAATGCCCCATGTCTGAAGGCTAAAAACAAAGTTTTTTTACCGAAAAAGTCGATAAGTCAAGAAAATGTTGTAAGTTTGTAGCATATTACATAAACCAACTATAACCAACTTATAAAATAACTCTAATTCACAACGTATGAAACCGACATTATTTGTTTTGGCAGCCGGTATGGGCAGCCGTTACGGTGGTTTGAAACAGCTCGACGGACTGGGTCCTAACGGCGAAACCATCATGGACTATTCTATCTTCGATGCTATCCGTGGCGGATTTGGTAAGATTGTATTCGTTATCCGTAAGGATTTCGAGCAGGACTTCCGCGACAAGGTATTGAGCAAGTACGAGGGTCACATCCCCACCGAGCTCGTATTCCAGGCTATCACCGACCTTCCCGAAGGTTTCACTTGCCCCGAAGAGCGTGCTAAACCTTGGGGTACCAACCACGCCGTGCTCATGGGTAAGAGCGTTATCAACGAGCCCTTCGCAGTTATCAATGCCGACGACTTTTACGGCCGCGATGCATTTGCCGTAATGGGCAAGTGGCTCAGCGAGCTTCCCGAGGGCAGTGCAGGCAAGTATAGCATGGTCGGTTTCCGTGTATGCAACACACTCAGCGAGAACGGTACTGTAGCCCGTGGCGTATGTGCCAAGAACGAGGCAAACATGCTTACCGACGTTGTTGAGCGCACCGAGATCATGCGCGTAGAGGGCGTTATCTCATACAAGGACGAGAACGGCGAGTGGGTACCCGTAGGCGAGGAGACCCCCGTATCAATGAACTTCTGGGGCTTCACACCCGACTACTTCAACTACTCTGAGGAGCAGTTTGTTGAATTCTTGAAGGAGAATATCGACAAACCCAAGGCTGAGTTCTTCATCCCCCTCGTAGTAGATACTCTCATCAACAGCGGCAAGGCCACTTGCGAGGTACTCGACACCACAGCAAAATGGTTTGGCGTAACATACGCTGCCGACCGTCAGGCTACTGTTGACAAGATTCAGTCACTTGTTGACGCTGGCGAATACCCCAACAAGTTGTTCTAATCCGAACAATTAAAATCATTCAAGGGACATCCTTCACGGATGTCCCTTTTGTTTTTCATACAATCTCCACTCCAAGCACAAATAAAATAACATATTAGATGTGTTATTCAAAAATATTGTTGTAACTTTGGCAGCAAATAGTTTTTATCAAAAAGTAACCAATTTTAATAATACACAACATGAAAATCTCAAAGATTGAACACCTCGGCATTGCCGTCAAGAGCATCGAGGAGGCACTCCCCTACTATGAGAACGTATTGGGTTTGAAGTGCTACAACATCGAAACCGTAGAAGACCAGAAGGTACGCACCGCATTCCTTATGGTAGGCGAGACCAAGATTGAGCTACTCGAGCCCACCTCTGAGGAGAGCACCATCGCCAAGTTTATCGAAAACAAGGGCGCAGGCGTACATCACGTAGCCTTTGCCGTTGAAGATGGCGTAGCTGAAGCTTTGGCTGAGTGCGATGCTGCAGGCATCCGCCTTATCGACAAGGCACCACGTAAGGGCGCTGAAGGCTTGAACATTGCCTTCCTCCACCCGAAGTCAACACAGGGAGTATTAACAGAACTTTGCGAAAAATAAATCTTATGTCACAATTAGATAAAATCAGAGAACTCGTAGAACTGCGCGAGAAAGCCCGTATGGGTGGTGGCGAGAAAGCCATTCAAAAGCAGCATGAGAAGGGTAAGTATA
>JAZRDT010000101.1:0-2863 GCA_045660385.1 Bacteroidaceae bacterium | reverse complement strand
TCCGATGCCCATGGTCACATTGACAAAGACATTCAATGTAACCAACGTACTCAGGGCAAGCAAGCGTCGTGGAATCAAATTCAACGCCCTGCTATGTTGGTGCATAGGTAAGGCCGCAAGCCACATCGAAGAGTTCTACATCTTGCCCGAAAAGGACAAACTCTTCCAATATGATAGCCTTGCCATCAACGTAATTGTAAACAACTGTAAAGGGGGAATCAACTCGTGCGACATTGCATACACCGATGATATCGAGCAATTTGCCAATGCATACAACCGCCTGACAACGCAGGCCGCCACGCAATGCAAGAGTTCGTTCCTTGAGGATTGTATGATCGTGGGGACATCGGCCATGATAGCGACGGAGCTCGATAGCATCGTAAACCAATATACCGACAAGTTCTCCAACCCCATGGTCATGTGGGGTAGGTATCGCCGCAATTGGCTCCGCACCACATTGCCCCTATCGCTCCAGTTTCACCACGTACAGATGGATGGCGGGCACGCGGCCCATTTCTTAGAGCAGCTCCAGCAAGTGATCAACGAGCTATAGCACCCCTCAAGATCACCATCCCCTTGCCACCCCATAGCCCAGGGCGATGAGTGCCAATCCGGCTACGACGCTCGTGGCCACATAGCCCACGAATCCCCAGGTGTTGCCCTGTTGCAACATCTGCACACTCTCATTGGCAAACGTAGAGAAGGTGGTAAATCCGCCACAGACACCCGTGGTCAGGAGCAGATACAACGTGTTGTCCGTAGCACTGCTCTTGCCGAACACCGCAAACAACATTCCGAAGAGGAAGCACCCCAGCAGGTTGACCATCAAGGTACCCCATGGGAATCCCTGTCCGCATGCACTCTTCATCAGCGTGGAGAGCAGATACCTCATGGCACCCCCGATGAAGCTACCCGTGCCAACTATCAGTAACGACTTTATCATATCATTTCAGTTTATTCTTTTCAGCCATCTCTTGTCCCGTCGCGAGCGCCCTTCGGCCCGCCTCCATCATCAGTCCACGCTCCTCGAGGCTTCTGCACCTCTCCCTGTTCAGCTCCGTCCAGTGACTCCTGGGTCGGCGAGGCGAGAGGCGTTGTGCCAGCCTCCCGTCGGGCAAGCGCTTGAGCGTACTATCTATCCACCCGAAGCATAGCGCCTCCTCCACCACCTCGATGTAGGGTATCGCCGGCCACTCGGGGCACTTGCCGCGGTGCATCACCACCCAGCAGCATCGCTCTCGGGCGTGGTTCTCCTCGAGCCATCGGCGCAGCTCCTCGCGCGTGGCGTAGTGTAGCAGATTGATGATTTCCATACTCGTGTTTCTTTTATTTAGGTAATAATATAGCTGTTGTCCAAAACCTTAAATTCTCCTCCTAGGTTAGGAGGAGTACCCTCGAAGAGGGGGAGGTGGTACTACAATCTCGGATAATACCCCCTCCGCTGCGCTCGTCCCCCTAATCTAAGGGGACAATCCTGAGACTTGAACAACATCTATATTATTGCTTTTATTTAAGCCGACACCTCAAGGATTATTCATTGCCTACTGAAGAATTCCGCTACGAGCTCGGCCACCCGCTTGGTCTTCTTGCTGATGCGGTGGTTCTCCCCCTCCACCACCAGGAGTTCGGCCGCCTCGCCGTAGATTCTCTTGTAGTCCTCGCTACACCACATCGGCACCAGGTTGTCCTCCTTGCCATGGATGATGCGCACCGGTCCCTTGTATGCCTCTGCCGTGCCGTAGATGTCCAGTTGTTGCGTGCTCAGCAGATACTCGCGGCCCAACTTCATCATCTTGAAGCAACGCACATATTCGGGAGGGTCGGCAGGGTTGAACTTAGCGTCAAACAATCCACCATGCCGACAAGCATTCTTCAGCACCGATGCCGGAGCCAGTAGCGCCAACCCGCAGAGCGGCTTCTCCACACGCTCGCGGCTCGCTAGGCGCCCCGCCGTCATCGAGGCCACCACGCCCCCTTGAGAATGGCCCAATAGCCCGATCTTGCTCACGTAGGGTAGCGAGCAGGCATAGTCCCACAGCGCCAATGCATCGGCAATCTCTTTCTCTATGGTCATCTGCACCATCTCCCCCTCGCTACTCGAGTGTCCGCCGAAGTCGAAGCGTATCGATGCCACGCCCACCTTGGCCAGTTGCTTGGCTATCGTAGGCATCGGCTTGAAGTCCTTGCTCGAGAATATGCCATGCATCAGGATTACCAGTGCACAGCTATCCCTCTCGGCATCGAAGCCGTCGGGTAGGGTAAGCGTCATGGCGAGGCCGCCCTGCGGACCTCTCACCTCAAAGTCTTTGGCATACATCCATTGCCCCAGCAGGACAACGATGAGCAGGGTGATGATTCTTTTCATAGTGTTGATTTTATCTTGCTCTGATATGTTCTTTGCCCTCTCGTGTATCTCCTTTTTCATAGCTGTTAGCTGTTAGCTGTTAGCTCTTGGCTTCGTCTTCGTCTTCGTTACAATTAGCTAATGGCTAACTGCTATCGGATGAAATGCATCGCATCCCAAGGCTCGCCGGCTGGGCGGCCGGGTGCCTTCTCTCCGTTGGTCGACTTCAATAGCCAGGCCATGTTGCGAGCCAGCGTCTGCATCGTCTGCATCCCCTCCCTGTCCATGGCCGCCTCGCCGGGAGTTCGGCCATACACGATGTTCCAGTATTGCGATGTCACCACCGGCATGTTCATCATCTGAAAGGGCATGTTCATACTCTCGAACGCCGCGGTAGCGCCCCCTCGGCGACACACCGCAATGGAGGCCGCGGGCTTGCCCGCTATGCTTGCACCGTTCGAGTAGAAGGCGCGTTGGATGACCGAGAGCAATGCCCCGTTGGGCTGACCATAGTAGACG
>JAZRDT010000100.1:0-50798 GCA_045660385.1 Bacteroidaceae bacterium | reverse complement strand
GAACAACTTCACAGAAAATTTTCCTATTCAGCCATTCGCTTCATCGTTATTTATTTTATCACACTCGTCGTATTATACACCTCCACTGCCAACCTCATCCCCAACCGAAACGACAGAGCAATTGAGGAACTCATCTGCTACCAGAAGGCACAGACCATCTACGACCTAACCTACCTCTTCGTGGAGCGCTACCTCAAGAAGGGTGACCGCACCATAGACCAGATGGTGCAGGCGGCACGCTCGGGCAAGCAGAATATCGTGGAGGGCTATGCGGCAGGGGCTACCTCGGCCGAGACGGAGCTGAAACTGTTTAACGTAGCCAAGGCCAGTTCGCTCGAACTTCTCGCCGACTACGAAGACTATCTCCGCGTGAGGGGGCTACGCCAATGGGAGAAGGAAAGCAAGGAGTTTGCTGCAGCCCAACGCCTGGGACGCGAACACAACGACTCCGACTACTGGATGGGCCTCGCCGCCACACGCGGCGATGAAACCATCGCCAACCTGGCCATTGTACTCATCCGCCAAAACGACTACCTGCTATACAAGTACCTGCAGGCCGTAGCCGAACGCTTCGCCGAAGAGGGAGGTTTCCGCGAGAAGCTCACGAGAGTAAGAAAGGACAGGAGAGGGTACTGAGCTGACAACGATTATTGAGGGCTGTAAGGCTAATTAAAGGCGATTAAGGAGGCAAAACATTAATAGCCCTTAATAGTCCTTAAGGGCCCTTATTATTAGCCACCAAGAACACTCACGGCTCCCCCAAGTAGTCGAAGATCACCTGCACCTGGGGGCGCGTGAAGCGGCGGTCGTCGGGACGGTAGCCCAGGGACATGAGTTCGTCCATCAGGCCGCGGCAGCGGTGCAGGTAGCGGTTGAGCATGCGGATAGCACTTTCATACTTGGCGCGCGGGCTATACAGCATAGCCAGTTCGCCCTTGGTGTAGGAGCGCACAGCGGTGCGCTCATCGGCATCATTGAATAATGTACTCATTGGATTCTTAATTTAAGGGTTAAGACATTGATTATTACCCTATAAAGATACAAAAAAACGACGAGACCAGCAAATTTTTCTCCCTCATTATTCCCTTCTTGCTTTTTACCTTTGCAGCCCCACATCGGCGGTACTGCAGGGGGTGATGCGTGTCGTAACTTTGTACTATAAATAAAGGGCCGGCCCTTTATTTATAGTACAAAGTCAACAGACAACGGTCAACAGACAACAGACTAAACATCTGGGACGGCCAATGTCATTGACAATATTTATTAACCCGATCAACGATGAACGTGTGACGATGAACGTCTGCATCCGGAGGCGACTGTTGACCGTCGACCGTTGACCGTTGACCACAAAGAAAAACATTATGAGTGTAAACTATGCTGTAAAGAAATGTAAGAACCCGAAGGGTATCGAGGGCGTGAACTACTACTCATGCCGTGCTATCAAGACCAACGACTATGACTTCGAAGAGCTTGCCGAAGACATCAGCTTCGCCACCACCGTGACCAAGCCCGACGCACAGGCTGTGCTCGCCGTGATCAAGCCCTTCATCACCAAGGCGCTGCTTGCCGGACGTGCGGTGGTGCTTGAGGATCTCGGCCGTTTCCAGATCTCGCTGCAGAGCAAGTGCTTCCCTGCCGAGACCATGGAATCAAAGGAGTTCATCCCCTCATCGATGATCAAGGGGCATCGTATCCTCTTCCGTCCCGAAGCAACGCTGAAGAAGGAGATTGCTTCGAAACTCTCGCTCAACCGTCTCGTGAGCGAGGTGAAGGAGTAGTTTCTGTGCCACTCGATGTGGAACGAAACTCTTATAGGAGTTCGGGAGTTGACTCCTGAACTCCTTATAAACAACCACAGATTACTCAGATTAAACAGATTGATAAACTCAAATCCTATGAAAACCGACTGGAAAACCATCCTTAAAATTGTAATCACTGTACTCACGGCCCTGGCTGGTGCCTTAGGCATTGCCTCTTGCACGATGTAAGCCATGAGACCACTACTCCGTGCGCTGCTGCTCATCAGCGGCGCACTCACCTTAATCGCTTGAATTTTAATTTAACCACAGATTTCGTTTTTGTCTGTCAACAGATTTAACTGATTTCACAGATTTCATACATCGTTAACACTCGTATGTGCCCGCCGGGTGGTAGGCATAAGTGAAACGATATGCCTAATCTGTGAAATCTGTGGTTTAATAAAAAAAATTAAGTAATAATATAGCTGTTGTCCAAGTCTATTAAATTCTCCTCCTAGATTAGGAGGCCGACGCGGTATGATAGCGTCGGTAGCGACGACTGCCGGTTTATCGGCATAAAGGAGTGCCGAAGGCCATTCCCCTCGAAGAGGGGGAGGTGGTACGACTTCTGTAAGAGATACCCCCTCCGCTGCGCTCCCTACCGGGTCCTCCGTCGTGCAGAGCACTGCACTCCCCTCGCTCGGTACGGCTTGGCATTTAGCCAACCCTCTATAGACCTTGCTACGCCCCCTAACTAGGGGGACAATCCTAGAGACTTGGACAACTCCTATATTATCTCCAAATATTATCAGTAGAAAATCCATGAAGTATTTCTCTATAAATGAATTGACAAGCAGCGCCACGGCGCTGCGCGAGGGCATAGACAATCGCCCTTCGAAGTGCGCCTACCACCTGCTGCACGTTTTGGCAGACCAACTGCTCGATCCCATACGCGAGGCGTGGGGAAAGCCCATCATAGTGAGCAGCGGATATAGATGCAAGGAACTGAATGCGCTGGTGGGTGGCGTGAAGAACAGTCACCACATCCTAGGTTGTGCTGCGGACATTACGGCCCCCCTCTTATCCCCCCAAGGGGGGAAGAAAAGCTCCACGATGTCTGAATACCTCCCCCTTGGGGGAGGACGGGAGGGGGCTAATCGCCGTCTGTTCAAACTCATTCAGCAGATGCAGCAACAAGGGCAGATACGCTTCACGCAACTCATCTGGGAGAGTGATGGAAGATGGATACATATCTCGTATGTGCCCGCTGACCTCAGGTGTCAGGTGATTCCGTGATGGCCGATATTGGAAGTCGGCGTTATCGTTAGCGTTGGAGTTTCCGCTTGAATCAGGTCCCTACCCTCTCTGCTGCCGCGCACAAACAAAGCAGGGAATGCAATCGCATTCCCTGCTTCACTTATATAAGGTTTCGTTAGTCGAGTTTCAGGCGGTCGCTATCGTCGCGCTTTTCGAAATAGAGTTTGCGCAAGGGATTGCGACGAGCCTCGGCATCGCGTTGGCGGTTGCGGTGGATATCAATGGCCATGTACACGGCTTGGCGGAACGAGCTCTCGGACGCTTCACCCTTACCGGCAATGTCGAGTGCAGTGCCGTGGTCGGGCGATGTGCGCACGAGGGGCAGACCTGCAGTGAAGTTGACGCCCTCGCCCATAGAGAGGGTCTTGAAGGGGATGAGACCCTGATCATGATACATGGCAAGCACTCCATCGAAACGGTTGTAGGTGCCATTGCCGAAGAAGCCATCAGCGGGGAAGGGGCCGTAGCAGAGGATGCCCTGCTCACGCATAGACTTGATGGCAGGGGTGATGATGGTGTCCTCCTCGTTGCCGATGACACCACCATCGCCAGCATGGGGATTGAGGGCAAGCACGGCAATGCGGGGCGAGTTGATGCCGTAGTCGGT
Source organism: Bacteroidaceae bacterium (assembly GCA_045660385.1). Classification (GTDB taxonomy): domain Bacteria; phylum Bacteroidota; class Bacteroidia; order Bacteroidales; family Bacteroidaceae; genus UBA1189. Next base: position 47,135 of record JAZRDT010000100.1, on the reverse strand, counting down.
CTTGAGCGAGGCATCGAAGAGCTGGATCTTCTCACCGATGAACTCGGGAGTGAGGGTAGACGCAACCTTGGCGATGGGCAGGTGGGTGGTGACAAGAGCCACGCGCAACTGCTCGCTGGCAAGTATCATAAGCGCCTTGGCTCCCTCGCCTACCGACTGTTCGATGTACTCGGTGTGGCCGGGGAAGGCGAAAGCTTCGGACTGTATCATTTCCTTATGGATAGGGGCAGTAACGAGTACATCGTAGAGGCCCTCCTTGTATTCCATCATGGCCATCTCCAACGCTTCGAAAGCGGCCTTGCCTGCCTCGCGCGAAGGCTTGCCAAGTTCTACTTTGACCTCATCGTCGTTGCAGTTGACTACATTGATGCGGCCATTCGAGGCCTCCGAGGCCGAGTTGATGATGGAGAATGTGGTATCCATGCCCAACGCCTTGCGGTGGTAGGTGATAACCTTGGGCGAACCATAGATAATGGGGGTGCACAACTCAAGCATAGCGGGATTGTCGAAGGTCTTCAGTATCACTTCGTAACCTACGCCATTGATATCTCCTTGGGTGATGCCTATTCTAAGTCTTTTATTTTCCATTCGTGTATTGATATTATAAGGGGTTATTTCATTTCGGGTTCAACCACAATCTCCTCGAGGCTGTATGAGAGACTGTTGACCTCCTTCTCGGAGGGGAGTTGCAGGGTGTAGAGTGCTGCCTCCATGCGACGCATGAGGTCGCGCTTGAGTGACTCTGGGGCATAGATGAAGGCCTCGGCCACTACAACACGACCATTGACCTCGTCGACACGTGAGTGCGACACGAAGGGGCCTCCCATGCGGTCGCCCTTGACACGCCACAATCCGCGCGCCACCTGGGCATACTGGCCATGCACGGTGGCATCCTCCACATATACGAAGTCGCGCTGGGTGCTCATGTAGCTGCCCTCGGGACCTCCGGGGATGTTGACCTTCATCACCGAGTCGCGCTTATTGAGGAAGTACTCGAGCGTGAAGGTGTTGGTATCGGTATAGGGGTATGAATAGAGCACAATGCTCATGTCTTTCTTGCCGGTATTGGTAGAGGCCCAAAGAAAATCCTTGCCCTTCTTGAACTTGTTGACCTCCCAGGGTACCCATACGTCGACGTCGAGTATCTCACCCGCCAGGCGCGACACCTCGGGGTTGTGCTTCTCGCGCAGATTCTCGATCTCGCGGTTCATCTCGGCTTTGGTGAAGAAGTCGATGATAGACTGCGCATTCTTCTCCACATATTCGGCCAAGCTGGCCTCGTCGGGGGCCTGAAGGGTCATCACCATCTGAGGATAGGAATGCACGTTGCGGGCAAACTTAAACTTGGGTTGGGTGTAAATATTCTGAATATCGACCTTGATGACGTTGCGCATGATGCGGAACATGTTGCTATTGAAGGCGCTGGGATCAACGCGCGAGATGCGGAACGAACGCTCCGATTGGGGCAGACCGGGCACGTCGGTATCGAGTACCCCATACACGGCACGGCCCAAGGGGCGCTCCCACTGGTCGTCGGGCATCACCACGAGCATCTCGTAGGGCAAACCGCTGGCATTGGGCAGGAGCAGGCTCTTCTTGTTCTTCTTCGGGGTAGCGGGCTTGCTCTTCTTACTGCTCTTCGGTGCAGTGGTGGTGGTGTCACTCTTGCTCTGCGGAGCACTCTCCTTGTTACTACAGCCTGCTATGCACAGGGTCATAAGGCAAGCAACGGTATATGTAAATATTCTTTTCATCGTTGTATTGTATTGTTGTTTAGTGGCTCTTTTTTGTCAACGTTCAACGGTCAACGGTCTATGGTCTACGGTCAACAGCGTGCCTTCCGGCTGGCTAATTTTCAATTTCGTTTGCCGAATGGTTAACCTATAACCTTCAACCTATAACCTATAACCTTTAACCTTTAACCTTTAACCTATAACCTATAATCTTTAACCTATAACCATTAACCATTATTTAGCTTTTCAGTTTCTTCGTGGACAACATTCCGCACGCAGCATAGATATCTTCGCCTCGCGATGCACGGATGGTGGTAAACAAGCCGTGGCGGGTAAGGTAGTCACGGAAGGCCACCATGCGCTCCATGGGTACGCCATCAAGTTCCGAGTCGGGGATGGCATGGAAGCGGATGAGGTTGATGCGACATTGGAGTCCGTCGAGCAGGCGCACGAGTTTGCGGGCATCGGCCATGGTGTCGTTGACGCCATCGAAGAGGATATACTCGAACGAGAGGCGGCGCTGACCACTGAAATCGTAGCCCTTGAGCAACTCTACCATCTCCGTCACCGAATAGATGCGCTCAGCAGGCATGAGCTCGGAGCGCAACTGGGGCGTGGGGGCGTGCAGACTAATAGCCAGATGACAATCGCTCTCATCGAGGAAGCGCTTGAGGTTTCCCTTGACACCAACGGTGGAGAGGGTGATGCGGCGGGGGCTCCATGCCAAGGTTCCGGCATCGGTGAGCAGACGCAACGCCTTGAGCACCTCATCGGTGTTGTCGAGCGGTTCGCCCATACCCATCATCACCACATTGGTAAGCGAAGCGCTCTCGGGGATGGAATAGAACTGGTTGAGTATCTCGCCCGCGGTGAGGTGTGCACTGAAGCCTTGGCGGCCGGTCATGCAGAAAGCGCAATGCATCTTGCAACCCACCTGCGACGACACGCACAGCGTGGCACGGTCGTCATCGGGGATGTAGACGGCTTCCACAAATTGTCCTTCACGAATCTTGAACAGGTACTTGATGGTGCCATCCTTCGAGTGCATGGCTTCTACGGGGTCCTCGAACCCCACCTCGTAATGCTGGGCCAATAGTTCGCGATGCTTGAGCGAGAGGTTGGTCATATCAGCTATCTGACGTACGCGGCGCACATACACCCATTCCATAATCTGCCGCGCAGCAAAGCGTGGCATGCCGTGCTCGGCCACCACTGCCTGCAATTCGGCGAGGTCCATACCCAACAATTTTGTCTTCATAGCACAAAGTTACGAATTTTTCAACAATACGACACACTAAGTGCCAATAAAAAACAATCATATATACAAACATACTAACAAAGCGGGCGACATTTCGTTCTATGAACGTGAATGTCGCCCGCTTATGATGTATGGTATACTACGATTCTTTAGAAGAAGATGTACTTCAAGATGAACAGTACAGCCAAGATGAACATCGTGGGGGTGACTCGCTTGAGCTTGCCGCTCGCCATGTTGATAGCCACATAGAATATCATACCCGTGAGAATACCGTCAGAAACGGAGTAGGCCAAGGGCATCATGATGATGCAGATGAAGGCGGGGATGGACTCCGTGAAGTTGACAAAATCAATCTTGGTGACAGGCTCAATCATGAGCAGGCCCACAAGGATGAGCACGGGAGCCGTAGCGGCCGAGGGGATGGAGAGGAACAAGGGAGAAAGGAACAGGGTGACAACAAAGCAGCAGGCAACCACCAGTGCGGTGAGGCCTGAGCGACCGCCCTGAGCAACACCGGCGGCACTCTCCACATAGGTGGTCGTGGTAGAGGTGCCGAGTACCGCGCCTACGGTGGTGGCAATGGCATCGGCCAAGAAGGCCTGCTTCAAGCGGGGGATGCGGCCCGTCTTCTGGTCCATCATATCGGCCTTGGTGCATACGCCGATGAGTGTACCCATCGTGTCGAACAGGTCGATGAAGAGGAAGGTGAACACCACCACGAACATATCGAGCGACCAGATGTGGCTCCACTCAAACTTGCAGAAGATGGGAGCAATGGACTCGGGAGCAGACACCACACCCTTGAACTCGGTGATACCCATAGGGATACCGATGAGGGTGGTGGCAAGGATACCGATAAGCATGGCGCCACGCACATTCCTCACATAGAGCACGCCCGTGATGACGAGACCGATAATAGCCAGCAGGGCCGACCCCTTGGTAATCTCGCCCAGCGCCACGAGGGTGGCATCGCTATTGACGATGATGCCTGCATTCTGCATACCGATGAAGGCGATGAACAGACCGATACCTGCACCGATGGCGTTGCGCAGACTGCGCGGGATGGCATTGACGATAGCCTCACGGATGTTGGTGATGGTCATGATGATAAACAGGATACCCTCGATGAAGATGGCCGTGAGCGCAAACTGCCACGAGTAGCCCATGCCCATACACACGGAGAACACGAAGAAGGCGTTGAGTCCCATACCGGGAGCCAAGCCAAAGGGTAGCTTACCGATGAAGGCCATAGCCAATGTGCCGACAATGGCTGCCAAAGCGGTAGCCGTGAACACGGCCCCTCCAGGCATACCATCAAGCTGACTGAACATGGCGGGGTTCACGGCAAGGATGTACGACATGGTGAGGAAGGTGGTGATACCTGCCAGCACCTCGGTGCGGATGGTCGTTTGTTTCGGGTCGAAGCCGAAGAGTTTTTGTAATGTATTCATAGTGTTTATTTGGGGCGATGAGCTATTGCTGTGAGCCTACTTGCTAATCGCATGTTTTGATTTTCAATTTTCAACTTTCAATTTTCAATTTAGAATGTCCACTTGGCTCCGAGAGCAGGCAAAGCACGGAAACCCTTCTCGACGAAGTTGTTAGACAATTCCACCTCACCACCTACGCTGAGGTTGATATTGTCCCAACCCTTAATCTTGTTGAGGTTTACCCATAACTGAGGTTCGCTCAAGAATACAAGTGTAGAACCCTCGCTCCAGAAATCGGCGAACCCACTGAATGAGCACCAATCCTCGAAAAAGCTGATACCCCATACACCTGTGAGCTGGAAATTGTGCATCTGACACTCACCGGTCAGCGTCTTCAGTCCAGGGATAGCCTTATACATTGCCGAGAGCGACCATGTCTTCGAGAAATCATCAGAGTGGCCTGAATAGGTAAGACCGCCAAGCCAGTTGTTGTGGAAAGAGTAGGCACCCGACAGACCGCCATCGTACTCAACGTGTACAGACAGCCAGTTCCACTTTGTATCCTGCCAGAAGCAGAACTCACGGGCAATCTCGGTATAAGCCCCTATAGCCGTGGGACTATAGTCCATATCTACAAAGTAGAAGGTGTTACCGAAGGCATCGGGGCGAAACATTTCAATAGTCGAGGTTACGCAACCACGCTCAGTATCGTAGAGCACCTGGAGGTTTTGCGCCTGGGCCTTGGAGGCGATGCTTGCCGCGAGGGCAACAAACAATAGGACAAATACATTTTTCTTCATAAGATTTTGTGTTTTAACATGTTATAAAAAAAAGAGTCCATGAGCATAGGCCATGGACTCCCATAAAGTTTTCAATCTATAATCTGCACCAGATTCATGTCGAATATGAGTGCCGAGTAGGCGGGTATTTCTGTCTGTTTTTTTGCACCATATGCAAGCGCTGCAGGGATGTATACGCGCCATATATCGCCAGGCACCATCACTTGCAGTGCCGTGCTCCACCCTACGATGACGTTTCCTACGCCAAAGGTTGCGGGCACGTTGATTGCCGGGTTGAGCGCACCCTTGTACGACTGGTCGAACACATATCCGTCGGGATGGCTCAGCGTGGGAATGAGGCGTCCGCGGTAGTTTACCGATACGCTATCGGTAAACAAGGGGGAGCGGGTGCCTGTGCCTTCGGCCTCGATGTGACAGTAGATGTAGTCGTCCACGTCCCATTCCACGATGTTACCCTCCATGTCGGTTTCGTTGAGTTTGAAGGAGCGTATCTTCAACCACTTGCCATCGGCATTGGTATCGGCTACCTTGGCTATAGAGTCGATAAACTCGGTATTGCGCTCCTGCCAGTTGGCATACTCGTCCACTGCAGCGGTCTCCTCACACGAGGTGAAGAGGCTGCCGATAGTGGCGATACATAATAGAGATATCAGTTTAAGATATTTCATTATTTAAGGGTTTTGAGTGTACCAGTGATGCTCACCTTATCAGCCAAGAGGCCTACGAGGCTGTCGATGCTCACGCGCTCCTGCTCCATGGTGTCGCGGTTACGCAAGGTCACGCAGTTGTCCTTCAAGGTGTCGTGGTCGATGGTGATACAGTAGGGAGTACCGATAGCGTCCTGACGACGGTAGCGCTTACCGATAGAGTCCTTCTCGTCGTACTGGCAGTTGAAGTGGAACTTCAGCATATCCTGGATCTCGCGAGCCTTCTCGGGCAGACCGTCCTTCTTCACCAAAGGCATGATAGCGAGCTTCACGGGAGCAAGGGCTGCGGGGAGGCGCAATACTACGCGGGTCTCACCATTCTCGAGCTTCTCCTCCTGGTATGAAGCGCACAGTACGCTAAGGAACATGCGGTCGACACCGATTGAGGTCTCGATAACGTAGGGCACATAGCTCTCGTTGATCTCGGGATCGAAATACTTGATGCTCTTGCCCGAATATTTCTCGTGTTGCGAGAGGTCGAAGTCGGTGCGGCTGTGAATACCCTCTACCTCCTTGAAACCGAAGGGCATGAGGAACTCGATATCGGTAGCGGCATTGGCGTAGTGGGCGAGCTTGTCGTGGTCGTGGTAGCGGTAGTGGTCGTCGCCGAAGCCGAGGGCCTTGTGCCACTTCAGACGGGTCTCCTTCCACTTGGCAAACCACTCGAGTTCTGTGCCAGGGCGTACGAAGAACTGCATCTCCATCTGCTCGAACTCGCGCATACGGAAGATGAACTGACGAGCTACGATCTCGTTGCGGAAAGCCTTACCGATCTGTGCGATACCGAAGGGGACCTTCATGCGGCCTGTCTTCTGCACATTGAGGTAGTTGACGAAGATACCCTGCGCTGTCTCGGGGCGGAGGTAGATCTTCATGGCACCGTCGGCGGTAGAACCCATCTCGGTAGAGAACATGAGGTTGAACTGACGCACCTCGGTCCAGTTGCGTGTACCAGAGATGGGACATACGATCTCCTCATCGAGGATAATCTGACGGAGCTCGTTGAGGTCTGATGCGTTGAGGGCAGCAGCGAAACGCTCGTGCAGCGCATCGCGCTTGGCCTGGTTCTCGAGCACGCGACCGTTGGTGGCGAGGAACTGAGCCTCATCGAAAGCCTCACCGAAACGCTTGGCAGCCTTGGCTACCTCCTTGGCAATCTTCTCGTCGTACTTGGCGAGCTGGTCCTCGATGAGCACATCGGCGCGGTAGCGCTTCTTTGAGTCCTTGTTGTCGATAAGGGGATCATTGAATGCATCCACATGGCCTGAAGCCTTCCAGATGGTGGGGTGCATGAAGATGGCCGAGTCGATACCTACGATGTTGTCGTTGAGCAACACCATTGACTGCCACCAGTATTGTTTGATATTGTTTTTCAGCTCCACGCCCATCTGACCATAGTCATACACAGCGCCGAGGCCGTCATAGATTTCTGATGAGGGGAACACGAAACCGTACTCTTTACAGTGCGATACGATTTTCTTGAAAGTTTCTTCTTGTTGTGCCATACTATATTTTTTGTTATTGTTGTTAGCCTTACTTTAAGGGGACAAAATTACTGCAAGACGAGCGAAAAAGCAAGTTTTAGCCACATTTTTCCGAGCCATCGCCCCATTAAAAGTTGTAAAACAAATAAAATTAATGCCAGGCGGGCAAAATATGAAATTTATTCGTAACTTTGAAGTCGTATGAAAACATTGATCCAGAATGCCATCATCGTAAATGAGGGCGAGCAGTACACGGGCAGTGTGCTGATTGAAGACGAGAAGATAGCTGCCATCGTGCGTGGCACCAGTGCCGAACCCATCACTGCCGACCGCATCATCGATGCCACGGGCTGTTACCTCATGCCGGGCGCCATTGACGACCACGTGCACTTCCGCGACCCGGGACTCACCCATAAAGCCGATATGGGTACCGAGAGCCGTGCAGCAGCGCGCGGTGGCATCACTTCGGTGATGGACATGCCCAACTGCAATCCGCAGACGACCACCATCGACGCGCTGGAGGCCAAGTTTGCCGACGCAGCCACCAAGTGCCTCGTCAACCACTCCTTCTACTTAGGCGCCACTTCAGACAACATGGAGGAGATACGCCGCATCGACCCCACCCGTGTGTGCGGTCTCAAGGTATTCATGGGCAGCAGCACGGGCAACATGCTCGTAGCCGAGGAGGAGCGCCTCGTTGCCATCTTCAGTGAATCGCCCACACTCATCGCCCTGCACTGCGAAGACCAGGGTGTGATTGCAGCCAACACAGCCAAATATAAAGCCGAGACCAACAGCGACGACCCCGACGTGACATACCACCCCCTCGTGCGTAGCGAAGAGGCCTGCTACCGTTCCACCGCTAAGGCCGTAGAATTGGCCCAGCGCACCGGAGCCCGCATCCATGTGATGCACATCAGCACCGCCCGCGAACTGGAATTGCTCACAGCCGGCGACATCGCCCATAAACAGATCACCGCCGAGGTATGTCTGCCCCACCTCTACTACACCGATGCCGACTATGCCACCTACGGCACGCGCATCAAGTGCAACCCCGCCGTAAAGAGTGCTACCGACCGCGATGCACTGCGCCTGGCACTGCGCCAGGGCCTTATCGACGTCATCGGCACCGACCATGCCCCCCACCTGCCATCCGAAAAGGCTGGCGGTTGCCTCAAGGCAGCATCGGGCATTCCCACCATACAATATGTTTTGCCCGCCATGCTCGAACTGGCTGAAGAGGGAATAATCACCCTCCCCCAACTGGTAGAGAAGATGGCCCACAATCCGGCCCTATTATATAAGGTGGCAGGACGCGGCTTCATCCGCGAAGGATACCAGGCCGACCTCGTACTCGTACGCCCCGACGCCCCGCACACCGTAGACACCACAGAGATTGTGAGCAAGTGCGGCTGGAGCCCCTTCGAGGGACACACCTTCAGTCACGACATCGTATGCACCTGGGTCAATGGTCATGCAGTGTATGAGAATGGCACGTTCGACGAGCGTGTGATGGGCCAGCGAATGCTATTTGAACATTAAAAAAAATACGATGCAAGCCAACAGCATCCATAGCCCAAGCCCCATCAGCCGAAGCTACTCCATAGAAGAAGTAACCCCCTACATCAACTGGATCTACTTCTTCCACGCATGGGGCATGGGGCCCCGCTTTGCTTCCATTGCCGAGGTGCACGACTGCCCTGCCTGCCGCATGGGGTGGATAGCCACCTTCGCGCCCGAAGAGCAAGCCAAGGCACGCGAAGCGGCCACACTCTATACTGATGCCATTGCTCTGCTACGTCATTGGACTGACGGCGTAAAATGCCAAGCGATATGCCTGCTGACCAAGGCTAATAGCGAAGGGGACGATATCCTCATTGAAGGACACACACGCCTTCCCCTCCTACGCCAGCAGCAAGCCGGGAAGTCGGGATACACGCTGTGTCTGAGCGATTTCGTGCGCCCTACCGCTTCGGGTGTGCCCGACACGATAGGCCTCTTTGCCACCGCAGCACACGTGCCCCCATGCGACAACACGCTGCTGGCCTCTACCCTTGCCGACCGCCTTGCCGAGGCCACCGCCGAGCGGCTCCACGAGGAGGTGCGCAAGTACCATTGGGGCTATGCCAGAGAGGAACAGCTCACAATGCGCGAGTTGCATGCCGAGGCCTTCCAAGGCATACGTCCTGCCGTGGGATACCCCAGCTTGCCCGACCAATCGGTAAACTTTATCCTTGACGATCTGTTGGATTTCAGCCAAATAGGCATCACACTTTCAGACAATGGTGCCATGAAGCCCTCGTCATCGGTGTCGGGCCTCATGATTGCCCACCCACAGGCACATTACTTTGCTATCGGAACGATCGGTACCGACCAACTGCGCGACTATGCACGCCGGCGCGACCTGAAAATTGAGAAGTTGCGCAGCTTCTTGGCCAGCAACTTATAGACATATATGCATATGAGCGTCATCATCATACCCCTACTCCTTTGACGCTTTCAATTATTCGGTAACAGCATCGGCCACACCATAGCCTTCGGTAGCCTCGTGGGCCTTACGCAAAAAGCCACTTATCGAGGGGTGCGAGAGAAAACTCTGTGGAGCATCGTCAATCACCTCCTGCATGAGTGGAGTGATCATCGGACGGGGCAGACCATTGCACAGCATCGAGAATCCGCACAGACTCAGCACATTGTCATAGTTCTTCCTGATGAACCCGAGCACCAGATTGCGCATATCGTTTCCCAGGCGAGTATACATCGAGTCTACATAAGCCTCAATCTCCTCTGGGGCATGACCATTCATGATCATCTGCGGTTCAATGCGCTCCAGCTCCACAGCACGCAGGTCGAGTTTATACTTCTCGGCAATGAAGGCATAGAGCGAATCGTTGAGTGGTGCACCCGACACGTTGAGCATGAAGTCGCTGATGAGTACATCAATCTTTCCGGGCTCCAGAATGAGCGGCATCACCGCCTGTCCGTCGAGAAACAGCGTAGCTATCATCGTCGAGTCTATCCTACCCTTCATACGGAAGACACCATGCAGCAGTTCGCACGAATCAATCAGCTCCCACTGGCTGTCTACAGCCGTCATGAGAGACACCGTCTTGCCATCAAGGCCGGTCAAGTTCGATGTACCCTTGATGCGATACCCCTTCGAGCACGAGAGGAGCATGCACATAAGACATGAAAAGTAGAGCAGTCGAGTCATACGGATGTGTCTGAAAAGCAGTGCAAAAATAAAAGGTAATCTTGAAATCAGAAAACCTTTTATCATTATTTAAGTATTTTTTCAACTTTTCATCGTATCGTGGCTTAGCCCTGCTTCTCTTTTTCAAGTTCCTGCGGAATGCGGAAAGCCGTATACAGTTCGCACAAGCATCCCACAAGCAGACACAATATCCACTCATTATGTTTGCACACAAGCATCGCAATGCCCGCCACCATGAGCGCTATGGCACCCGCGAGCTGCTGTCGGCGCAGTCGGCGTATCACAAAACTGGTACCCGTGTAGCGGTCGAGCATCTGCATGGCACCAAACATAAAAGCGCCGAGCAGATACAGATAGGGCGCTCCCGCCCACTTGGTGATATACAGAGCCGCGCCCACCACCAGCAGCACGCCGCCCACCATATAGGTATACTGACAAATCTTTTTCATCGGATTATAAACACATCTTCGTTAGGGAAATGCATACCATATTTTTCACGTGCCACACGCTCCAGGTTGCTGCTGTCTTCAGCCAGTTGCTTCAGTCCGGCCACACTCGAGTCGCGCAACGCCTCGTAGTATTCAATCTCTCGTTTCAAATCATACATCTGCCTTTTATGCTTCAGTCGGGACAACAAGTTATTCTGATCCAAGAAGCATATTATCAGCAAGAAAGCTACGATGGTGATGGCATACTTATACCTACCCACGGCAGCAATAAATTCTTTTATTTTACCCATATCACACGTCGTCACATTTCAGTGGCTGCGAAGTTACGAATAAATGACCGAATAAGCAAACAATACGGCCATATTGCAATTCGCGCAATATGGCCGTATGTCAAACTATAGTATCACTTTCTTCCCGTTTCGTATATATACGCCGCGTGTAGGGTGCGCTACCTTGCGGCCTGTAAGGTCATAACAGGGAGCATCGGCATCGTCACGAGTGGGGCTATCGACTGAAGCTGTTATCAAATGCACCTCCCATTTCACATTCTTGTACGGGCCATACGCAACAATCTCATCTACCTGTTCACTCATGCAGGGAATAGTGAAATCCACATAGTGATTACCCATGCAAGTTGCACCAATCATGCCTATTTGATGGAATTTCAGGCTAATGACACCCTCGTTGTCTTCGGCAATACAATACAGGTCCATACCACAATTGGAATAGCAATATCCGAAGACATGAATGGAGTCACCAATAATTTCAGCCTCCAGAACCTGCTGCTCGTATTCCTGATTGAGATTTACATTCGCATATGTGCCATAACGATTAGGAGCACCACGATATACCACAGCATTCATTACTTCCTCATTATCTGCCTGGTAACACTTATTATTTACATACACCTCATACAATTCAGAGGTACAACCTTCAAAGCTGACATCAATCGTCTGCCGCACCATGAACGAGCCTTGCCAGCCATCAGTACATGTGGAGTCTTCAGTATTGGTGTATATATCAAAAAAGGCGTAATCATCTATAATCGCATATGCCAGTTCGGAGGGGATACAGGCATGTCCCCAGAATGAACCTTTCAGGCGCAGCGTACCATCGATGAGAGTCACCTCAAAATCATCTCCTTCGCCCTCAAGGAAATCACCCAAAGGCAAGGTCATACTTTTAAAGGGATCCTCTTGCTCTCCGGGATATACTGAGACGAAGCAGACCTGCTCCACCCCATTGGCCTGAACATACACATAGGTATCACCCACGCGACGTGCAATAACCAATCCCCTATCGTCAACCGACACCACATCGGAACCGCAGCTATAAGTCACGCCCGCGCTATGCTCAGCGGCCCACTCGGGATTGTCCCAAGTGACTTCCAATTGGAAGGTCTCCCCCACATACAGAAACAATTCGGTTTCATTGAGCGTAAAACCCTTATACGACATGGTATCCACCACTTCACCCTCATCGAGCGCCATACAGTTGGGATCAGACATCGCAACGTAGGAGCGTGCCGACATGCACATTGCCATCGCCAGGACAGCAAAAATCAGAGAAATCTTTTTCATAAGCATAAATCTTTAATGTTAGAAGTTTAGTTTGATTCCCGTACTATCAGGATTCGCAGTGCAAAGATGCAAACTTCGACACATTCTGACAACTATTTTATATTGCAAAAGCATTGCAGCCATATTGCAAATGCATGCAATAGGCTGCAATCAAATTAGAGTATCACTTTCTTCCCGTTTCGTATGTATACACCGCGTGTGGGGTGCGCTACCCTGCGGCCTGTAAGGTCGTAGTAGGGGGCGTCTTTACCCGACAAACCAAGCTTGCCCACCGCACCTTCGGGTAGGATTTCCACTTCCATCAGCACACTCTGGTCGTAAGAAGCAACGACATAGATAGCCTCCACGGGAGTAGTCAACAAAGGAATTGTGAAATCCACATAATGTATACCCACACAATTGGCCAATGGCTCATCATAGAATATAAGCGCGATTTCATCAGTTTTGGCATAAGCCTCACAAGTGAGTTCACCGGCACAGTTAGAGAGGTAATAGCCAGTGATGCGTATCGAGTCACCAGTGATGGTTGCAGTGAGTTTCTCCTCTGCGCCATGTTTGTCGAGATTCACATTAACATCGGTGAAGTAGTAGCCCTCCTCTCCGTTTCTATACAAAGAGGCTTTCTGCACCATCCACTCCGTAGATCGATTAAACATATCAGTGCTACGCGAGTGCAGGTAAACGACTCCGTCCTCAGGATATGAGCTGAGCGGCACCTCAAACACGCATCCCTCCTCAGCATTGCACTCTTGGGCATCCTCGAAGAGCACAGTCTCCTGACTATCGGTAACCTTCAGCTCCATGGTATATCGTTGCCAAGCCGGAGCACGGCTGTAGATATCCTTGTTCTCACCATCGCCAATGCGCACCGGGATGTCCTTGCGTGGACGAGCCCCAACTACTACGACCAAGTCATTGGGCCCCGTAGTACCCCCCCAACCATTCTCTGAGGCATCCACAATCACCTGCACCTCCGTAGAGTCGGCCACGGTAACCTCATTTTCGGGCGAGATTTGGCCACGCAACAGGTCTTCGATGGTCATCAGCGTGGTATAGGTCCATTGGATATCGCTTGCCACATAGGTAGCGATGTCGGGCACGGCATAGTTGATGCGGCAGGTGCTGTCGGCGTAGTCGAGAATCTGATTCTTATCGATGAGCGGTGGACGATTGCCTTCAAACACGAGTGTCAGGTCATCGGCTAAAGATGCATCCTGCGTTGAGCGCGGCAGGATATTGATACCCGTGAACGCATCCTTGAAGATGGTATTGAGACGTTCGGTGAAGCAGATGATTTGTCCTTGGCGGAAGGTGGCACCACTAAAGGCATTGGGGCCGATGGTATCCACATCGAAACGGATCACCTCGCGGTCGTTCCAACGGGCAAAGTCGGTAGAGTCGGTCACACCCACAGCCTCGTCCATAGTGTAGGCATAGAGATAGCTGTCGCTGTGGTAAAGGCCGTAGCCGCGTTTGGTAAGGGGACGCCAATTGACGTGGTTGCCTATCCAATATACTCCTTTCTCTTTTTGATAGAGCATCGTATTATCATGCTTTACGTAGAGCAACATAGAGCCGCTACCTGTAATGTCGATTGATGGATGAGAAAGCCCATCAAAGGCTGAGCCTATATCTTCGATAAAAAGGAATTGTCCATCGACGGCTTCATTGAACCGATATACGCCCTCATAATACCACCCAGATTGCACATAGTAACACTTGCGTACCTTTCCGTCACCGTTACGCATCACGGAATCGCGAATAGCTACGAGGCGGATGCATTGATAATGGTCTGACACCTCCCCAGAATAAATATAGCGGAGCGTATCGCCCACCTGCATAGTATAGTCAAAGAAGGGCAATTCTCTTTTATCCTTGTCGGTGATTTCATATACTTTACCATTCTCCTCACGCATATAACGCCCCGAAGGTTTCCAATCATTCAGATGGATATCATAGCTTTCATGCTCTATCAAATAGCGTTTACTATTGATAATGGTATCGCCCTGCAAACGATATGTAAAGGTCGTCTGATTAGGAGGAAGGAGGGTACCTGTAACACATACAGCCCACTGCTTACCTTCGGTAACGAGGTAGGGCTTAGATTCTTGGGGAGTAAGTTCGACTCTTGTTCTTGTCCATTGGGGAGTAATCCCACGGTCATCAAGACATCGTGAGACAAAATATACATAGTTACTGTCAGGAAGGCGGAAAAGCTCAATGGTGAGGTCACACTGTTCGTTACCACCACACTTCCACTCACCACCGAAGTATTGAGAGCCTTCATCGTTAACTACCATTACTTGCATGGTGTATTTTTGCCATGCTGGAGCTGGACTATAGATGGTGTCCCCATCAGTGCCAATACGCACGGGTACCTCTTTACCTGGACGTACAGAGGCATACATCATCGGAGCACCAGAAGGAGCGAGTTTATCAAAGTCGACTACGATGTCGGACTCTGTTGTTTCGAATGTATAAATTCGATTTTCGGATGACACTCTTCCTCTTAACAAATCATCAATAGTCATTATCTGTGTATAAGTCCACTGATAGTCGCTCTTGATATAGCTTTCAAGGTTAGGAACCACAAAATTGATGTGACAAGAGGTGTTGGTATAGTCTATAATTTTATCATCGGCAATAGAGGGAGGATTATTGCCCTCGAATACCAAGGTCAAATTGTCGGTAACCTGGACATCAGCAGTCATTCTAGGGCGGATATTAATACGAGAGAAAGCATCTTTACAGATAACCTTGACTCTCTCAGTCAAATAGATTACTTGTCCGTTGTCGAAGGAGCAGCCTGCAAAAGCATTCGGCCCGATTGTGTCAACATCTATGACTATGGGACTCCACCTATTCCATTGGATATACTCTGTGCTATCAAGTATCTCTGTATAGGTATTGAAGTCGTATGAGAACAGGTAGGTACATACACCTTCTTCCGTTGCATAATATGTCCCGTGTCCTCTCTTTACGATGTTTCGGTTTGAATCGGGCAACTCTACGACATCTGCAGTGCCTATAGCTTTTATGCATATGAAATCTTTCCATCCATCGGAACTCTCATAAAGAGACAAACTTTCCTCGGGTACTTCAAGCGTACAATTCTTGTTTATTCCTTTAAAAATCTTGGAGCTGCATTGGGGAGGAGTTGTAGCTCTACATATCAGTTTATTAAGGCTTGTACATTTGTCAAAGACTGCATCTCCTATGTACTCAATGCTTTCGGGCAGGTCGATTACCTCAGTGTGGGTGCAAAGATCAAAAGTATTCTTTTCAATACGGGATACCTGCCCGTGGACAATAATAGAATCCACAATGTTATAGTATAAAGCATACTCGTCCATTCTTTTCACTCCTTCAGGAATTATCAGTGAACTTCGGAAGGTGCATTCCCTAATTCCCATATACTCTATGACCTCAAGGCTAGCAGGCAGCACAATCTCGGGAATAAAGTACCCGCAAAACGCATAAGTCCCAATCGTGGTTATTCCTTCAGGTATGGTTGTAGCCGCACAGCCTACAACAAGTTTGTTTGTTGCTGTTTCGATGATGGCATTGCATCGGTCTCTGGAATCGTACTTGGGATTCCCCTCTGCAACCTGCAAAAACTTAAGATTATTACAATTGCCAAAAAGCTCAATCCCGATATCTGTCACACTAGCGGGAATCGTTATCGAATCCAAGGCATCACAATAGCCGAAAGTATAATCTCCAATCTTAACTATAGAATCAGGCAAAGTTATTGTTGACAATGAGTCACAATCAACAAAAACCCCATTCTCTAAAGTAAGCAAGCTATTGGGAAGGATGACGGACTTGAGGTTGGTGCATCCCCAAAAAGTAGTATAATAAAGAATCGTAACTCCTTCTGGAATCTTAATTGATTCTAATTTCTTACAGTGCCAAAAGGCGCCAGAGCCAACATAGTTCGCCTTTGATGGCATCTTGACTTCTGTGAGCTCATAGCAACTCGAAAATGCAGAGTCCTCAATTCGTTCAATGCTTTCGGGGAGTGAGACTGACATGAGACTATCACAACTCATAAATGCCCTTTCACCTATTCTTGTGACTGTATACTCATTGCCAGAGTAGCTCACATGCTCTGGGATTATAATCTCTCCTGTGTAATAGGAATCTGGACTATACTTATTTGTTCCCTCGTAGGTTACAGCTATCGTCCGGTCTTCTTCAGAGACAATCTTGTAAAAGATGCCGTCCACTTCAAAATCGTGCGCATTAGCCAGCAAGGGCAGCAATAGAAGGAGTATAGATAGATACGCCTTAGACTGAGTTTTTCTTATGTTCATAGCATAATGATTTTTATTGAGAGCAAATATAGGCATTCTGCGGCAGAATTCACAACTTTTTCATATTGCAAAAGTATTGCAAAGTGCATTGCAGAGGGAAAACAACGATGAAATGGGCGAAAATCACATAACGAAACACGACGGCACTATACTGAATTTAGCAAGAAGGTGGGAGTTTACATCAGTCTCCCTTTGTCCAAACTGGAGTTTGTAGCTATACAAATTGGAATTTGCAAATCTGCAAACTCCAATTTGGTTCTACCGAAACATTTTTATCATAGGCTTGACAAACTTTTGTCGAGCCTATGATAATTTTTTGTCACACTAGTGATAATTTTTTGTCAAGCCTAAGAAAAACTCTGATAAAGCCTCACACATATTTTTCACTACCCAAACACCATCTTATAGAGGTCTTCGCCCATCTTGCTCTTCATGCGGGTCTTGCGCGAGCGCAAGGCATTCTCGGAAATGGAGGTGCATATGGAAATGGTACGGATGGAGCAGCCGAGCAAGGTGAAGATGAGGAGTTGCAGGTCGCTCGTGGTGAGGGACGGGCATTCGTTCTTGAAATCGATCATGGCATCGGCAAAGGTGTCGAAAATGACTTGTTGCAGGGCATTGCGTTCACTTAGCGTAAGGGAGAGCATCACATCGGGAGTATGCTCAATCTGAGTGAGGCGGGACTGCCACTCGGTGTGTGCAAAGAGCTGGCGGCAGTACTCCACACGCTGGCGGCGCAGGGCATAGAGGCGCTCGCTATCGGGCTCGGAAAGCAGGGGCTCGCTATCATCGGCCAAGGCGGTGAGGGCCAACATCTCAACACGGTTCTGCTGCAGTTGCTTCTGCAAGCGGATATAGGTAGACTTGCGGTGATTGTCGAGTATCACGAACAATGCCAACAGCGCAAGCGCAATGGCTACGACGACGGCAGTGCCCAGGAGTACGAAACGGATGTGGCGCTCGCGCATGGAACGGTCGTGAAGTTGCATGATATGCTCGGTGTGTACGCGCTCCACCTCGGTGCGACTCTGCATACGGGCTATAGAGTCGAGCAGTGCGGTGTGGCGGTCGACGTAGGAGGATAGGGAATCGGTGCGGCCTTCGGCAAGGGACAGTTCGATGAGTTTGTAATAGGTGTTGCAGTCGGCATACACATCACGACCGGGAAGCAGGGCGAGGTGGAAGTAGTGGCGGGCCGAATCGGTAAGTCCCAAGGCCAGGTAGATGTCGCCTTTGATGCTGTAGTCGGGACCAAGGCGACGGACATCATCCACGGAACGGATGTGGTGATTGATGCAGCGCAGGGCCTCGGCATAGTCTTCGGTATGATAGCAGGCAATTTTTGCCAATTGGAAGGCTGCCTCATCGGCGATGCGCTGCGGCACTTGTTCATGAGCAAGGAGGGCACGGAGGCGCGTAGCGGCCTCATCGAACTGCTCCATATATAAATAGGTGACGGCAATCTGATAATCGGCATTGAACACGTCGACGGTTCTTCCGCTCAGCTGCATGGAGCAGCGGAAAGCGGTGAAGGCGACAAGACTCTCTGAAAACATATTGCGGTTGCGATAATGGCGGGCCATATTCTGATAGCACAGGGCATACTGACGTACGGTGGTGTCGGGAAAGAGTGGCTGCGCTTGCATATAGGCACGGATGGCTGCGGCATCATCGCCCAGTTCGGTGTAGGTGCAGCCCAAATAGTAATGGGCCAGCGCTGCACGGAGGTGAGGGGTGTGTCCATCGTAATAGTCGGCAGCAAGGCGTATGAGCGAATCGCTCGTAAGCGGAACATAGCATTGGTAGTCGGCTTGCGTAGCAAGCAAGGCATAGAGGGCACGCGCCTCACCATGAAGTGTGGAGTGGTCGATGCTGTCGAGCATGTAGTAGGCTGTCTCGGGATCGGTATCGATGACCTCCTCAATGGTTTCCAAACGATGAAGTGGTGCACGGTCGGCGCAGGATGCCAGTAGCACTGTAAATACCAGCAGAGAAAAATACCTTCGCAAAACTTCGGTTCGCATACGTTTGTGTTTTTTGGTTGCTACAAATGTATGCAAAATATGTGAGAATATATCAAAAATGGATATTGCAAAAGTATTGCAATGGGAAAAGGAGTGAAAAAAGAGCGATTTCATCGGAGTTTACTCCATCTATCAACCTTCCAATACCGAGAGCGGCCAAACAGCGGGGGCAAACAGTCAATGGATGGGGGAAGATTATACAAATGTGAAAAATACCCCATACGAACAACTATTTATCCCCTGACATGTTGGAGAGATGGGAATACTTTTGCAAGCGAAACGATGAGTTGAATGGTGAATGATGAATGTTGAAAGCTTAAAGGCTAACCATCCGGCAGGACGCAGTAAATTAAAAATTGAAAATTGAAAATTAAAAGTTAACCATCCGGATGCTATTGGTTGAGAGCCAACGACCAAAAGCCAAAAGCCCTCAACATGTAGACTGTAAAAAAACTAAACCAAACAAATAACCCCATTAAAAAAGAAGATTATGAGTACCGAAACTTTCCGCCGCGACTTAGTAGCTGTACAAGACGAACTATTGCGCTATGCTTACAAACTGACTATGGACCGCGATGAGGCATATGACCTGTTGCAGGAGACATCGCTAAAGGCCCTGGACAATGAGGACAAGTACATGCCGGACACCAACTTCAAAGGTTGGATGTATACGATCATGCGCAACATATTCATTAACAACTACCGCAAGACGGTGCGCGACCAGACCTTCGTGGACCGCACAGACAACCTATATCACCTGTCGCAGCCGCAGGATGCGGGATTCGAAAGCACCGAGAGCGCCTACGACACCAAGGAGATACGCCGCGCCGTGGGCGCACTGCCACGCGAATACCGGGTACCCTTTGCCATGCACGTATCTGGGTTCAAATACCGCGAGATTGCCGACAAGCTGTCGCTGCCGCTGGGAACGGTGAAGAGCCGCATCTTCTTCACCCGACAACGATTGCAAACACAGCTGAAGGACTTTAGATGACGAAGACGAAAACGGAAACGATGACGAAAACTAGGCTCCACGGTGTATACACATCCGACAGGCTTAGTTTTCGTCATCGTTATCGTTAACGTAATTATCGCTGACCAGTCAACGATAATTAGAAGGGCAGGTCGTCGGCCTCGTTAGAAGCGCTCATCTGAGGAGCTGCGCTGAAAGGATCGGCCATAGGAGGAGGCACGGGAGCACCAGCGGGGGCTGCGGGAGCGGCAGGAGCAACGTTGCGGTCGACCTTCCATGCACGGATATCGTTGTACCAACGGCCATTGTACTCGCGGCTGTCGATATCGAACGATACGGTGAGTACCTCACCCAACTGGATATTGAACTGGGCCAAACGGTCGGCACCAAACACGTTGAACATCATCTTGCGGGGGTACTGCTCCTGGGTCTCGAGCACAAACTCCTGAATCTTCCACTCGTTGCCGGCCTTGGAAATACCACCACGCTCGGGCAACACGGCTATAATCTTACCTGTAAGTTCCATAACTTTTGATTTTATGTTTTTTTGATTAGTAAACTTCGTTTTCACCGTCGCCAACGGCTCTTGGCCACGGCATCGTAACAAACGGAGCGCGAAGATACATTTTTATTAAATACGTTGCTAATTTTTTTGCCTAAATTTTTGGTAGGCCACGCACTTTGTGCTAATTTTGTACGATTATAAATCAGTAGAAAAGTATAACAACGAGTAAAACATAACAGCTATGAAATTTGTCGTATCTAGCGCTGCCCTATACAGCCATCTGCAGGCAATCAGCCGTGTCATCAATTCGAAGAGCACACTTCCCATCTTGGACTGTTTCCTCTTCAACATTGAGGGTAACAAGTTATCAATCACCGCTTCAGACAACGAGACCACACTCGACACATCACTCGAAGTGGTGGAGAGCGACGGCGACTTCCAGTTTGCCATCTCATCGAAAACATTGCTCGACGCCATCAAGGAGTTGCCCGAACAGCCCATCACCTTCGATGTGAACACGCAAACAATGGAGGTGTCGATACAGTATATGAACGGTAAGTATAGCCTCGTAGGACAGTCGGCCGACGAGTATCCCATGGCTGCGCTTATGGGTGAAAACTCCGTAACCTTCACTATCGAAGCCGACACTCTGCTGAGCGGTATCAACCGTACCGTATTCGCCACAGCCGACGATGAGTTGCGTCCCGTGATGAACGGTATCTACTTCGACATCTTTGCCGACTATATCACGCTCGTGGCATCGGACGGACACAAGCTGGTGCGCTACAAACTGTTCAATGCAAAGGGTGGCGAGAAAGCAGCCTTCATTCTTCCGAAGAAGCCCGCAGCATTGCTCAAGAACCTGCTCGCTAAGGAGGCTGGAGAAATCAAGATTACCTTTGACGACCGCAACGCCACCTTCGAGATGCCCAACCATCGCATGATATGCCGCCTCATCGAGGGCCGCTACCCCAACTACAACTCGGTGATCCCGCAAAACAACCCCTTCAAGATTACCATTGACCGCACTGCCATGCTGAGCGCACTGCGCCGTGTATCGGTGTTCTCATCTCAGAGCAGCAGCCTCATCAAGTTGCGCATGAACAACAACGAACTGCTTATCTCGGCACAGGACATCGATTTCTCAACATCGGCCGAAGAGAAACTCACTTGCAACTACGAAGGCAACGCCATGAGCATCGGCTTCAAGGCTACCTTCCTCATGGATATCCTCTCAAACATCAGCAGCCAGGAGGTGGTAATCGAAGTTTCTGACCCCTCACGTGCAGGCGTACTCGTGCCCGCCGAGCAGAACGAAACCGAAGAGCTCCTCATGCTCCTCATGCCGATGATGCTCAACGACTAATACTGAACTGATACCGACAAAATAAAAGCCTACGCAATCGCGTAGGCTTTTATCATATCTTGTTGACTATTGGCTGTTAGCTATTGGCGGTTTAGCTGTTGGGGATGGTCTTTAACCATTAACCTTTAACCATTAGTCCTTTAACCATTAGTCCTTTAACCTCTAACCTTTTCAATCATCCAAAAGCTGCTCCAGGAAGCTATTAAGTTCTTCGTTGAGTCCCTCGAGCAAACTATCGGTAACCAGCAGCGTATCCTCATCAACAAGCAGGAGGTCGGCAATGGTTTCACGCTCCTCATCGACCAGCACGAACGAATAGGGCATCCACACAGCCAGACGCTCAAGCTCACCATTGGCATTGGCGCCGGCAATGGCCTCACGCAGATCAGCCTCCACATGAGCATAGAACGTATCGGGCTCGTAGGTTTCCCACTCGGGCACCTCGGCTGTAGCTATGGACTCATCGTCATCATTGTACACGCACAGACTGCCTTCGTTGGATGGCATGAGGTAGAAGTCGGTTGATACCAATTGATCTTCTTCGCCCGAGTACAACTCAGCTATTCGGGTAAGTGCAGCGTGAAGTGATGCAGTAGATGAGGGAGCCAGTTTCATATCGTATGTGTATTTGTATTTGCAGTTTTGTGCAAATATAGGCATTTATTTCTAATTACAACGCAGTTTGCCCAATATTTTGAATCAGCGCTGCCAAAATGCATTTATACGTTCAATCTCCCGGCGGCGCTCAATCAATGCCTCACGATAGTGGTTCACATAGTCCGGGTCAATAACCTGTATGGGTTCCCCACCCTTCTTGGGATAGCGAATGGTGAATTCCTTGGCAAGGTCGAGAGAGGCAATGGCCTGATCGATGCTGTCGGTCATCTCATAGTAGAGCGCCATGTTGTAGGCGGCAATGAAGCGATGTATGCGCTGCTTGCTCTGCGCCAACACGCGCCACTGCTGGGCTGCCGCCTCCCAATTATCCTCGGCAACATATACGCGGGCTTCGCGCAGCTCGTAGCAGAGGCGGTTATAATAGTACACGCGCTCGCGCTCCTTCCATGCAGGCAGATAAGGAACAATGGCTTGTTGCGCCAAAAGGTAGGGCACCTCGGGCATTAGCTGACGGGCCTGGGCTGTATCATAGGCCCATGACTCAACCACCTTCTTGTCGAGAATTGCCGTTCCCGAGAGGGTGTCGGTATCGGGGGTATAATAGCGCGAACACAAGTAGGCATTCATGGGACGACCGATAGATGGTGTACCCCAGTTGACGGCCAAACAGGCATACTCGAGCGAATAGAGCAGACTCACGTCGAGATACTCGCACAGGGCATTGACCTCCTGTTGCGAGAGTTTGTGCGACGAGACACCATCGGCAGGATAGATGACCGAGTCGAGTACCACCACCCGGTCCATAACACCGGCATCAGCAAACGAGAGGGCTATCTCCTCAATCATCGAGTCGGGGTCGCAGGCGTAGATGGAGGCCTCTTCGTTGACCACTACAACATTGTTGCGACTGAAGTTGTTGACAATGCCCACACTGCGTGTGCCCCACTCGGGCATAATCTCCGGTGGCAACATCTGCTCCACCTTCACATACCTCAGTTCGGTACAAGAGGCGAAGAGTAGCGAGAATAGAAAAAGAGGGAAAAAGATCACCCCCCAACCCCTACATCCATGAAGGAGCCTTGTCGGCATCGTGGAGGGTATCTTCTTCTCTCTTTGAATAGTTTCTACTGACATAGCAGTTATATTTCACTTCTCCCCTTGGGGAGTGCCACCAGCAAAGAGACTTTTTACAGATCTCTGCCGTGGCAGTTCTTGAACTTCTTTCCTGAACCGCAAGGACAGGGATCGTTACGGCCTACAGTGTGCTCGGCACGCATCGGCTCGCGACGCTGGGTGCGGGTGTCGTGCTGTGCTGCAGCCTGCTGGTTGCGATCGCCCAACTCGGTACGATTCTCCTGCATCTGCTGACGACGCTGGGTACGGGTCTCGACAGGTGCTTCGCGCACTTGTTCGGGTTCGCGCATGGGAATCTGTCCGCGCATAAGGATAGAGAGCGTCTTATCGTTGATCTTGTTGACCATTGCATCGAAGAGGGTCACCGACTCCAACTTAAAGATGAGGAGCGGATCTTTCTGCTCGTAGCTCGCATTCTGTACAGAGTGCTTCAACTCGTCGAGCTCGCGGAGGTTCTCCTTCCATGCCTCGTCGATAACGTGCAGCATGATGGCCTTCTCGAAACTCTTGACAACCTCCTTACACTCGGTCTCGTACGAAGCCTTGAGGTTACAGGGGATGTTATACACGCGCTTACCATCGGTTACAGGCACGAGGATGTTCTCGAAACGTGAACCATCGCGCTCATAAACCTGCTTGATAACGGGGTTGGCAATCTGAGCGAGGCGGTCCATCTTACCCTTGAAGCCTGCCATAGCGGCATTGAAGGTAAGGTCGACAAGTTCGGGCATCTTCTTGTCGCTATACTCCTGCTCGGTGAAGGGGCACTCGAGGGCGAGCACACGGAAGAGTTCCATGCGGATGCCTTCGTAGTCGTTGTTCTCGATGATGGTTTCGCAACGGTCCCAGATCATATTGGCAAGGTCCATACCGATGCGCTCACCCATGAGAGCATGGCGACGCTTGGTGTAGATTGCCGTACGTTGGCGGTTCATCACATCATCATATTCGAGCAAACGCTTACGCATGCCGAAGTGATTCTCCTCCACCTTCTTCTGCGCATTCTCGATGCTCTTTGATATCATTTTATGCTCCAGCATCTCGCCTTCCTGGAAGCCAAGCTTATCCATCACCTGAGAGATGCGGTCGGCTGCGAAGAGACGCATGAGGTTGTCCTCAAGCGCCACGAAGAATACAGATGACCCGGGGTCACCTTGACGACCGGCACGACCACGCAACTGGCGGTCGACACGACGGCTCTCATGACGCTCGGTACCGATGATGGCAAGACCACCGGCAGCCTTCACCTCGGGCGAAAGCTTAATATCGGTACCACGACCCGCCATGTTGGTAGCGATGGTCACGGTGCCCTTCAAACCAGCCTTGGCCACGATATCGGCCTCCTTCTGGTGCAATTTGGCATTCAATACATTGTGCTCGATCTTACGCATAGTAAGCATGCGGCTCAAGAGTTCACTAATCTCTACCGATGTGGTACCCACGAGCACGGGACGACCTGCGGCAACCATCTTCTCCACCTCGGCGATAACGGCGTTGTACTTCTCGCGCTGGGTCTTGTAGATGCGGTCGTTCATATCGTTACGAGCGATGGGACGATTGGTGGGAATCACCACCACATCGAGCTTGTAGATATCCCAAAACTCGCCAGCCTCGGTTTCAGCCGTACCGGTCATACCCGAGAGCTTATGATACATACGGAAGTAGTTTTGCAGGGTGATGGTAGCAAAGGTCTGCGACGCAGCCTCTACCTTTACACGCTCCTTGGCCTCAATTGCCTGGTGCAAGCCGTCGCTATAGCGGCGACCCTCCATGATACGGCCTGTCTGCTCGTCTACAATCTTCACCTCACCAGCCTCGGTCACGATATATTCGGTATTCTTCTCGAACATGGTGTAGGCCTTCAAGAGCTGGTTGATGGTGTGAACGCGCTCGCTCTTCACTGCATAGTTGGTAAACAACTCATCCTTTTTCAGGAGGAGTTCCTCACCGGTAAGACCACTGCCTTCGAGCGCTGAAAGTTCGGCCGCAATATCGGGCAACACAAAAAGCGTGGGGTCTGAAGCGTTACCGGTGATAAGTTCGATACCCTTGTCGGTGAGGTCCACACTGTTCATCTTCTCATCGATAACGAAATAGAGAGGCTCGATAGCCTCGGGCATGCGACGGTTGTTCTGCTCGATATAGATAGCCTCTGTCTTGAGCATACCGGTTTTGATGCCAGGTTCACTGAGGAACTTGATCAAGGGTTTGTTCTTAGGCAGCGCCTTATGGCTACGGTAGAGAGCGAGGAAACCAGCCTCCACCTCAGCCTGATTCTCTGAATAGATCAAGCGCTTGGCCTCGGCAAGAAGCTGGGTCGCAAGTCGCTTCTGAGCATCGACGAGGCGCTCTACGAAGGGACGCAACTCCTCGAACAATTGGTCGCCCTTCTTGGGTACAGGACCAGAGATGATGAGCGGTGTACGGGCATCGTCAATCAATACGGAGTCAACCTCATCGACAATGGCGTAGTTGTGACGACGCTGCACGAGATCGGCAGGCGATGAAGCCATATTGTCGCGCAAATAGTCGAAACCGAACTCGTTGTTGGTTCCGAAAGTAATATCGGCAAGGTAAGCCTGGCGACGAGCCTCTGAGTTGGGCTGGTGCTTATCGATGCAGTCGACCGACAGACCATGGAACATGTAGAGCGGACCCATCCACTCGGAGTCACGCTTAGCGAGGTAGTCGTTCACTGTTACCACATGCACACCATTACCGGTGAGCGCATTGAGGAACACGGGCAAAGTAGCCACGAGGGTCTTACCCTCACCGGTAGCCATCTCGGCAATCTTACCCTTGTGCAGTACCACACCGCCGAAGAGCTGCACATCGTAGTGCACCATGTTCCAGATGGTTTCGTTACCACCAGCCTCCCAATGGTTGGAGAAAATAGCCTTGTCGCCCTCGATGCGTACAAAATCCTTGGTAGCTGCCAAGGTTCGATCGAAGTCTGTGGCTGTCACCACCACCTCGCCATTCTCAGCGAAGCGGCGTGCGGTCTCCTTTACGATGGCAAAGGCCTCGGGCAGCACCTCATCAAGAGCAACCTCGTACTTGTCGAGCACTGCAACCTCCAACTTATCAATCTCATTGAAGAGCTGTTCGCGCTCCTCGATCTCGGTCTGTTCAACTTTCGCCTTGAGTTCAACAATCTTCGCATTCTCAGCCACTGCCGATTGCTTGATGCGCTCCTTCAGTTCCTGCGTTTTGGCACGCAGCTCATCGTTGTCCAACTTCTCGATAGCGGGGTAAGCCTTCTTGATCTTCTCAACCCAAGGCTGTATCTCGCGCATATCGCGTGTATTCTTGTTTCCGAACAACTTTCCTATCAGTTCATTAAATCCCATATAGTATATTTTATTTTTCGTTTACACTTTTTTTACCATATGCCATTGAGCAACAATCACACCAACAGGCTCCTTACCTACACATGTTGCAATATTGGCATAAATGCTGACAAACTAGCCGGCTTTGTCTTCGCCGTTTGTCCTCGCCTAAAGGCGCAAAGTTACAATTTTTTTTTGGATATTCAGTCAAACCTCACATAGTTTCCCAACAAATGACATATTTTAAGATTATTTGATCGATTTTTTCCGCTGCTATTTGCTCACATTTAATGAATTCTTCCTACTTTTGCAGCGAAAATTCATCAACATATACCCCATGAAAAAGATTGCAATTCTACTTGTTGCTTATTTGGTTTGTGTCGCCTTGCATGCAGAGGAACGTCATATCACCTTCGGCGAACTCCCCAAAGAGTCCAAAGTATTTATTCTCACTCACTTCAAGGACTCTACCCTCAACGAAATATCGCTTGAGCGCAGTGCCAGCCTCACCCTGTACAAGGTAGAACTGACGTGCGGACTGAAGATGCAGTTTGACCGCACGGGCATGTGCACGGAAGTGAGCTACAAGAAGGGCGAAGTGCCCGATGCCGTCGTTCCTAAGAAAATCCTCAGTGTAGTGAAGGCCAACTTCCCCAAATGCCGCATACAGAAGTTTGAGCACAACGAGCGCATGTATGAAGTGGACCTCGACAACGACATCACGCTGACATTCAACAGTTCGTTCCGCGTGGTCGATATCGACAAGTAATCTTTGCAGAAAATATTTTCACTCTAACGGCCGTGCCGAGCAGGCATTGGGTGCACTAATGCGTAGGATGTGCGCTGCTGTCGGAGCTATGCTCTCAACGGCTATGGGTACGCGACTCACCTCAGCCGTAAGTCCGGCACCATACATGATTACCGGCACGGGCACATGGGCACGGTTGTATCCTACACGCTCGTTCCAGCGGTCGTCCACCAAGGTCCAGCCTGGTGTAACCTCCAAAATCAAGTCGCCTGAGCGGTCGCTATTATAGCTGCCACGCATGTCGGCATCGGCAGCACCTGAGAGAAGGTCGAGCGAGGGGTATACACGCTTAACGCCAGCCATCTGACTGAGGAATTCCGTGCAACGTTCCTGTAGCTCCTGCATGGAGAGTTGACGTTTCTCGATGAGTGTGTGGTTGAGGTACAACTCGTTCAGATACGAACCCTCCACATAGTTATCCTTGCCATACAAAGCGCCCAAATACATATTGAGCAATGCCACGCAGCGACCCATCTTGAGTTCGCCTGTAGGCAGCGTCAGAATCTTGCTATCGGGCATATGTACATCGGAATAGCCCGTCGAAGTGATGAAGAAAAGAGCATTATCGATACCGACCTTCTCATCGACAGCGCGTATGAGGTCAGCGATATTGCGGTCGAGACGGCAATAGATATCCTGCAGTTCGAGCGAAGCCTCCCACTCGGGAGCATGTTCATAGTTGCCGGCATAGTAGCCCACACAAAGCATATCAGTAATCTTGTTGCGTCCGAAGAGACTTCCCGCGATGCATGCCTGCGCCAGTTGCGTCACCTCATCGTTGATGCAGGCCGAGGTCTTATAGCGACGGACAGTTTCGGCATCGGCACCACGGAAGGTATGGTGAAAGGCCTTGGGAGCACCATCGTACACCGAATAGCTATACACGCCTGTCGGGTAATAGGGCTCCCACTCCACGTTATTCCAGTCAAACTGGGTGCCTACGCGATGATTGAAGGGGCGCACCCATGTGGGCAGACCATTATAATAGCTTGACGAGGCCCACATTGCTTGATCTTCGCCAAGCCAGATTACCGCATTGGGGGCATGGCCGCCTGCAAGAATGGCCATATCGCGTTCGGGAGCCACTGACATCACATACGCGTGTCCTTTGGTAGCCATCTTGAGTTCATCGGTTAGCGTTGTCACCAGCAGACGGGCTGGCGAAGAGGCTTCTGACGTATGGATACCCTCATAGGCAGGATCGTCCACCACGGCCGAAACGCGCATACTCTTACGTTCCATGAAGCGGTTGCCCGTGACGCCATGATAGTAGGGGGTAGATCCACTATAGACCGATGCCACAGCCGATGAACGGTCTGGATTGGCATGGGCAAAGTAGCCGTTCGTATACACGCGACCCTCGGCGAAAAGTTTCTTGAATCCCTCATCGCCATAGAGATGGGCGTACTTCTCCAAGTAGTCAGCACGAAGCTGATCTACCACAATACCCACAACCACCTTAGGCACCTCGGTGGTGCCGGCACGTAGCCCAGCGGGAAACAGCATGGCAACCAACAGGTTGGTTACCACACGCTTGCGCGAAGCCCGGCGGATAGAGTTTGAATAAGAGAGACGCTGTATCGCCCAGGGATAGACCACCACATTATGCAGCACACGCATGAGCAATGTAGCCACAAAGACATAGGCCGCGGGTTGGATGTATTGCTTTGTGAGGAGCGACGCCACTACGAATGCCACCAACAGGAAAGCCTGCACCCATTGCACGATGGCACTGCGACGCTTGACTGCCGCACCTATAATAAAAGGTATAAAAAAGAGGGGCAAGGGATTGAGATAGATCACATGTAAGTTGCTATCCACCGCAGGATGATCGGAACAGAAGAACAGGAAGGCCACCACACAACCCATCAGTCCCTGCACGATGAACATGAAGATATCGAACCACCACTGACGCGACTCGACGAGAAACTCCAGCGTACATATGCATGCGGTAATCAGCAGCAACAATATCATTGCCTGCAGGGGAGTAAGAGGGAAGGAGAACACGCTTTCCTGCGGAGCTATAGGCGCCACTACCTCCTCACTCATTACATAGGGATAGGAGCCTTGCTCCCCCTTCAACTGCATTGTTGCCGTATATGCCTGCAAGTATTCGGGAGCAAACATCTGCTTGCGCACGCTGATCATCTGATCGGCTTCGATACCCAACAGATAGTCGATACCAAACTGTAGCCAAGGATAACCGTCCGTATACTGATGCAGGATGGCGCGATAGGAGGTCTGCACGCTATCTTGCGAAGTCTTCACATCCATCGTCAAGGCCTCTTCCACCTTATCGCGAGCCATGGTGCTGCAATTGTTGTACAGGAAGTTGTAACGGTATTCGCGATTCTCGGGGCGCAGGTTAAAATTGAGCAGGTCGATGAGGCGCACCTTCTCCTCTTCGGAAAGATTGAGTTGCTGCAGGGTCACCGATGAACCACGTTCCGTATATTCACGCTCAAACATAGGATAGCCCACAGCGCCCACCACATAATCCGTTTCGCCCTTGATGAAACGCCAGACAAAATTGGGGGCCTCAAAAGAAAACAGACCATAGTTGATAGCCATATCGACACCCTGTGCGGGAATCTCAATGCGCAATGCCGTATGCCCATACACTGCATATACCTCGGTGCCGGGCGAACAGGTAACCAGACTCACACGGATGGAATCGTGCTTATCGCGCACCAAGGTTGAATCAACAGCAGCTGACATACGCAACAGAGAGAAACAACATATAATGAGCAATAAAAATATCTTTTTCATAACCTTCAAATGTTTCGACAGGCAAAATTAGTGTAAAAATTTGGCTTTTCGCTCTACTTTCACTAATTTCGCACCCTCATTATATAAAATAGGTATAACATTAGCATTCAATATGGGAAAAATCATCCTTACCGGCGACCGTCCCACAGGCCGACTCCACTTGGGACATTTTGTAGGCTCGCTGCGCCGTCGCGTAGAGCTACAGAACTCAGGACTCTTTGACAAGATATTCATCATGATTGCCGACGCTCAGGCGCTGACCGACAATGCCGACAATCCCGAAAAGATACGCCAGAACATCATCGAGGTAGCCCTCGACTACCTGGCTTGCGGCATCGACCCCTCAAAGAGTACCATCTTCATCCAGTCACAGGTGGCAGAGTTGTGCGAACTTGCGTTCTACTATATGAATCTCGTCACCGTGAGCCGCCTGCAGCGCAACCCGACTGTAAAGACCGAGATTCAGATGCGCAACTTCGAGACGAGCATCCCCGTTGGATTTTTCACCTACCCCATCAGCCAGGCATCAGACATCACAGCTTTCCGTGCCACCACCGTTCCTGCCGGTGAGGACCAGCAGCCGATGATTGAGCAGGCCCGCGAGATTGCCCGCCGATTCAACGGTATCTATGGCGACACACTCGTTGAGCCCGAAATCCTACTGCCCGACAATGCGGCTTGTATGCGTCTGCCGGGTACCGACGGTAAGGCCAAAATGTCAAAGTCATTGGGCAACTGCATCTACCTCTCCGACTCATCTGAGGAGGTACGCAAACGCGTCATGAGCATGTATACCGATCCTGACCACATTCGCGTGGAGGATCCAGGCAAGATCGAGGGCAACACGGTGTTCACCTACCTCGATGCCTTCTGCCAGCCCGAACACTTTGCCAAGTATTGGCCCGACTATAGCAGCCTCGACGAACTGAAGGCACACTACCAGCGTGGTGGATTGGGCGACGTGAAGGTAAAGAAGTTCCTCTATGCCATCCTCGAAGAGCTACTCACTCCTATCCGTGAGCGCCGCAAGGAATGGGAGAAGGATATCCCTGCCGTATTCGAGATCCTTAGAAAGGGTAGCGAGGCCGCCCGTGCCGTAGCAGCCAACACACTTGCCGACGTACGTAGTGCTATGCGCATCAACTACTTCGACGATGCAGAGCTCATTGCCGAGCAGTCGCGCAAGTTCCAGGGATAAGGTTGAAAACGATAAATTGAGGGATGAGAGATTTATTCCCCTTCAATCATTCAACATTCATCATCAACACGGGATGACAAGCATGGCGCATCAACTGATTATTGATATAGGCAATTCATCAGCCAAGGTAGCCCTTTTCGAGGGGACTACTTTGGCTGAGCACATTCATGCTGAGCACGACGAGTTGCCTCAGCTGCTATCCTCGATAGCGATCAGCAATCCCATGCTCGAGTATGCTATCCTCTCGTCGGTAATTCCTCTTACACCTGCCATACAGGAGA
This sequence comes from Bacteroidaceae bacterium, assembly GCA_045660385.1. Lineage (GTDB taxonomy): Bacteria > Bacteroidota > Bacteroidia > Bacteroidales > Bacteroidaceae > UBA1189. The sequence continues at coordinate 15,159 of JAZRDT010000100.1, read as the reverse complement.
CCATCGAAGGATTGGCATTCCCTTGTCTGCTGATGTCATCAGACCTGCAGATGCCCTTCCACATCGCCTATAAGACACCCGAGACACTGGGTCCCGACCGTCTGGCTGCTGCTGCCGAAGCCTGGGCACAGCAACCAGGACACAACCTGCTCGTCATTGACATGGGCACCGCCATCACCTACGACATAGTAACCGCTGAAGGAGAGTACCTCGGAGGCAACATTGCTCCTGGTATAGGTATGCGTTTCAAGGCGCTCAACCACTTCACCGGCAAGCTCCCCTTAGTGAGTAAAGCGGGGCGACGCACCGCCATAGGCGACTCCACAGAAACAGCCATCCGAGAGGGTGTTTTGCAAGGTGTAAATTATGAAATCGAGGGTTACATACACGAATGTAGCAACAAATACCCCAATCTTTTGGTTTTTTTAACAGGCGGCGACGCCAAATTCTTGGATAATCAAACAAAAAATCGCACCTTTGCAGATGGTTTGCTTGTAATAAAAGGACTAAACCGAATTTTAACGCTTAACAGATGAAAGCATTTAAGGCATTACTTTTATTGGCAGTGGCTGCGTTTACACTTCCCGCTATTGCCGAGAATGGCATGAACTCTCCCTATACACGCTATGGGTTCGGCCAACTCTCGGGTATGGAAGTGGGTATAAACAAAAGCATGGGCGGAACAGGTATCGGCTTGCGCAACAATAGCCAAATCAACCTGCTCAACCCCGCCTCGTATGCGGCGGTAGACACACTCACCTTCCTGCTCGACGTAGGCGTGAGCCTCCACAACGCCAATTTTACAGAAGGCACCGTAAAGATGAATGCCCGCAACACCACCTTCGACTACCTCGCCATGCAGTTCCGCCTGAAGCCCCGCTTGGGAATGACAATTGCCATGATGCCTTTCTCAAACATCGGATACAACTTCAGCAACAGTGCAGTCATCGACAGCTATGAGGACCCTACTACCGGCGAGATTATCAAGAGCGAGGAGGGTGAAGAGATCACCGTCACTAACCGCTACTATGGCGACGGAGGCTTGCGTCAGGTAACTGCAGGTTTGGGCTGGAGTCCCTTGAGAGGTTTCTCTGTAGGTGGAAACTTCTCATACATCTACGGTGAGGTTTACCACTACGCCTATAATCAGTATAGCGAGACATCCATCAGTACACGTACCAAGCAGTATATAGCCGACATCTCCACCTATAAGGTTGATTTCGGAGCACAGTACCAAGCCTCCTTCGGCAAGAACCGCGTCACTTTGGGTGCCACCTATCAGTTGGGACACGAGATTGGTAACGATACCTACGTCATCGACATGACAAGTACTGGAACATCGGTTACGAGCAGCGACACGTTGCGCACTACCCCCATGAGCATTCCCAGCGGCTATGGTGCTGGAATCTCATACACCTTCGACGAGCGCCTGACCTTTGCCGCCGACTATAGCGTACAGCAGTATGGTGCTACCAATTTCTTTGGATACAAAGGAGCCGACCGCCATCGTGCCTCTATCGGTTTCGAGTATATTCCCGAGCTCGTCACACGCAAGCTCTTCCGCCGTGCCCGCTATCGTGCCGGCCTCCACTATGCCACAGCACACTACTACGTGGGCGACCACAAGGGTCCTACCGAGTATGGCGCTACCGTGGGTATTGGTCTACCTATCATGAATGGTTGGAACGGAAAGAGCATCGTCAACATCTCGGGCCAAGCCGTACACGTACGCCCCAACGCACCGGGTATGATTACAGAGAACTACTTGCGCCTGAGCGTAGGCCTCTCATTCAACGAGGGATGGTTCGACAAGTGGAAAGTACAATAAGAATGAACGACCGGAGAATGAAGTCGAGGAGTTGAGTCATTCAATTTAAACTTCACACGAAGAGTAGAGTCATATATACATATATTATATATAGGAAAGAAATTATTATTAAATATACGCAAAAAGACATGAGACTTAAAGCTATTATCGCACTATTCGCCTTTGCTTCAACCGTAGCAATGGCACAAAAGGGAGTTGAAGACGGTTCACGTTTCGGACACGGACAAGACAGTATTGATTGCTTGAACAACCTCAGCCTCTACAACGAGTACCTGAAGACTAAGAACTACACCGATGCCTACACCTATTGGAAGAAGGTGTTCACCGATGCTCCCGTATCGCAGCATGGTATCTACACTAATGGTGTGGCTATCCTCAAGAGCCTTATTGCCAATAGCAAGGATGTTGCTGAGCGCAAGGTATATGCTGAAGAGTTGATGAGCGTTTACGACCAGCAGCTCCAATATCTCGACAAGCTCAACCAGCTCCGTAAGACCCCTTGGACAGAGTTTTATGTAAAGGGCGAGAAGGCACACACCTACATCACCTACTACCCCGGTATGGACAACAACAAGGCATACGAGATGCTCACCGAGGCTGTAGAATTGGGTAAGAGCAAGAATCAGTACTACATCATCAGTGACTTCATGAAGGTATCTGCAGCCAAATTCAAGAAAGACGAGACTCACCGCGAGCAGTTCATCCAGGACTACCTTACCGCATCAGAACTCATCGCAAAGATTGCCGAGGTTGCAAACAATAGCACATCAAGCCAAAAGGAAACCCTCATCAAGGCTGTTGCTACCACCAAGGAGAACGTGGATGCCTATTTCATCAATAGCGGTGCAGCCGACTGCGACCAGCTTGAGGCTATCTACGCTCCCAAGATTGAGGAGAACAAGGAGAACCTCGACTACTTGAAGAAGGTTGTAAGCGTGATGGGTATGCTTTCATGCACCGAGTCTGACGCCTACTACAATGCTTCTGAGTATGCACACCACATCGCCCCCACTGCTGAGACCGCTGCCGGTTGCGCATACCGTTACTTCAAACGTGGTGAAATCGCTAAGTCAATCGAATACTTCGATCAGGCTATCGAGCTCGACACCACCTCATTGGGTAAGGCCGAATACTGCTACAAGGCTGCTGTAATCCTCAACTCGGACAAGCAGTTGGGTAAGGCCAAGAGTTACGTAGCCAAGGCTATCAGCCTCAACGGAAACAAGGGTGCCTACTACATTCTGTTGGCAAACATCTATGCTGCTGCTCCCCGTTGGAACGACGACCCCAACCTCAACAGCTGCAAGTACTTCGTAGTGCTCGACAAGCTGTATCAGGCAAAGCGCGTAGACGAGTCTGTAGCCGAGGAGGCAAACAAGATGATTTCTGCTTACTCTACACACACTCCCGCTATTGAGGAGTTGTTCTTCTTGGGCAAGAAGAAGGGAGATCAGGTACACGTAGGCGGTATCATCAACGAAACCACCACAATCCGCTAATCAGGTGCATCTGACCCACATATCACCCTATCGCATAGCAACCATCCTCCCGGTGGTTGTTATGCTGTTTCTATCCACCTCATGTGGCAGGAACAAGCCGCCCATGACTGATGCCATCACTTGCCGCGACTCAGTGCCCGTAATGGTGACGCGCGACGTGTCCACCTATATCAGCGACTCGGGTGTGGTGCGCTATAAAATCATCACTGACGAGTGGAAGGTGTACGACCGGCTCGTTCCCTCGCGCTGGACCTTCGAGCAGGGCATCTACCTGGAGAAGTTCAACGACAGTCTGTGTATCGATGCCGTCATCGTAGCCGACACCGCCTACTATTACGACAAGGAGGAACTGTGGGAACTGCGCGGCAACGTACACATTGAGAACGAAAACGACGAGGAGTTCGACACCGAACAACTCTTTTGGAACCAGAAAAAGCGTAACGTCTACTCAGACCTCTACATCCGCATCCGACAACAACGACGTATCATCACGGGCACGGGTTTCAGCTCTAATCAGGAGTTTACACGCTACACGATCAAGAACACGCAGGGCATCTTCCCCGTCAAGGAGGAGAGCATGCAAGCCACACCCTCCGAAATGGCGGTAGCCACCGACAGCATTGAGTGAATGGATAATTAACAATTCACTCAAAAGAATATCAGCGTAAATCACGTGCGCTCGGTGTTATCCGCGTGCATAAAGCATCGTTTTTAGATACATTGGGAAAAATTTACGCTAATTTTTATGCAATTAAAGGTTTTTTTCGTACTTTCGTGCCCTCAAAAGAAAGAGAATAATAAAAAACTAAAAATAAAACGACAATGTCAACATTACAATCAATCAGAAAACACGGAGCATTCCTAGTAATCGTTATCGGTTTAGCTCTGTTTGCATTCATTGCAGGTGACGCAGCCAAAGTGTTGCAGCCTCACCAAAACACACAGAACGTAGGTATTATCAATGGTAAGAAAATCGATGCACAATCGTACCAGAAGTTGGTTGAGGAGTATACTCAGGCCATCAACTTCGTACGTGGTGGCCAGTCACTCACCGAAGAGGAGAACGCACAGGTAAAGGACGAAGTGTGGAACACCCTCGTGAGCAACACGCTCATCGAAACTGAAGCAGCGAAGCTTGGCCTCACCGTTACTACAGCCGAGTTGCAAGCCGTAATCGAAGAGGGAACCAATCCCTTGTTGATCCAGTCAGCATTCCGCGACCAGGCTACCGGCAAGTTCAGCAGCAGCATGCTCATGAACTTCCTTGCACAGTATGCCGAGTTGGACCAAGAGATGGCTTCACCCGAAGAGATTGATTACTACAACCAGGTATACACCTATTGGAAGTTTATCGAGAGCAACCTCAAGAGCAGCCTCTTGGTTCAGAAATATGAGGCACTCATCGCAGCAGCACAACTCTCAAACCCCGTAGCAGCTGAGCACACCTTCAGCGCACGCAACAACCACGCTGAAGTTGCTTACGTAGTAGTGCCCTTCAACAGCGTAGCCGATTCACTCGTGAAGGTTACCACCTCTGATATCAAAAAGGTTTACGACGCTAAGAAGGAAATTTACAAGCAGCCCGCTGAGACCCGCGCCGTGAAGTACATCGACGTGGTGGTTACTCCCAGCCAGGCCGACCGCGATGAGCTCAATAAGGAGGTTGCCGAGTATGCGGAGCAACTCGCTACAGCCGACGATCTCGGTGCACTCGTTCGCTTGGCTAACTCAGCCGTAGCATACTCTGAGGTTCCTGTTACAGCAGCTGGACTCCCTGAAGATGTAGTTGCCAATATTGCCAACGTTGCAGAGGGCACCGTATATGGCCCCTACTACAACCAGGCTGACGACACCTACAATGCATTCCGCATCCTCGCTACTACACAGTTGCCCGACTCTGTCCAGTACCGTCAGCTTCAGATTGTTGATGCCGATGCAGAGCGCGCAACATTCCTCGCCGACAGCGTATTCAATGCTTTGAAGGCCAACAAGAGCGCTAATTTCGCTGAAATTGCTCAGGCCTATGGCCAGCCCTCAGATCCTGTATGGGTTGCATCATCTCACTACGAAGGTGCTTCAATCACAGGCGACAATGCCCTCTACCTCAACACCCTCTTTGGTATGAAGAAGGGCGAACTCAAGCAGCTCAACATCGGTGGTGGCTACCTCATTATCGAGGTACTCGACACCAAGAACCCCGTAGAGAAATACACAGCAGCCGTTATCAAGCGTCCTGCATACTTCAGCAACGAGACCTACGCAGAGGCTTACAACAAACTCAGCGCATTCGTGGCTGACAACCAGACCCTCGCCGACATGGAGGCCAACGCTGAAGAAGCAGGTTTCCGCCTCTACCCCATCGCTGAGCTCAACAATGCAGCTCACACTATCGGTGGTGTTAAGGGCACACGTGAGGCGCTCCGTTGGGTTTTCGGTGCCGAGAAGGGTGAAGTATCACACATCTTCGAAGCTGGTGCTAACGACCATCTCATGGTAGTTGCAGTAGCCGACATCCACAAGGCAGGCTACCGTCCTGTGGAGGATTTCGCCGCACTCCTCGAGGTTCAGGCATTGAACGACAAGAAGGCCGATCAGATTCTTGCTAACGCTAAGGGTGTAAAGAGCATGGAAGAGGCACTCGCTCTCGCAGGTGCCAAGGCTGACACACTCCGTCGCGTAAATTTCTCTTCACCTGCATACGTAAGCAAGGTTCCCGCAAGCGAGCCCGTAGTAAGTGGTGCAGCAGCAGGCCTTGAGGAGGGTGAGTTCAGCGGTGCTATCAAGGGTAATGGTGGTATCTACTTCCTCCAGGTAATCAAGAAGAATGCCGGTGCTTCAAAGTACGATGCAGAGGCTGAGCAGGAAACTCTCAAGGCTGCAGCTACACGTAACATCAATGATGGCAGCATTGTCAACGAGCTCTACCGCAAGGGTAACATCGAAGACAACCGCTACTTGTTCTTCTAAATAGTCAACGGTCAACAACCGACGCCCAAAAGTTGGTTTAGCCGTCCTTCATTAAGAAATAACACAGCACAACATTAAGAAAAGGAATTCCCCTTCCAGCTGGAAGGGGAATTTTTATTGGATACAAAAATATATACCTCGCGACGCGACATTAACTTTCATTTCTCACCCTTTGTAATTCGACCTTTTATTTATATTTTTGCATCATTAAACACAATACACAAGTCCTATGCAACTCCTCACTCCCACCCACATCACCCCCTTGCAGCCTGCACTAAGGCATAGCGACCGACTATTGGTTATGGGGTCGTGCTTTGCCGAACACATCGGTGCACGGCTCAGCGAGATGAAGTGGCGCACGGTAGTGAACCCCTTCGGCGTGTTGTATAATCCGCTCTCGATAGCCGAAGCCATGAGTAGACTCATGACTGCACAGCCCTACACCGAGGATGATCTCACGCTATACCCTCACGGAGGATGGAGCACTTGGATGCATCATAGCCGCTATGCGCACCCCGACAAGGGAACGGCCTTGCAACAGATCAACGAGAGCCTCGCCTCAGGAAGCCAAATGCTGGCACAGGCCGACATGCTCATCCTGACACTGGGAACAGCATGGGTATACCGTTTGAACGAAACAGGTCAGGTAGTGGGAAACTGTCACAAGGTACCCGAACGCGCCTTCACGCGTCAACGGCTGACCATCGAGGAGAGCGTGGAAGCCTTGGCCACCATGCTAGGCCGACTATGGAAGGTAAATCCCACGCTACGCATGATAGTCTCCGTGAGCCCGGTGCGTCATCTGAAAGACACGCTGCATGGCAACCAACTGAGCAAGTCGACTCTACTGCTGGCCGTAGACGAACTATGCCACCGCTTTCCCGACCGGATCCACTACTTCCCAGCCTACGAGATCCTGATGGATGAACTGCGCGACTACCGCTTTTATGCCGACGACATGGTACACCCCTCGCCTCAGGCGGTAGAGTATGTATGGGAACGATTTGTAGAGCACATGACGCACCGCGAAGCACAAAACTTCATAACACAATGGGATAAGGTGACACGAGCACTCGCCCACCGTCCTTTCCATCCAGAAAGGAAAGAGTACAAGGATTTTATACGTCAACACATGCTGAAAATAATGGAACTCAAAGAAAAGTACCCTTACCTGGAGGTGGAAACGGAAATGGCAGCGTTGACGGAGAGATTGGAAATCGTTTAATTGATTATGCGGTTTGAGCCTTAATATTCATGATTAACGCTTTCCGTACACCAATAAACATCATCCCGTTTCATTAAACGATAACGAATTTGCAAGAGACAAAGAGATTTGCTATTTTTGCAGAACCAATGATTAAGCACTACATCCATAAAAAGAAAACGACAATGAAAAGACTCAAGGCACATTACTTGATGCTGGCCATGGCTGCAAGCACTGCACTAGCCGCATGTGAAGCAGAAAATATCGTAGAGCAGGCATCGGCCATATCGACCGAAACCTACTTTGCCCCCACCTTTGCCGAACCGGATAAGTCGAAACAACTCAACGGCAGCCCTGCCGAGAACCTAAAGGCGTTGTTTGAAGCCACAGGGCCTGAGATCATCACCTCGCTCGGACGCATCAACATCACCGACGAGCAATATCAGGAGATAGCAACCTTCACCACTAATCTGGTGAAGAGCAAGAACTCACAGACGGAGAAGTACCAGGACATCTTCAGATGGATCGTAAGCAACGTGAAATATGAGCTCAGCGACAACGACCCATACGCAGTATTTACCAATAAAAAGGCCGTGTGTGAGGGATATGCCAACCTGCTCACTGTGATGTGCCATACACAAGGCATACCCGCTGTACTCATAAACGGGTACCTAAGCACTCCGAGCGTGTGGGGAGGACACGCTTGGGCCTATGCCTGCACCGATGGCGTATGGGAGGTAAGCGACCCCACCAACGGAGGCTCATTCCCAATGAAGAACACGGGGAATTACACCCACCTCATACCGTCAGAGGCCGACGTGGACCTCTTCAGCGATGACTGCGCCATCTACCGCTACTATAACTACACACTCAACGTACACAAGGTAACCACCAATAGCAATCCGCTCATCGTCCCCTACAGCGTAGGCGGATTTGTGATTAGTTCGTTCAACCCTGCCGTGGATCTGCCCGAGGAGATTACCGAGATTTACATGGGCGAGAATATCACCACCTTCGGTGAAACATACAACATGAGTCTCACCACACGAGGAACCCACCTGCAAGCCATATACATAGACGAGGCTAATGCATCACTAATGGACTACAAAGGCGTAGTATACCGTAAGAATGGTGATGAAGCGCAACTTTACTACATTCCCGGTGGAATGAAATTCATCGAACTGATGCCCATGGAGAAAGTAGAGAAAAACACCATATACAATCACATGGCCGTGGAGGAGATATGCTTCCCCGAGGGTACCAAGCAAATCGAAAGCTATGCCATTGAGAACTGTCCAAAATTAAAGCGCGTATACATCCCAACCGACGCAGAGATTGCCAGCAACGCACTATACAACTGCCCGAAAGATGTGGAAATCATACGCGGTGTACCTAGCGGCATCAAAAACATCACCCTATAAACAGACCTTGGGCCTCAATCCGACACATGCCATACACTACCGAATACATAGCTACGCTCATAGGTGCCGAACTCATTGGTTCGCACACGGGTACGGCGAAATGGCTACTTACCGACAGCCGATCGTTGAGCATGCCCGAGGAGACGCTTTTTTTTGCCTTGGTAACAAAACGAGGCGACGGACACCGCTACATTGCCGACCTCTATGGACGTGGTGTACGCCAGTTTGTGGTATCGGCACTTCCCACAGCCGACGAACTGGCACGCATGCCGCAGGCGGCCTTCCTCCTCGTAGACGACACGCTGGCAGCCTTGCAACAATTAGGTCGCAAGCACCGATCGCAATACCAGATACCCGTAGTGGGCATCACCGGCAGTAATGGAAAGACGGTGGTGAAGGAGTGGCTGGCACAACTACTGGCTCCCGACAAGCGCGTAGCACGCTCACCCCGAAGCTATAACTCACAGGTGGGTGTACCACTCTCAGTGTGGCAAATAGACGAGGCGACGGACATTGCCCTCATCGAAGCGGGTATATCGCGCATGGGAGAAATGAAACGTCTGCAACGTATCATAAGACCTACCATCGGATTGCTCACCAACCTAGGAGGTGCCCATCAGGAGAACTTCGTGAGCGAACTCGACAAATGCCGTGAAAAGTTGGAACTATGCCGCGACTGCGAGGTCGTCATCTACAACAACGACGACCCACTCATAGCACAAGCCGTGGAACTATCGGTGCAGACGGCACGCGAGATAGCATGGTCGCGTCAAAACAGCGACAAGCCTCTATATATCGCCTCGGTAGCCAAGGGAGAGAATAGTACGACCATACGATACAACTACTTGGGACTGCCAGGTGAATACACCATTCCCTTCACCGACGAGGCATCGGTGGAGAATTCGATACACTGCCTCGCCGTGTGCCTATACCTTGTGATCCCCATGGAGGAGATAGCACGGCGCATGGCATTGCTGGAGCCTGTTGCCATGCGACTCGAAGTGAAGGAGGGTAAGAACGGATGCACGCTCATCAACGACTCGTACAACTCGGACCTTGCCTCGCTTGACATCGCACTTGACTTCATGGCTCGCCGCCCCGAGCGTGAGGGACGCCAACGCGTACTCATCCTATCCGATCTGCTACAAACGGGCAAGCCTAGCCGCTCGCTCTACCGCAAGGTGGCAACACTGGCCGAAAGCCGTGGCGTAGATCGTATCATCGGTATAGGTCCCGAAATCAGTGCCTCGGCGTCACGATTCAGCATACAGGCATCGTTCTATGAAACTACGGAGGAATTTCTCCAATCCGACGAACTGCGCACACTGCGCCGTTCACTGGTGCTCGTCAAAGGATCGCGGAGCTTTGGCTTTGACCGCATTGCCGATTGGCTCACACTGAAGGTGCACGAAACCACGCTCGAAATCGACCTCGATGCCATGGTGGCTAACCTCAACCACTACCGCAGCATGATGCAACCCACAACGAAGACGGTATGCATGGTGAAGGCCTTCGCCTATGGAGCAGGCTTCTACGAGATAGCCAAGACCTTGCAAGACCACCGCGTGGACTACCTAGCCGTAGCTGTGGCCGACGAAGGCGAACAGTTACGCAAGGCGGGAATCACAGCCAACATATTGGTAATGAACCCCGAGATGACAGCCTTCAAGGCCCTCTTCGACAACCATCTGGAACCCGAGATCTATAGCTTCGGTCTGCTCGATGCCATGATACATGCCTGCGAACACGAAGGATATGTCAACTACCCTGTACACATCAAGATTGACACGGGCATGAGCCGTCTGGGGTTTGCACCCGACGATATGCCGCATCTCATCGAGCGACTCAACAGACAGAAAGCGGTGATACCGCGCTCGGTATTCTCGCATCTGGCCGGTAGCGACAGCACCGACCTCGACGCCTTTACCCACCTGCAAGCCGCACGCTTCCAGCAGGCTGCCGACACGTTACAGGCTGCCTTCCCCCATAAGATATTGCGGCACCTATGCAACTCGGCCGGCATCGAACGCTTCCCCGAGTATCATCACGACATGGTGCGCTTGGGCCTCGGACTCTATGGCATCAGCCCCGTAGGTGACCGCTTGCTGCACCCTATCAGCACACTCAAAAGCACCATTCTGCAAATACACGAGGTGCCCGAAAACGAAACCGTAGGCTACAGCCGACGCGGACAGCTCACACGCCCCTCACGCATTGCATCGCTTCCCATAGGATATGCCGACGGACTAAACCGCCGATTGGGTAACGGACGCGGATACTGCATCGTGAATGGACAGCCAGCTCCCTACGTAGGCAATATCTGCATGGATGTTTGCATGATTGATGTCACCGACATCCCCTGCCACGAGGGCGACAGTGTAGAAATATTCGGTCCCACCCTACCCGTGACGCAGTTGGCCCAATGGCTCGACACCATCCCATACGAGGTGCTCACAGGTATCTCCACCCGCGTACGCAGGATATACATGGTAGAGAACTGATATTTTGACGAATTGAAAAAATGCATTATCTTTGCACTCAAAACAAACAACTAACAACAAAAGAAACACTAAAATCATGGGTAAACAAACAGGAAATGCCAAGATGACCAACTTCCGTTGGACCATTTGTGCAATGTTGTTCTTTGCAACAACCATCAACTACCTCGACCGCCAGGTATTGTCATTGACCTTTGAGGACTTCATCCGTCCCGAATTCCATTGGACCGACTCTGACTACGGTAACATCACCGGTATCTTCTCTCTCTTCTACGCCATCGCCATGCTCGTGGCTGGTAAGTTTGTAGACTGGATGGGTACCAAGAAGGGTTTCATGTGGGCTATCGGCGTATGGTCGTTCGGTGCATGTATCCACGCGCTCTGCGGAATCATCACTCAAGGCGCGGTAGGTCTTCCCAATGCCGAGGCTATGCGCTTGGTTACCGATGCCGAAGTGGTGGCACGCATCGCACTCATCAGTTCGTACCTCTTCATCATCGCACGTTGTGTGCTTGCCCTTGGTGAGGCAGGTAACTTCCCCGCAGCCAACAAGGCCGTTGCCGAATACTTCCCCAAGCGCGACCGTGCCTTCGCTACCTCAATCTTCAACGCAGGTAGTACCATCGGTGCCCTCATCGCACCCTTCTGTATTCCTCCCTTGGCAGCCAAGTGGGGCTGGGAGGCATCGTTCATCATCATTGGTGGACTCGGTTTCGTATGGATGGGCTTCTGGCAATTCATCTACAAGCGTCCCGAGCAGAACCCTGCCGTGAACAAGGCTGAGTTGGCCTATATCCTTTCGGACGATGCAGCTACACCCGAGGCACCCGTAGCAGAAGAGGAACCTGCAAAGAAGGTATCACTCGCCGGTTGCTTCAAGTATCGCCAGACATGGGCTTTCATCGTAGGTAAGTTTATGACCGACGGCGTATGGTGGTTCTTCCTCTTCTGGATGCCCTCCTATTTGAAGACAACCTACGGACTGGCCTCTACCGATCCTCAGTTCCAGTTGGCATTGGGCTTGCTCTACCTCATCGTGATGATTTCAATCCTCGGTGGCTATCTGCCCACCATCTTCATCGACAAGAAAAAGATGGATCCCTATGCAGGCCGCATGCTCTCAATGCTCATCTTCGCCTTCTTCCCCCTCGTAGCACTCGCAGCACAGCCTTTGGCACACGTATCAATGTGGTATCCCGTAGTGCTCATCGGTATTGCAGGCGCAGCTCACCAGGCTTGGAGCGCTAACCTCTTCTCTACCATCGGCGACATGTTCCCCAAGACCATGATTGCAACCATCACCGGTATTGGCGGTATGGCTGGTGGTATCGGCTCGTTCATCATCCAGAAGAGCGCTGGTGCACTCTTCGACTATAGCGCACAGACAGGCCTCGAACTCTTCGGTTACACCGGTAAAGAGGCTGGTTACATGGTAATGTTTACCTTCTGCGGCGTGGCCTACCTCATCGGTTGGACCATCATGAAGGTGCTCGTACCGCGCTACAAGAAGATCGAACTCTAAGCACACACGCTATAGAGCGACATAACACGAAGGGGGAAGACAAAATCTTCCCCCTTTATCATTGCCGTTATGCAAATAAGTGTTAATTTTGCACTCACAAACAAATCACATCAAGACATCAGTCTGTTTTAATTTTTAACTGTTAATTTTAAATTGTCAATTACGGATTGTCAATTGTGAATTCTAAAAAAAACTTCCCTATGGCATACATCAGTGACGACCGCCGCAAGGTGACCACACACCGACTGGCTGAGATGAAACAACGAGGCGAAAAGATCAGCATGCTCACCTCATACGATTTTACTATGGCTTCACTTGTCGACCGCGCAGGAATTGACGTCATCCTCGTGGGAGACTCGGCCTCAAACGTCATGGCAGGTAACGTAACAACCCTCCCCATCACCTTAGACCAGATGATCTATCACGGCAAGTCGGTAGTAAAGGCCGTAAAGCGTGCACTCGTTGTGGTAGACATGCCCTTCGGCACCTATCAGGCAAGCGATATCGATGCTGTAAACAACGCTATACAGATCATGAAGATTACCCACGCCGACTCACTCAAGCTCGAAGGCGGTGAAGAGATACTCCCCTCAGTGAAGCGCATCCTCGCAGCCGGCATTCCCGTCATGGGACACCTCGGTCTGATGCCTCAGTCTATCAACAAGTTTGGCACCTATGCCGTACGCGCCAAGGGTGAAGATGAAGCCGAAAAGCTCATCCGCGACGCACACCTTCTCGAGGAGGCCGGTTGCTTTGCTATCGTATTAGAGAAGATACCTGCCGAACTCGCTGCACGCGTAGCCTCAGAGCTCACCATTCCCGTCATTGGCATCGGTGCCGGAGGCGGTGTCGATGGTCAGGTACTCGTTGTGAGCGATATGCTGGGTATGACCAACGACTTCAGCCCCCGTTTCCTTCGCCGCTATGCCGATCTCTTCACCATCGTAACCGAAGCGGTAGGCCACTATGTCGAAGATGTCAAGAGTGGCGACTTCCCCAACGAGACGGAGCAATATTAAGAACAGCAACAAAGAATACAACACAAAAGGCATACCCGCGGGTATGCCTTTTGTGTCATATGATCGTTTCTTCCAACTGTTTATTCCATTGTGAAGCTGCGCTCGCCAATCATCACCCCATCGGAGAAGAGATATACAGTGTATTCGCCCGGGTTGAGGAACTCCTCTACGTCCCAGTATACGGTAACGGCCTGCTCCTCGCCGGTGTATTCGATTACCTTCTTGATACTATATTCAAGCTTGGTATTCTCATACTTGAAGGTATGCGAAGCGTTCTTAGTGAGGACCGAACCGTCAGGCTTGGCAATGCGCACATAGATGGTGCGCTCACCCGTGGGGGCGGTAATATTCTTCACGATGGTGAAGTCGATGACAAACTTGACAACGCTTTTCACGCTATTGGTCTCCTTTGCACGCTTGTTGCGAGGTTCAATGCGAATGTTCGTAGCGTCGAGCTGGGCAGCGAGGGTAACCTTATCACTCAAGTTCTTGGCCTCCTCTTGGAGCACCTCCACACGCTTGGTAGCCTCGGCATACTGAGTGCGCACACGCTTGTTCTCCTTGGTGAGCTTGGCATTGGCCTGATTGAGCGAATCGATCTGCACCACGTAGCTACGCATCACGGCACGCACGGTCTTCAGCTCCTTCTTCAGTCGGGCGATCTCAGCTGCGTTGCTTGCCTTGGTAGCACGCAACTCCTCAAGCAGCTGTTGTGTGCGAAGCTTCTCACGCTCGAGCTGGGCTACGAGAGAGTCGTTGCTGACAAGTATCTGCATCTCATCGTACTGGGTGGCAAAGGTACTATACTCGTTTTCCATCTCCTCCTTTTCCAGCTCGAAGAACTGCACCATCTCCTCGTTGGCTTTGTTAGCCTGACTGAGACGGATGCCGAGGAATGCCAGTGCTCCGATGAGGAGCACGGCACCTGCAATTATAGGGATCAGAATCTTCTTGTTCATCTTCTTTATTTACAATTTGACAATTTACTATTTACTATTTATTGGGCGATTGGATAATTTGACAATTTCATCATCGTTGCCTTTGCAAAATTGGGGAATAGTTAAATTGTCAAATCAATGGTAAATTGTAATTGGTTAAATGGTAAATTTAGCGAGACTCTCCTTGATGGCAGCGATCTTGCTCTCCGCGTCGGCCTGTTTCTTACGCTCGGCAGCTACTACAGCCTCGGGAGCATTGCTTA
>JAZRDT010000099.1:0-17292 GCA_045660385.1 Bacteroidaceae bacterium | reverse complement strand
CAAAGCAGCGTCCAAACCTTTCTTGTTAATCAAACGAAGACCAGCGGCGCTCAAGCGCAACTGAATCCAACAATTCTCTTCTACATAGAAGAATTTCTTTCTAAACAAGTTCACCTCGAATGTGCGCTTTGTACGACGCTTAGAGTGTGAAACGTTGTTGCCAATCATGGCTTTCTTACCGGTAATTTGACAAATCTTCGACATTTCTATCTAATTTTGATGTTTATTTTGCTCTGCATTCAAATTTCAGCGTGCAAAATAACTACTTTTTTATGGAATAGCCAAATAATTCTATCAATAATTTGACTTTATGGTTGATTTTCTTCGTTTTCAACCACATTTCTTAACATTTCGAGAGCCATTTGCACTGCATTCTGCACATTTTGTGCTCTTCCTTCATTATATCCGCGTATGCAATGGGCGTATACTTGCGAGCGCGACGCAGCAGCTATCCATATGGTACCCACCGGTGTTTCTTCCGTTCCGCCCGACGGACCAGCCACACCCGATGTAGCCACTGCAAAGTCCGAATTCATCGATTTCATCGCACCTCGAGCCATCTCTTCCACCGTCGGCCGGCTCACCACCCCAAAATCGCGCAATGTTTCGGCTTTCACCCCTAGCAAACGCATTTTTATCTCCTCGGTGTAGGCCACTATCCCACCCTTCACGCATGCCGAACTTCCCGGCACAGCCGTTAGCGCGGCAGCCACACCACCACCTGTACAACTTTCGGCCGTCACCACACTCCACCCTTTACTTATAAGGATTGTTTCGATGGATTCGGCTATTTTATAGCTATCAGCGGTCATTGGCATTAAAGGTTAGAGATTAAGAATTTAAGGATTGTCAACTGTCAGCGACCACTTCCGGACGGCCCAGTTTTAATTTTCAATTAATCGAGCCATATTACCCGATGGAAACGCGCGAATATGCAGGTTTGTCAATCGAGCAGAAATCCTTATCCATATATTTATAATAGCCCGTAATGGCAATCATGGCCGCATTATCGGTCGTATAGCCAAATTTAGGGATATACACATTCCATTTATAGCGTTTGGCATGATCCAGAAATGCATTGCGCAATCCCGTGTTGGCCGACACGCCACCTGCCACCGCTACCTCCTTAATGCCAAGTTCCTTGGCCGCAAGGCGCAGTTTCTTCATCAGGATATCCACGATGGTTGCCTCGAGCGAAGCCGCCAAGTCCTCCTTGTTCTGTTCGATGAAATCGGGATTTTCTTTCAGCTGGTCACGCAAGAAGTAGAGGAACGAAGTCTTCAATCCGCTAAAGCTATAATCATATCCTGCGATATTCGGTTTGCTGAAACTGAAAGCCTTCGGGTTTCCCTGTCGTGCCAGTCGATCGATGATAGGTCCGCCAGGATAGCCCAACCCCATCACCTTCGAACACTTGTCGATAGCTTCACCAGCCGCATCATCGATGGTTTGCCCAATGACCTCCATGTCGTTATAGGCCTTCACAAGTACAATCTGCGAATTACCCCCCGACACCAGCAGGCAGAGGAACGGATATTTTGGAGTCTCCTTCTTTGTCTCAGGTTCTTGAATGAAATGCGCCAGCACATGACCCTGCAGATGGTTGACATCAATCATAGGCACATCCAGCGAGCGGGCAAACCCTTTAGCAAACGATACGCCCACAAGCAGCGAACCCATGAGTCCAGGACCACGAGTAAAAGCCACAGCCGAAATCTCCTCTTTCGTAATGCCCGCCTTCTTGATGGCCTGATCCACCACAGGCACGATATTCTGTTCGTGAGCGCGCGAAGCCAGTTCTGGCACCACGCCTCCGTAGCTCTCGTGCACAGCCTGACTAGCTGTCACATTCGACAGCAGTTCCCCATTTCTAATCACAGCTGCTGATGTGTCGTCGCACGACGATTCTATACCCAATATTATAATATCTTCCATCTGACTACTAATATCTCCTTATACATTATATATATTACAAGATGCAAAAGTAAGGAAAAAAGTTTGCCCCACAAAATGGAAACATCCGTTATTTATCCAAACTCCTCACTTGGCATCCTCATCCCTGCAGCGCATCGCTCAGTCGGCGCATAGCCTCTTCGATAACACTGCGCGGACTCGCTGCATTGAGACGCATGAAACCCTCACCCTCAAACATCGCACCGTCGTTCAGTGCCAGACGTGCCTTCTCAACAATGAGTTTGTTGAGCTCCGGTTGTGGGAGTCCTAGCTTGCGGAAATCGAGGAACACCAGGTACGACGCCTGCGGACGTATCATGCCCACCTGCGGCAACGACGTTGCAAGATACTGCTCCATATAGTCGATGTTGCCCTGCACGTAAGCCAACATCTGATCCAACCACTCCGTACCATGCGAGTAGGCCGCTGCTACGCCGATAAAGGCAAAGGCATGACCAAGGTTGAGTTCGCTATGCTCGAGATGACGATGAAACCGCTCGCGCAACGCCTCGTTGCTGATGATGCTATACGATGAGGTGAGGCCCGCCATATTGAAAGCCTTGCTGGGCGACATCAACGTGATGCTGCATTCAGCCGCCTCGGCCGACACCTTAGCAAAGGGCACATGCTGGTAAGGCGGCAAGGTAAGGTCGGCATGTATCTCGTCGGATACCACGATAACGCCCTCGCGATGACAGATTTCAGCAATGCGGCATAATTCCTCTTCTGTCCATACACGTCCACCGGGATTATGCGGATGACATAGCAGGAAAAGCTTGCAGCCACGCACATCGCGTTCAAACCGTTCGAAATCTATTTGATACTGACCTTCCACCAAGTCGAGCCTGTTCCTGCGCAGCGTACGCCCGAGATTAGTAGGCACATGTATGTAGGGATGATACACCGGCGGCTGTATCAGTACGGTATCACCCGGCTCCGTAAAGCAGCTGATGACAAAAGCGATACCCGGCACGATACCCGGCACGAAGTTGAGCCACTCGGGCTGTATTTCCCAACCATAACGGCTTTGCTGCCATGCCACGATCGACGAAGCCCACTGCGGCGTACGCACGGTGTAACCTATCACCTCGTGGTCGAGACGGCGGCGCAGCGCCTCCACGATGAAGGGCGGAGTGGCAAAGTCCATATCGGCCACCCAGAGCGGCATCAGGTCGTCGCGCCCCCAAATGGAGGGTACGGCATCTATCTTCAAGGCATCGGTACCACGTCGGTCGATAATCTGGTCAAAATTGTATTGCATAGTCTTTACCTTATATAATATATAGCGCAAACTTACACATTTTTTTTCTTTCCCACAAACTTTATCCGCTGCGCATTGTTTGCTATGGAGAATATATCTTAGAAAATAAAAGCATATGAATACAATGGCAAAAAGTTTTCTCATCGGTTGTGCCGCCCTCTGTGGTGGCGCCACCTCCTCAGTGGCCTGCACAGGTATCTCGCTCACAGCCAAGGATGGCAGCTACGTACAAGCCCGCACCATCGAGGGTGCAGCACTCAAACTCATCAGCGAGTACGTCATTATCCCTCGCGGACAGGAACTGCAGTCATACACTCCCAATGCCCTCAACGGACTTAAGTTTACCGCCAAATATGGCGTTGTAGGTCTCTGTGTCGTACAGAAGGAGTTCATTGCCGAGGGCATCAACGAGGCAGGCCTCTCTACTGGCCTCTTCTTCTTCCCCAACTACGGCAGCTACCTCCCCTACAATCCCAACGAAGCCTCCCACAGTGTGGGCGATCTCCAACTCAACGTATGGATGCTTTCGCAGTTTGCTACCGTCGACGAGGTGAAGGAGGCCATCACCTCGGGCCAAGTGCGCGTGGTAGGTCTCGATGCCGGCTCTGTAGTACACTACCGCATAGGCGACAAGAGCGGCCGTCAGGTAGTGCTCGAGTTCATCGATGGCGTGCCCCACTTCTACGAGAACACCGTAGGTGTACTCACCAACTCTCCTGGCTTCCCCTGGCACCTGGCCAACCTCAACAACTACGTGAACCTCTTTCCCGGTAGCGCTCCCAACCAATTGCTTGGTCAGCAAGGATTGACTCCCTTTGGGGGCAACTCGGGTATGCTAGGACTCCCTGGCGATGCTACCCCACCCTCACGCTTCGTGCGCGCCGCCTTCTTCCGCAACACTGCACCGCAGTGCCCCGATGGCTTCAGCACCGTCACGCAATGTTTTCACATACTGAACAATTTTGATATTCCCATCGGCATTGAGCACAAGAATGGCGAAGGCCCCGACATACCCAGCGCTACACAGTGGACATCAGCCATCGACCTCACTAACGGAAAGGTATACTACAAGACCTCGTACAACAATCACATACGCTGTATCGATGTAAAGAGCATCGACTTTGACAAAGTGGAATACCAATGGCACCCGATGGACAAGAGCGAAGTCCAGCCCATAGAGATGATAAGCATCAAGTGATTCACCCACAATAGACAAACTAAAGCCGCCCTATAAGGACGGCTTTAGCCATATATGCATATCGTGCAAATAAGATTATTTCTCCTTCAAGTCAACAAGGATGTTGAGCTCATCGAGCTGAGCCTGCTCAAGAGGTGCAGGAGCGTCAATCATCACGTCGCGACCTGAGTTGTTCTTCGGGAATGCGATACAGTCACGGATGCTGTCGAGGCCTGCGAAGAGGCTCACGAAGCGATCGAGACCGTAGGCCAAACCACCATGAGGAGGCGCACCATACTTGAATGCGCTGAGTAGGTAGCCAAACTGTGACTGGGCACGTTCCTCTGAGAAGCCGAGGATTTCGAAGGCCTTCTTTTGCAACTCGTTGTCGTGGATACGGATTGAACCTCCACCTACTTCAACACCGTTGATAACCATGTCGTAAGCATTAGCACGCACGGCAGCAGGGTTGGTATAGAGGAGTTCGATATCTTCGGGCTTGGGTGAGGTAAAGGGATGGTGCATAGCCATCAGGCGCTGCTCCTCTTCGCTCCACTCAAACATGGGGAAGTCTACCACCCAGAGGCAAGCAAACTTATTCTTATCGCGCAAGCCGAGCTGCTCAGCCACCTCAAGACGGAGCTCGCAGAGCTGCTTGCGGGTCTTCACGGTGTCATCACCAGAGAGGATGAGGATGAGGTCGCCGGGCTCGGCATTCATCGCAGCCTTCAACTGCTGCAACACCTCCTGAGTGTAGAACTTGTCTACGCTCGACTTCACCGTGCCATCAGCCTCTACGCGAGCATATACCATACCCTTGGCACCAATCTGCGGACGCTTCACATAGTCGGTCAGTGCATCGAGCTGCTTGCGGGTGTATGTAGCCGCACCCTTGGCGCAGATACCACCGATATACTCAGCGCCATCAAATACACTGAAGCCATGACCCTTGAGCACATCCATCAACTCCACGAAGCGCATATCGAAACGCAAGTCGGGCTTGTCGCTACCATAGTACTTCATGGCATCGTGCCAAGTCATACGGGGGAATTGCTCGGTCATCTCAATGCCGAGGATAGAGCGGAACAGGTGCTTTGACATATCCTCGAAGAGTGAGATTACATCCTCCTGCTCTACGAACGACATCTCGCAGTCGATCTGTGTAAACTCAGGCTGGCGGTCGGCACGGAGGTCCTCATCACGGAAGCACTTCACAATCTGGAAGTAACGGTCGAAGCCCGATACCATCAAAATCTGCTTGAAGAGCTGCGGACTCTGGGGAAGGGCGTAGAACTGTCCGGGGTTCATGCGTGAAGGCACCACGAAGTCGCGTGCACCCTCAGGAGTAGAACCGATGAGGATAGGAGTCTCCACCTCAAGGAAACCACGCTCGTCGAGGTAGCGGCGCACCTCAAAAGCCATCTTATGGCGGAGTTCAAGGTTGCGGCGCACAGCGTTACGGCGCAGGTCGAGGTAACGATACTTCATACGGATATCGTCACCGCCATCGGTATTATCCTCGATGGTGAAGGGAGGAGTCTGCGATGCATTGAGCACGGTCATCGCTTCAACGATGATCTCAATGTCACCTGTCTCAATCTTATTGTTCTTGCTTGAGCGCTCGCTCACAGTACCTGTGATCTGGATCACATACTCGCGGCCCAACTTGTTGGCCTGCTCGGTAAGCGCAGCGTCGTGATTCTCGTCAAATACCAACTGGGTGAGTCCGTAGCGGTCACGGAGGTCTACGAAAGTCATACCACCCATCTTACGGGTACGCTGCACCCAACCGGCCAACGTCACCTTCTGTCCTACATTGGAGATACGTAATTCTCCACAAGTATTCGTTCTGTACATAGATTTTACATTATATATAATGTGCAAAATTAGTGTAATTTTTCGATTATGCGAAAATAATAGAAATATATTTGTAAAAACTGCGTAGTCGATGCATTTTTTCGCGCGGTTGACACTATTTTAACCTGCTTCGCAGTTTGACGATAGACTTGTTTTCATTCGGTTTGCACTATCTTTAACCTGCTTCGCAGTTTGAAATTAGGCTGCGGTTCGGAAAAAATCAAATAAAAATTTGTTTTTTCGCTCACCTTGTACTAATTTTGCAGCGCTTTTCTATAAGAGAGCATTCGGGATGTAGTACAGTTGGTAGTATACTTGGTTTGGGACCAAGGGGTCGCACGTTCGAGTCGTGTCATCCCGACGAAAGAGAAGCGACGAAAACAATGTTTCCGTCGCTTCTTTGTTTTTCTTTTACACCGCATTTATTCACTACACATATCACCCACCCTATGGCCGACAATTACCTGGAGAAAAAGATGGAAGAGTACCGTTCACGCGTGCAAGCCCCCTCAAAGAGCAAGGCGCCCACCCTCAACCAGTTGCTCCTGCGCAACCGTAGCCACCGCAGCTACGACCCCACCCGCACCATCAGCCTCGAGGAACTGCGCCGCATCATCAACGTCAACACCCGCATTCCCTCGGCCCGCAACCAACAGTGTCTGCGTTTCCGTGCCGTCACCGGTGAAGAAAACTCCTTGGTGCTTCCGCACATCAAGTTAGGCGGTGCCCTCCCCCACCTGCACCTGCCCACAGCAGGCAATGAACCATCGGCCTATATCATCGTATGCAGCACAGTTGCCGAAGACCGCTGGGTAGATATCGACCTTGGCATATCGGCCCAGAGCATGCTGCTCAAGGCCACCGAGATGGGACTCAACGGTATCTGCATCGGGGCCTTCAATGCCGATGCCATTAACAAAGCCTTCAACCTCCCCTACAAGCCCCTCCTCATCATTGCCCTAGGCAAAGGCATCGAGCACATCCAACTCACTGAGATAGCCGCCACCGACAGCCACACCTACTACCGCACCGACGGCATCCACTATGTCCCCAAAGTGCGCTTAGATGACCTGATGCTTTAAGCGGCATTGGCTTAAATCCAGTATGACTCTATTCAATATTACAAAAAAGTCATGAAGCCTACCGTGGTGAGCTCCATGACTTTTTGATATAATTATTGGATGTATTCTACACCTCCAATGCACCTATGATGTCGCGCACTGATGAGAAGCCGTGGCGGTCGAGGTATTCGTTGATGCCGTCGACAATCTTGCCGGTGACTGCAGGGTCGATGAAGTTGGCGGTGCCCACCTCAATGGCCGATGCTCCGGCAAGGAGGAACTCAATGGCGTCGGTAGCGTTGCTGATTCCACCGAGGCCCACTACGGGTATCTGTACGGCTTTGGCTACCTGCCATACCATGCGCAGGGCGATGGGCTTTACGGCAGGACCGCTCATACCGCCTGTAACGGTAGAGAGCAGGGGACGACGACGCTCGGCATCAATGGCCATGCCCAGCAGAGTGTTGATGAGCGACACGCTATCAGCACCGGCAGCCTCGGCAGCACGGGCGATCTCGGTGATATCAGTCACATTGGGCGAGAGCTTCACGATGAGGGTCTTGTCATATACCTGGCGCACGGCACGCACCATCTCCTCGGCTCCCTTGGCGGTGACACCGAAGGCCATGCCTCCTTGCTTGACATTGGGGCATGAGATGTTGAGTTCAATGGCAGGAATGTCTTCCAATGCATTGATGCGCTCGGCAGTGGCTACGTAGTCTTCGATGGCCGAACCACTGACATTAACAATCATATTGGTCTTGTAGTCCTTGATGGTGGGATAGATGTGCTCGCAGAAGTAGTCGACACCCTTATTCTGCAGGCCCACGGCATTGAGCATGCCAGCCGGGGTCTCGGCCATACGGGGATAGGGATTACCCTCGCGATGGTGCAAGGTAGTACCCTTGACGATGACGCCTCCGAGGCGCTCGAGGTCAACGAAATCGGCAAACTCGGTGCCGTAGCCGAATGTACCCGATGCAGTCATCACCGGGTTGGGAAGCTCGAGCTTGCCTATGGATGTTCTTAAATCTGCCATGATAACTTGTCTATTGAAAATACGGGTCCTTCACTACATACGCATACGTGGCCTTGCTTGGTGTCTTCAACGCAGCAGAGGCAGGCACCTACGCCGCAGGCCATCTTGTTCTCGAGCGATACCTCGCACGCTACGCCGGCTGCTTTGGCCCAACGGGCTACGGCTACCATCATAGGCTTGGGACCGCAGGTGTATACCTGGTCAAACTGCTCGCGAGTGAGCACTGAGTGCTGGGTGACATAGCCTTGCTCGCCTACAGCACCATTCTCGGTGGTGATGTATACTGGGCCTACCTTCTCAAACTCAGCAATCCGCATGAGTTCGTTCTCGGTGCGGCTACCCAGGAGGAAGGTGGGAGTGATACCCATCTCCTCGAGTTTCATGCCAAGATAGAGTAAAGGAGCTACACCTACGCCACCGCCAATGAGAAGCGGACGCACCGAGGTATCGGCAGGGAGGGTGAAGCCATTACCCAAGGGAAGCACGATGTTGACGGTGTCGCCAGGCTCGAGGGTAGCCATCCAACGAGTGCCGTTTCCTACGAGCTGCACGAGGAGGCCGAGTTCATTGGCCGCTTGGTCATAGTAGTGGATTGAGATGGGGCGACGGAGCAGCACGCTGGGTGTCTCGTCGATGCGCACCTCGACGAACTGACCGGGAAGCATCTCGGGCAGCTGCTCGTCGGCAGTGAGGCGCAGCAGCACGAACTGGCGGCCTACGGCCACCGTTTCGCGCACTTTAAGATCAAGTATGTATTTCTTCATATTGGATATGATATTATTCGTATGTGTAACGTCACGATTTATGTCGGTTGGCACGCTTGCGGCGTATCTCGGCCTTCATCTTGGCCGATGCCGAGTGATGCTGACCGGTGATATAGGCCTTCTTCTTTGCTTTGGTCTTTACCTTCTCCTCCTTGGGACGATCCGAGGCGACCTTCTTGAACATGATGCCTTTGGTGAAGATGTCTTCTGCGTTCATATGGTCATGTATTTTTATTTACTGAATGAAAGAATGACTCCTTTGTGAAACTAAAGTTTCAGTGTCGCAACCGATGCTCATTGCTTTTCCCCTTCGGGTCAGCGACTTAAAGGTTCCGCGTCGGCGTCGGACTCCTGGTCGTCAAACTCGAAGTCGTCGTCAAACTCGTATTCAAAGTCGTCCATCTCATCAATATCTTCGTACTCGATGGTGAGGTCATCGTCCTGTCCCATGGCACGGAGCTCATCCTGCAGTTTGCCCATATCCTTGGAGCGGTGCACGAGGCTCTCCTTGCTGAGTTCGGCCTGGAAGTTTTCGCGGTTGAGTTCGTTCCATAAGATATCCTTCAGCACCGACACGCCGGAGCCCGTAACGGATGAAATGAACACGTGGGGAAGATCGTCGGGAAGAGTCTCCTCAAGCATTTCCACCAACTCTTCGTCAAGCAGGTCGCACTTGGTAATGGCGAGCACACGCTGTTTGCTGAGCATGTCGGGATTGAAGGTGGCAAGCTCATTGAGCAGGATGTCGTACTCCTTGCGGATATCGTCGGCGTCTCCGGGAATCATGAAGAGCAACAACGAGTTGCGCTCGATATGACGAAGGAATCGCAGGCCAAGGCCCTTACCGGCGCTGGCACCCTCGATGATACCGGGGATATCGGCCATTACAAACGAGCGGTTGTCACGATACGACACGATACCGAGGTTGGGCTCAAGGGTAGTAAAGGGATAGTTGGCAATCTTGGGCTTGGCGGCCGACACGGCAGCCAGGAGGGTCGACTTACCTGCATTAGGGAAGCCCACGAGACCGACATCGGCCAGAAGCTTGAGCTCCATGATGACAGTGAGCTCCTGCATGGGTTCACCAGGCTGCGCAAAGCGAGGAGCCTGACGGGTAGGTGTAGCAAAGTTAAAATTACCCAAGCCGCCACGACCACCACGGAGGAGGATGACCTCCTGTCCATGTTCGGTGATGTCGCAAAGGTAAGCACCCGTCTCTGCGTTATAAACAACAGTGCCGCAGGGAACCTCGATTATCTTGTCTTCGCCATCCTTACCGCTACTCTTGTTCTTTGAGCCATTGCCTCCGTTACCGGCAAAGGCATGACGGTCATAGCGCAAGTGGAGAAGGGTCCAATAGTTACGGTTTCCACGAAGGATGATGTGTCCGCCACGTCCACCGTTGCCACCATCGGGGCCACCATTGGGGTTGTACTTCACACGTCGCATGTGCGTACTTCCACGACCTCCTTTACCTGAGCGGCAGTAAATCTTTACATAATCTACAAAGTTGGTTTCAGCCATAAAGTATTCTACATTTTAAAAAGTTAGGAATTCATCTCTTTTTCGTGCAAAGTTACGAATTCCTATTATTGTATCTTGTGAATCCTGCACACGTGTACAGAAAATCAAGAACCTACATCAAAGGAGTGTAGCTACATAGTCGTTGATGAAACGTACCATACCCTCGAGTCCCATCTCGTCGGCATAGGGGAAAGCTTTGTATACGCCCTGTCCCTTGAACCACTCGATAAGGGGTGCTGTCTGGTTATGGTACACGGCAAAGCGTTTCTTGATGGTCTCCTCATTGTCATCGGCACGACCTTCAATAGTTGCACGACGCAGCAAACGAGCCATCAATGTTTCTTCAGCAACTTGAATATCAATCATGGCTGTGAGCTTCTGTCCGCGCTCCTCGAGCATCTGCTTCAGTGCCTCGGCCTGAGCAATGGTGCGGGGGAAACCGTCGAAGATAACACCCTTGCTATCCTTGAAGCTATCATACACGCTGGCCAGAATGCCGATCATCAACTCATCGGGGATGAGCTGGCCGTTGTCGATATAGCCCTGAGCAATCTTACCGAGCTCGGTACCATTTTTGATCTCTTTACGAAGTACATCACCTGTAGAGATGTGATCTAACTTAAATTCCTCAACAAGGCGAGCGCTGTGGGTACCTTTTCCTGAACCGGGGGCACCGAAAATTACAATGTTCAGCATAACTTTAATTTCCTATTATATAATGTGTGTTTCAATCTTCTTTCTCTTACTCTACTACGGTATAGATGTCCTTCAAGTTGCGGCCATAGCCATCGTAGTCGAGACCATATCCCACGATGAAGTCGTTGGGGATCTCCAAAGCCACATACTCCACATCGAGGGCTACCTTGAGCTTTTCGGGCTTGAGCAGCAATGTGCACACGTGGATCGACTCGGGAGCGCGGGCACCGAGGTCCTCGAGCAACTTCTTCATGGTGCAGCCGGTGTCGATGATATCCTCAACAATCACGATGGTGCGGCCTGCGATATCCTCAGTCAGTCCGATCAGTTCCTTGATGACACCGGTTGACGACACGCCATCGTATGAGGCAAACTTGACGAATGAAATCTCGGCCGGAATGGTAATACGGCGGAAGAGGTCGGCGGCAAACATGAAACTACCATTGAGAATGCCTAAGAAGAGAGGATTCTTCCCTTCAAGGTCGCGACTGATTTGGGCAGCCAGGCGCTCAACCTCGCAAAGTATCTTCGACTCAGGTATGGAAACCGCAAAGTCTTTATCCTTGATTTTTATTGCATCCATTTTATTGATATTACACGAAATTTCTACAAAATTAAACAAAATCCATTTATGCGAGAGCAAAAACCTAATTTATTTTTTAAGATTTGCGAAAATATCAGCGAAAGAGTAGAGCAAACCAGAAAATTATAGTACCTTTACTCATTATTTATATACAAACACCCTACGAAATGAAGAAAATCGCCATACTATCGGCTTTGTTGATGGGAGGAATCGCCTCCTTTGCTCAGACGTCCGTATCGAACTATACCCCCGGCATATCGGCTGAGGGAGTGGTATACTATCTCCCAAAAACGGTAATAAACGTGAATGTGACGGTAGAGAAGACAACCTACACACCAGGCGAACTGTGCCAGTATGCCGAACGCTACCTACGCATAAGCAACATATCGGACAAGGAGGATGTGCAATATGCCATCAAGGAGGTGACCATCACACCAAGCGCCATTGCCAACACGGAGAAACCCTACCACATCCGGTTTGCGACAAACTCAGTGGCACCCCTCGTGCAGCTCGACGAGTCGGGCATACTCCTGGCCATCAACACGGAACAGGCCATACCGGCAACGAACGAACAGGCTCCGGCCACCGATGCCAAAGTGCTGAACCCCCGCTCATTCATGACCGAGGAGATGCTGATTACGGGTTCGAAAGCCAAGATGGCCGAACTGGTAGCAAAAGAGATCTATAACATCCGTGAAAGCAAGAGCCTGCTGCTGCGCGGACAAAACGACAATATGCCGACAGATGGCGAAGCGTTGAGGATAATCCTCGATGCCATCAACGAGCAAGAGCAGGCACTCATGCAGCTCTTCACGGGCACCACGGTGACAGAGCTGACAACGCAAACCTTCCAGGTGATACCCGAGAGCGACACCAACCGTCTGCTCCTGGGACGATTCTCGCGCAAGCTGGGCATGTTGCACAAGGACGATCTGGGAGGCGCTCCCCTATACATCGACATCAAGGGCAAGCAGGCGGTTGTTGCCACACCCGACACGGAGGCCACTGCAAGCAAGAAGAAGCAACCGAAGTCCAAGACAAAGCTCGACGGAATGGTATACAACCTACCGGGCAAGGCAACCATAAAGGTATACAACAACACGGCAACACTGGCCGAGGCAGCCATGCCGTTGGCTCAGTTTGGCACAGCCGAAACGCTCGCCACAGCACTCTTCACCAAGAAGAAGGATATCAAGATTACCCTTAATCCGCACACCGGCGCTTTGCTGAAGGTGGAAGAGTAGTCCCGGCGGAGCACCCCCACCCCAATACCGAAAACACTGACAGAGATGCATCGACAATATCGCGAAATACAAAGCTTGGAGCAGCTGAGGCAGCTGCTCACTACGCACGAACGCATCGAACGGTGCGTGTTTCAGGACCTGGACTTCACGGCCATACAGGACGAGTCGATTACATGCAGGTACTACGACTGCCTGTTTATGGGATGCACCTTCAGCAACACGATGCGAGTGCAGATCGACAAGAGCTGCTTCGTATTCTCGCACATCGACGTGCCTTACAACTGCTTCCGCAATAGTCTGTACGCTGCTGAGGAGCTCTACCAAGGATATCAGACGGGCACTCCCGAGAGCTACGGTCAGTGCTTCGACAGTGTGGTGTACCGCTACTACCTGCAGAAGGGAAAATCAACAACCGACATCAAGGAGACCTTGGCGCGCACTTTGCACGACCACTCCATAAGCAACTCGCTGCACGACCTGCTGGCCGGGTACGATGAGCGATTGGTGGTGGGCATCATGGGCGGCCACGGATTGCTGCGTACCGACAAAGCATACCAGAAAATCGTACACATCAGCAAGCTCCTTACCGAGCAGGGCTACCTCATGATAAGCGGTGGTGGCCCGGGAGCCATGGAGGCCACCCACTTGGGTGCCTGGATGGCCGGCCGACTGGATGCAGAGGTGTACGACGCGATGCGAATGCTATCGCAAGCACCATCGTTTACCGACCCCTTGTGGCTCGACACCGCCTTTCAGGTGCGGGCCAAATATCCGCAGACGCAATACAAAAGCGTCGGCGTACCCACCTGGCTCTACGGACACGAGCCCGCATCGCCCTTTGCCACCCACATCGCCAAGTACTTCGAGAATGCCATCCGCGAAGACGGTATCCTCACCATCGCCAAAGGGGGCATCATCTATGCTCCGGGCAGTGCGGGAACCATGCAGGAGATATTCCAGGATGCGGTACAGAATCACTACCTCAGCTTCGGGTATGCCAGCCCCATGGTATTCCTCGACACACACTATTGGACAAGCGAGATGCCCGTATTCCCCATGTTGGAAAAGCTATCTGAACAGGGCAAATACCGCAACCTCATACTGGAGATAGCCGATGAAGAGTCAGAAATCATCGAAAGTATTAAACGATTTACACAAAAATAATGTTTCGTTGATACTATATCAAACGAAATGACTAATTTTGCACAAATATTAGACTATAGTTAGACAACTTTTTATAAATAAACACCTATGTACGGAAAGATTCAAGAACACCTGCAACAGGAACTCGCCGGCATCAAAGAGGCTGGCTTGTACAAGAACGAGCGCATCATCACCACACCTCAGCGCGCTAACATCAAGCTCAACGACGGACGCGACGTGCTCAACTTCTGTGCCAACAACTACCTCGGCCTCTCTGATAACCAGCGTTTGATTGACGCTGCCAAGAGAGCGATGGACACTCACGGCTACGGCATGTCATCAGTACGCTTCATCTGCGGTACCCAGGACCTGCACAAGGAGCTCGAGGCTGCCATCTCTGACTACTTCAAGACCGAGGACACCATCCTCTACGCAGCCTGCTTCGATGCTAACGGTGGCGTATTCGAGCCCCTCTTCACTGATGAGGATGCCATCATTTCTGACGCTTTGAACCACGCCTCTATCATCGACGGCGTACGCCTCTGTAAGGCCAAGCGTTATCGTTATGCCAATGCCGATATGGCCGACCTCGAGCGTTGCCTCCAGGAGGCTCAGGCCCAGCGTTTCCGCATCATCGTGACTGATGGTGTGTTCTCAATGGATGGTAACGTGGCTCCTATGGACAAGATTTGCGATCTTGCAGAAAAGTATGATGCATTGGTAATGGTCGACGAGTGTCACTCTGCCGGCGTTGTTGGTGCCACAGGCCACGGTGTAAGCGAGCAGTTCAACTGCTACGGCCGCATCGACATCCACACCGGTACACTCGGTAAGGCATTCGGCGGTGCCATCGGTGGTTTCACCACAGGTCGCAAGGAGATTATCGACATGCTCCGTCAGCGTTCACGCCCCTACCTCTTCTCTAACTCAATTCCTCCCACCGTGGTAGGTGCATCGCTCGAGATGTTCAAAATCCTCAAGGAGAGCAACGAATTGCACACCAAGCAGCAGGAGAACGTGGTATACTTCCGCGAGAAGATGCTCGCTGCAGGATTCGATATCAAGCCCACACAGTCGGCCATCTGCGCAGTGATGCTCTACGACGCCAAGCTCTCACAGGACTTCGCCAACCGCATGGCCGAGGAGGGTATCTACGTAACCGGCTTCTACTACCCCGTAGTACCGAAGGATCAGGCCCGTATCCGCGTACAGCTATCAGCTGCTCACAGCCGCGAGGACCTCGACAAGGCTATCGCAGCCTTCACAAAGGTCGGCAAGGAACTGGGCGTAATCAAGTAATCGCGCACATCCGATACCAAAAAAGAAGCGCCGCATCAGATGCGGCGCTTTTCATATACCTATACAATAGGTAATAATAGGGATTATTCCATTACGGTAACCGTCATCACCACATCCTCCTTGGGACGGTCGCCACGGCCCGTAGCTACGCTCTGAATCTTCTCCACTACCTCAAGACCGCTTACCACCTCACCGAATACGGTGTACTGATTGTCGAGGTGAGGAGTACCGCCAAGCGTGGTGTAAGCCTCAATCTGCTCGGGAGTGAAACTGAATCCGGGAGTCTCCTTCAAAATCTTGTCGGTCTCGGCCGCCAGGCGGTTCTGCAATTCCATCAGTCCCTTTCGGTCGCCACTCTGATACATCGCCTGGATGCTGTCGCGGTGCTGCGCTGCCAAGCCATTGAAGATCTGCTGTCCACGCTGGCCGTCGAGCTGCTTTGCCATCTGCTTCAACTCAGATTCGGTATATTTCTTTCCCCACACGATGTAGAACTGCGAGCCCGACGAACGACGCTCGGGGTTCACCTGATCACCCTGACGCGCTGCGCTCAGCACACCACGCTTGTGGAAGTATTGGGGATATACAAACTCGGCCGGGAGTGTATACGAAGGTCCGCCACTACCAAGCTGCTGACCTGCAGGAGCTCCCTTCGATTCGGGGTCACCACCTTGAATCATAAAGTCCTTGATGACACGATGAAAGAGTGTACTGTCATAATATCCCTCACGAGCAAGCTTGAGGAAGTTGTCGCGATGTTCGGGAGTTTCATCATAGAGGCGCACGACGATGTCGCCATAGTTGGTACTGATGCGTACCTGGGGTGTTGTCTGTTCCATTACTTTATTCTTATTTATTGATTGCGCTATTGCAAAACCGCCACACACCACAAGCAGCAGAAGCACTACGGCTATGGAGTAGCGGACAGATGACATCGGTTTCTTCATTACTATCTACAGTTTAAGGTGTTCTTTCGTGCAAAGGTACAATAAAGCACTGTTTGTTGCAAATTTTATTTTCCGTCGCAACGGTCTGTCATACCTATTACGACATTTTGTCAGCAATTATAAAAGGAACAAGATATGGCACTCCGTTTGCAACCTTACCCCTCGGAATGTTGTTCCTTTTAAATTAAGAATTAAAAAATGAAAATTGAAAGTTCGAGCAAGCGAGCGAGATGCAAGTTCACTTGCAATCTCTCAGCGAGCGAAGCCGAAGTTCGACGAAGTCAAAATTGAAAATTAGCCTCCGGATGGCAGGCATTCATAAATCATAAATCATAAATCATAAACCAAAAATCATAAATAAAACAATATGAAAACAGGTAACATTGGGGTAACGACCGAAAACATCTTCCCCATCATCAAGAAATTCCTTTACAGTGACCACGAGATTTTCCTCCGCGAGTTGGTATCCAACGCCGTCGACGCTACACAGAAGCTCAAGACCTATGCCCTCAAGGGTGATTTCAAGGGTGAGCTGGGCGAACTCTTCGTCAATGTAGCTCTCGACAAGGAGGCTGGCACTATCACCATCTCTGACCGTGGTATCGGTATGACCGCCGAGGAGATTGACCGCTACATCAACCAGATTGCCTTCTCAGGCGCCAACGACTTCCTCGAGAAGTATAAGAACGATGCCAATGCCATCATCGGCCACTTTGGCCTCGGCTTCTACTCTGCCTTCATGGT
>JAZRDT010000098.1:0-18218 GCA_045660385.1 Bacteroidaceae bacterium | reverse complement strand
ATCGTTAAATACGGGATCCGGAAGGACCATACGTTTTTTTGGTTTTGCTTTTCTCATTTCTTTCTTGAAAAGTTTTTGTTTTCGTTTGGGGCTGCATTTTTGTCTTCTTCAACGCCCACTCTTGGGCATTTACTCAACCTTTATAGCTTATCCAACAAACCAAAACGTAAATTTTATAATTTAATTTATGTTTTTGAGGGCTTATTTCTTTACCTCAGACCTACACGTCGTGCGGCCGCATTGTTTGGGGGTAAGCTTTGGCTTACTTCTTAGCTTTAGGACGCTTAGCACCGTACTTAGAACGACGCTGGAGACGGTTAGCTACACCTGCGGTATCCAATGTACCACGAACGATGTGATAACGTACACCAGGGAGGTCTTTCACACGACCACCGCGTACCAATACGATTGAGTGCTCCTGCAAATTGTGACCTTCACCGGGGATGTAAGAGTTAACCTCTTTCTGGTTGGTCAAGCGCACACGCGCTACTTTTCTCATCGCTGAGTTAGGCTTCTTAGGAGTTGTAGTGTAAACACGAGTACAAACACCACGACGCTGAGGACAGCTGTCCAACGCGGGTGACTTGCTCTTGTCTGCAAGATCCTGTCTGCCTTTTCTAACTAATTGTTGAATTGTTGGCATTTTGTTAATTATTAATTATTTATAGTTTAATTATGTTCTTTTTCATCATGAGCGGACACAGTCCACCTCATATTCGGGGTGCAAAGTTAGTCACTTTCTTCCATTTAGCCAACATTTCTTACCACTTTTTTAAAAGAAAATGTGTTATATAACATTTTTCTTGCATTTTCTACATCAAAAGAATAGCCACATCCGCAACGAATGTGAGCACCCGAGGCCTACCCTCCTCCATCCCGAACACCCCCATCGGACATAAGAGGCAGACCCGATTATTGAGCCTACGGGAAAGCGAATGGCAGCGCACCTCACGGTGTGCTGCCACTCTCACAATTAAGATTTAGGTTTCAAACAATAATAATCAACAAGCGTTTTTTCTTAGTTATAGTTCAGGAATGGGAAAGAGTATTTTCAACTTCTTTCTCTTATTTCACAATGTTTTATTTTTCCGCTGATAGTCTTGGGCAGTTCATCCACGAACTCCACCATGCGGGGATACTTATAGGGTGCCGTAGCCTCCTTCACAAACTTCTGGATATCCTTGACCAATGCCTCATCGGCCTTGTCGCGATATTTCTCAGTCAGCACGACTGTCGCCTTCACGATTTGCCCGCGTATCTCATCGGGCACGCCAGTCACGGCACACTCCAACACCGCAGGATGCTTCATCAGCGCGCTCTCCACCTCGAACGGTCCGATGCGGTAGCCCGACGACTTGATCACATCATCCATACGTCCTACATACCAGTAGTATCCGTCGCGATCGCGGTAGGCGACGTCTCCCGTGTGATACCATCCATTATAATTCGATGCCGCAGTAAGTTCCGCATTGCGATGATATCCCTTGAACATCCCCAAAGGTTTGTCTCCCGAGGCACAAATCACAATTTCGCCCTCCTCATCGTCGCCCAATATGCGTCCCTCCTTATCCATCAACTCCACATGATACTGCGGTCCGCGTACACCCATCGAGCCCGGTTTCGGTTTGCACCACGGATAGGTTCCTATCGAGAGCGTTGTCTCGGTCTGCCCATACCCCTCCATCAGACTGATACCCGTAAGGCGCTTCCAACGTTCAAACACATTGGGATTCAAAGCCTCACCAGCCACGGTGCAATAGCGCAAGCTGCTGATATCATACTTCTCCACATCCTCCTTGATGAGGAATCTGAACACCGTTGGAGGCGCACAGAACGAGGTGATGCGATACTTCTCAATGGTACGTAATATGTCGGCAGGCGGGAATCGTCCCTCGTAGTCGTACACGAACACCGTAGCACCCACAATCCACTGACCATACAGTTTGCCCCAGGCAGCCTTTCCCCATCCCGTATCGCTCAGCGTGAGGTGCAGCGACTCCTCATAGAGGTTATGCCAGCATGCAGCTGTAATAATATGTCCCAGAGGATAGGTAAAGTCATGACACACCATCTTGGGGTTCCCCGTCGTACCCGATGTGAAGTATATCAACATCGTATCATCGTTGTTGTTCTTCTCGGGCACCACGAATGCTCTCGGTGTGTTCACCCCCTCATGGAAGTCCAACCAGCCATAAGGCACGTTCGGACCTATCGAAATGCAGTGTTTCAGGCTCGGGCTGTAGGGCCGTGCCGCTTCCACGTTCTGTATGATGTCCTCGTCGCCACATGCCACGATGGCCTTGATGCCAGCGGCATTGCAACGATATTCTATGTCATGCGCACGCAACAAGTGCGTAGCAGGCACCACCACGGCTCCCAACTTATGCAGAGCCAACATGGTCCACCACCATTCGTAGCGTCGTTTAAGTATGAGCATCACCACATCGCCGCGTCGTATGCCCAGACTTTGCAGGTATGCAGCCGTGCGGTCCGACCACAACTTCATCTCACCAAACGTAAAGGTACGTTCCTTACCCTCTTCATTGGTCCAGAGCATGGCACGCTTGTCGGCATCCCTCTTCGCCCACGCATCCACTACGTCATAGGCAAAGTTGAAGTTCCCGGGCACGCACACCTCATAGTTCTCCATAAAGTCGTCGAACGACTCAAACCTGGTTTTCTTCAAAAATCGTTCCAACATATCTGTCCGTTTTTTTTGACGGCGCAAAGATAGTGTGCCCTTCAAATAGCCCCTGCTCCATTCGTCCTCAATCTGCCGGCCATTGCCCACAAAACACGCTCCACTCGTCAAGCAAAGGTGTGGCGAGTGACGCACAACGCTGATTCACTGACCATTGCATCACGCCCACAAGCATCCTCCACCAGGCAAACCACACCCTAGATCCAACCCCCGAAGTAGGGTTTTGGCGATTGTCAGGAAATTGTAAGTTCGTTTTTTTGGTAGTATTCGTGAAAAACTTTTTCTTTGTATTGAAATCATCAAACCCCACATTCCGATGAAACACCTCCTCACACTCGCCCTGCTCTGCACCACCCTCTTCACCCGTGCAGCCATCCGCCCCGATACGTGGAACGATATAGACACCCTCCTTGCGCAAGGCCACTATACCACCGCTTACGATGCCTGTTCGCAGCTCATCAAGAGAGCCCGCCGCACCCACGATAGCCACGCCCTGCTCGTAGCCACCTACAAGCAGCGCACCGCAGCCGAAGCCTATCAGGAAAACGCCGTCGAGGGCTCCATTGAGGCCTACCGACAAGTGCTTCCTCACCTCAAGGGCGCCGATAAGGCCATCGCCCACCTCCTCATCGCCCACCTCACAGGCAATAGCCGCTCCCACTACGAAGCGGCACTTGCCGAGAGCCAAGCCTTGAAGACCATCCCCGCCAATGCCTACGACCTGCTCATCGCGGGCGACTCCCTCGCCCTGCGCCTACGCCCCACACTCTACGACGTAGTCATTCATTCCATCACCGACAATCTCTACCTCGGCATCACAGAGTGCCGCATGCTCAGCGAGCTGCGCCACGGTCTCCTCGGCACCGCCACTGAATTTGCCTCCCTCACTCTCCCTACCGATACCTCCTCACTTGCCCTATGGCAGTTGCGCCAGCTGCAGATTCTCACGCAGCACCACCTGCACACCCCCGATGCAGCCATCCTCGCCCATATCGACCGCAAGCGTATGGAAAAACTCAAGAATTTCGCCCAGCTACACTCCGGCAATGAGTCGCATCCATCACTCTATGCCGAGGGGCTCGAGCGCATTGCCGTGAGCTACCAGCACCACCCCACCGAACAGGCCATGATACTCTACCTGCTGGCCGAACACTACGCCCCACAAATCAACCACTACACCGATAGCAGTCGCGTCAGTCAGGAACTCACAAAAGCCGCCCTCATGGAGCGCTACATCCAGCGCATCATCCACCTTGCACCCCACAGCGAGTGGGCTACTCTGGCACAAAAACTCCAACAGAGCGTCACACATCCCTATCTCAGTCTGCAGAGCCATGCCACACTGCTCCCCGACCGCGCGAGCCACATCACCCTCACCGTGCGCAACACCAGCGACATCTCCTACCGCATCGTGCCCCGCTATGCCGGCGAGCACAACGACCGCTTCACCTACGAAGAGGTCATCCGCCGCCGCTCAGTAGGCACACCCTATCAGCAGATCCACGTCGACCTCCCTAATACCTATATATATAAGGAGGTACCCCTCGCCCTGCCCGCCCTGGAGGCAGGCGACTATTTTGTCATCGCCACCAACAACGGACAGACCCGCGGCACCAAACGCAGCTCCATGACCGCCATCAGCGTCACCAGCATTAGACTATCGATGATGCTCAACGAGGCCGAAGGCGAATACATCGGAATGGTCATCGATGCCTCCACGGGCCGTGCTGTTACCGACTGCGAGCTCATGCTCATGGAGAGTTCAGGACAGAGCACCCGCTTCATCGAGCAGTATTTCACCGACGCAAAGGGCCATTTCACCGTCCCCCTCCCCGAGGGACGCTACCGCAACCTCTACCTCCGTGCCTCCGATGGGCACTCACACACCACTTATACTTTCCGCTATGCCGACTTTGCCGAACACCGCTATTGGGACAGACCTACCGATGAGAGCACCCGCTTCGCCATCCTCCCCGACCGCTACACCTATGCTCCATCCGACACGGTGCAGTGCAACCTCATAGCCTACAGCCATTCCGACGAGGGCAGCCGCGTCATGAGCCACCGCCCCCTCACCCTCACGTTTACCGATGCACGCGGCAAGGAGATAGCCACCCTCCGTGGCACCACCAATGCCTGGGGCTGCTACAACACCTCACTCGTGTTGCCGCCCGATATCACCCCCGGCAACCTCCACCTGCTCGCTACCGACAGCATCTCACACAGTGCCACCTCACACATTCTCAATGTCGAGGCCTTCAAGGCACCCACCTTCAGCATCAACCTTGAGCGCCCTACAGGCATCGTACGCTTTGGCGACAGCCTCACCCTACAGGGTAGCGCCACCACCTACACCGACCTTCCTGTGGCCCATGCCAAGGTGGAGTACAAACTTCTCGTGACCGACATGAACATCTTCGGCCGCTATCCCCTGCCCGATGCCTACCTCTACGAGTCCGCCGGCACTACCACCACCGATGCACAAGGCCGCTTCACCCTTCCCATCCAGGTGCGCCACACCGCCGGCTTCGAGGAGAACGCCACCTACAACCATATTGTCGAGGTCAGCATCACCGACCCCAGCGGCGAGACCCAACAAGCCCGCACCCACTTCATCGTAGGCCATCGCACCAAGCACACCGACCTCCCCCTATGGAGAGGCACACTCATGCAAGGCGACACCCTCAGCTACCGCCTGCTCACCTTGGGCGGCGAACCTCTTGCCGAGCCCGTCACCTTGCGCTTGAGCCAACTCCAGGTGCCGCACCACCCCGGCATACGCACCAGCGACGAGAGCGAATGGGAGCAGTGGAACGAAGCACGCACCCTCATCGAGCGCACCGAGCAGTCGGCCCTCACAGGCAACCACCTTCCGCTCACCCCCGACATGCCCTGCGGCATCTACCGCCTCACACTCACCTACACCGATGGCTGCAAGCAATACAGCGAGCACTGCCACTTCAAACTATGGGCCGAGGGCAAGGGCACCGAGCCATCGTATGTGCTCTACAACCTCACCACCGATGCCTTTAGCGTTTCCACCGGCGACACCGCCGTGTTCTACCTCAGCACCCGCCACACCCAGGTGCACACCCATTATTATATAAAGGTACAGGACCGCGTGGTCAACAAGGGCACGCTGCTGCTCACCGATGAGACCCGCGCTCTGCGCATCCCCGTCGATTCCACCTGGCGCGGCACCCTCACCCTGCACACAGCCTCAATAAAGGACAATGTCAAACGCACCCTTCAGCACTCGCTCCCCATCCACGACAAGACAAGCCGCCTCCATGTGCTGATTGCCCCCCTGCGCAACATCCTCACACCGGGCCATGCCGAGCAATGCACCGTGCATGTCACCGACTATTGGGGCCGCCCCGTGCAGACCTCCCTCACGCTGAGCATCTACGATGCCGCCCTCGACGCCTATGGCACCAACCAATGGCATATTCCCCTTGCACCACAACGTAGCGGGCGCACCGTCGAGATCGACGAGGACAAGCGCGCCGCATGGGACGACAACACCTACCCAGGTCGCCCCCGCATCGCCCAGCCCAGCTACTACACGCTCCCCATGAGCCGTGGCGAAGCCCGCATATTCTATAGTCTCTCCACCAACTCACGCATGCTCACCAAGGGAGTATCCGTATCCGAATCCGTTACCGATGGCGTCAGCCTCAACGAGGTAGCAGTACAGAACGCCGCCGCTCCGGAGTCTGCCCCAGTATCTGCCCTCCCCGATCTCCGCGAGCAGCTGCGCCACACGGCACTCTTCCTTCCCACGCTCCGTACCGATGCCCAAGGCCGTGCCACCTTCACCTTTACCGCCCCCGACCTGCTCACCCGCTGGCATGTAAAGGCCTTCGCCCACACCAAGGAGCTCAAGCGAGGCGATGCCGATGTCCAGTTTGTCACCCGCAAGGGACTCATGGTGCAACCCTACGTGCCACGTTTCCTCTACGAGGGCGACACCTGCCGCTTTGCCGCCAAGGTCACCAACAGCAGCGACCGCCCCATCGAAGCCACCGTAACCCTTCATGTCGGTCCGCACACCGCGCAAGCAACCGTATCGCTTGCCCCGCATAGCAACACCACGGTATCGTTCCCCCTCACCGTGCCCATGGGCACCACCCAGTTCACCTACCGCATCACCGCACAGGGTGCCACCCTTGCCGATGGCCAGCAGGGCACCCTCACCGTGCTGCCGCGCCGCACCCTCGTTACCGAGACCCTCGCCCTCTACACCAATGGTAAGGAGAAGCGCGACTACACCTTCACCTCGCTCCTCGACAACCGCTCCGCTACGCTCGAGCACCACCGCCTCACGCTCGACCTCGTCTCCAACCCCCTCTGGTATGCCATCGAGGCGCTGCCCCCGCTCAGCCAGGAGCAGAACCCCACCTGCGAACAGCTCTTCCACCGCTACTACGCCACCACCCTCGCCCTACAGCTCCTGCAGCGCTACCCCACCATAGGCGAACAGGCAGACTTGGCCTCCTATTACCGGGCCGACTCGCTCAGTCTCGTCCAGCGCCAGCTGCACGATAGACTCATCGCCGCCCAGCACCCCGATGGCGGATGGGCCTGGATGGAGGGTTTCCCGGCCGACCGCTACACCACGCTGCTCATCATCAAGGGCCTCGGCGAACTCGAGTCTATGGGCTGCCTGTCCGTAGCACAGGACGATGCACTCTACAACGCCGTCAAGCAAGGCCTCGCCCACCTCGACCGCACCTATCACGAACATTTCGAACAACTCGGCCACAAGCCCGGCGCGCTCGACACCTACACCCTCTACTACCTCTATGCCCGCAGCCTCTTCCCCGAGTTGCCCATCGCTGCTACACCCGCCACTGCCTATGAGCACTACCGCAGCCTGCTCCTCAAGTCCAAGGCCAAGAACGGCACCCTCATGCACAAGGCCCTCCGGATGCTCACCCTGCAACGCATGGGCCAGTCCGACCTTGCCCACAAGGTAGCCAAGGTCGTCAACGAGTCGGCCCTTGAGAGCGATGAAATGGGCATTTATTGGCGCGACAACAATTATGGGTGGGGTTGGGACAGCAATCCCATCGCCACGCAGGCCCTGCTCATCGAGGCATTCACTGAGCTACGCCAACCTGCCGACCTCATTGCCCGCATGCAGCAATGGCTGCTCAAGCAGAAGCAGACCACTCATTGGGAGAGCAGCATCGCCACGGCACAGGCCGTGCATGCCC
This sequence comes from Bacteroidaceae bacterium, assembly GCA_045660385.1. Classification (GTDB taxonomy): domain Bacteria; phylum Bacteroidota; class Bacteroidia; order Bacteroidales; family Bacteroidaceae; genus UBA1189. The sequence continues at coordinate 10,298 of JAZRDT010000098.1, read as the reverse complement.
TGCTCATCGCCCCCACAGGCACAAACGCCCTCGCCCCCACCTCAGTAGATATACGCGTAGGCAGCAAGGAGCTCCGCCCCCAACCCCAGGGTCACCTCGGCCTCATCCAGCAGGAGTGGACTCCCGAGGAGATACGCCCCGCCCTGGCCAAGGTCAGCCTGCAGTCGTCGGGCAACACCCCCACCTGGGGTTCCCTCACCTGGCAATACTACGAGGAGGGCACCAAGGTGAGCAACTCCGGCACGGGACTCACCCTCACCGTCGACCACTATAAGGTCGTTCACAGCACCCAAGGCGAAAAGCTTGTCCCCATCACCCCGACCACGCCCCTCACCAAGGGCGACCGCGTGCGCACCCGCATCCACTTCACCGCCGACCGTGCCATGGACTACGTCGAACTGCGCCTGCCCCGCCCCGCTGCACTCGAACCCGTGAGCACCCACTCGGGCTACACCTATGTCCAGGGCCTCGCCCACTACCGCAGCATCGGGAACAGCAGCACCACCTGCTACCTCTACCGCATCGGCAAGGGCAGCTACACCATCGGGCTCGACTCGTGGGTAAGCCTGTCGGGACACTTCACCAGTGCCCCCAGCACCATCCAGTGCATGTATGCCCCCGCCTTCATCGCCACGGCAGCGAGCATCCCTATGCAGGTAGCCCCCTAAAGGCGATTTTCGCCTATATATTTTGGCACATGCGTGAAAGTGTCGTACTTTTGTAAAAAAAATCAGACTACACACTATGGGTAAAGAACTCAAGACACTCGTCAAAGATACCGCCATCTACGGACTCAGCAGCATCGTAGGCCGCTTTCTCAACTACCTGCTTGTGCCCCTGCACACCACCAAGATCATCGCTGAGAGCGGTGGCTACGGTGTCGTGAGCAACGTGTATGCCTACACCGCCCTGCTCATGGCCCTGCTCACCTTCGGCATGGAGACCACCTTCTTCCGCTTCTCCAACAAGGAGGGCGAAGACGAGCGCAAGGTCTATGGCACCACCCTGTGGATGGTAGGCGGCGTGAGCCTCCTCTTTGCCCTGCTGTGCTTCGTGTTCAACACCCCCATCAGCGCCTTCATGGGCTATGCCGACCACCCCGAGTACATCGCCTGCATGACCACCATCGTCGCCTTCGATGCCCTGCAGAGCATCCTCTTTGCCCGCCTGCGCGGCCAGCACCGTCCCGTCAAGTTCATGGTGCTCAAGCTCTCGTTCATCATCCTCAGCGTGCTGCTCAACCTCTTCATCTTCCTCGGCGCCCCCGCCATCTTCCGCGCCAATCCCGAGCTGCTCTGGTGGTACCGTCCCGAGGATAGCGTGGGCTACATCTTCGCCATCAACCTCATCTGCACCGTGAGTGTCACCTTCGGCTTCCTTCCCGAGCTCAAAGGCTTCACCTATGGGTTCGACCGCAAACTCGCCCTGCGCATGCTGCGCTACGCCCTACCCATCCTCGTGCTCAGCATTGCCGGCATCCTCAATCAGGTGGCCGACAAGATCACCTACCGCTTCATCGTGCCCGGCACCGAGGGCGACGTGCAGCTCGGCATCTACGGCGCCTGCACCAAGATAGCCATGATCATGGCCCTGCTCACGCAGGCCTTCCGCTACGCCTACGAGCCCTTCGTGTTTGGCAAGAGCCGCGACAAGGACAACCGCACCATGTATGCCACCACGATGAAATACTTCATCATCTTCACCCTCCTCGCCTTCCTCGCCGTAGTGTTCTACATGGACATCCTCAAGTACCTCATCGGCAGCACCTACTGGGAAGGCCTCCGTGTGGTGCCCATCGTCATGATGGCCGAAATCTTCATGGGCATCTACTTCAACCTCTCGTTCTGGTACAAGCTATCCGACCGCACCTACTGGGGCGCCATCATGTCCGTCATCGCCTGCGCCGTGCTCCTGGGCATCAACATCCTCTTCGTGCCTCGCTACGGCTATGTCGCCTGTGCGTGGGGCGGACTCGCGGGCTACGGCACCGCCATGCTGCTCTCCTACTTCATCGGCCAGCACTACTACCCCATCCGGTACGACATCAAGGGCATCGGTCTCTACTTTGCCCTCGCCATGGTGCTGTTTGCCGTGTCGCACATGCTCCCCTTCGGGAACCCCTGGCTGCGCATGGGTGTCAACACTCTCCTCCTCGGCATATACCTCGCCTATGTGATCAAGCACGACCTGCCCCTCAACCAAATCCCCATTATCAAGCGCTGGGTAAAGTAAGCCTGATACACCATCTTAGGTGAAAAAAGTTTATAAATCGGTTGGCGGTGGCAGAGTGCAGCGCGCGTTGCCAACGATGACGCCGACGCGGAACCTTTAGGTCGCTGGCCGCAGGGAAAAGCAATGAAAGCGTCGGTTGCGACGCCAATGCGGAATGAGCATTGGTTTGCGACGGCAACGCGATATGAAAGCGTTGCTTGCGATGAAAGGAACTTTAGTTCCTCCGAAGAGCGTGCTTTAGCACCATTTACTTTAGTTCTCCCGAGGAGTGCTGCTTGCAGCCCTTAGGTTTATCTCCCCAAAGGAGTCCTTTATGACTGCGTAGGAAGATTAACGCCGACGCCAGCGCGATATAGCATATTGATATTTAGATGCGTTCTTCCTACTTTTAACTCTTAATTTTTAATTCGCATGCCAAGGGGTAAATGAAAAATCGCTGATAGATCCCATTCATTGCAAGTCTCAACCAAATTTGGTACAAGTCTGTACCTCAGACAGTACAAAGCTACAAATAATCCTGTCACCGCGGTGACGTGATTCCGCCACCGCGGTGGCGTCTTTCTTCCACCGCGGTGACACTTTCGCGCCACCGCGGTGGAAGTTACTTTTTGAAGGCTCGTTCAGAGAAAATGCCCTTTTAATCGGCATCTTCACTACCTAACAATTTTTGTTTTGTTCGGCTTGCTTTGTTTTCGTTATCGTCATCGTTTTCGGTGCTTTCACCGTTAACCATTAACCCTTAACCGTGCCAAGGGCACCTTAACCGCAACCACCGGTTGCTTTATAGCAGCTCTGCTGCAAGTCAACGTTAACGTCATCGTTGCAGCGAAGCATCGGCTTCGCTGCACCTTGCCAGGCCAAAAATAAAACTTTTTTACTCACTAAAAACGTCATGCGCATGGCGAAATCCCCTATTCTGGGGCGAAGTTCGTCTATGCGCATGGCTACATACGTGTTGTGGGAGCCACATAGCCCCACAATACGCTTTATATATTTATCCTCTTATTATCAGAATGTGAGCTTGAATTTCATGCCGGCCGAGAGCTCGGGGTTGCTCCCCTGCAGATACTGCGGGCATTCATACGCGATAGAGGGCTGCATGCCAAAAGCACAGCGGTCGTTGAATTGATACATCACAAAACCGTTTTCGGTGTTGATGCGGTTTGATGATTTGGCAGCATCTACGATAGAGTGTATGCCATTGGCAAGCATAGTGCCCATACCTGCAAGCATGAGCACGGTACCGGTAATTACCATACCATCTTTGGGAGCACCATCGTATTCGGCGCCACATACCACCATGTAGGCGCCTGCATACATACCAGTAAAGCCACCTAAACTTGTGGCTAAGTCTACCCATCCCTTGCGGTTTTCCCCATTATAGAACTGACCCAATCCGGGGATACAGAATGAGAGGAAGCCCGATATCCAAGGCGATTTCTTTTCTACACTATAGGCATTCTTGTTGATTGTGCTTATAGACTGTTCCTTGGCAAACTTCTCCACTTGGGCAAAGTCGTATACGAACACGCTGCCATCGATGGTCATTATCTTTACCGTATCATTGGGAGTGTACTCTATAATGTCGCCACGGATGATAGAGCCATTCTTCAAGTAAACCACGTCTTGCAGACTGCTCTGTGCGAAGGCGAAGGTCATGCCCATGAGGCATGCGAGAAATAAAATTGTGCGTTTCATAATGTGTTATTAGTAAATGATTGATAATAGTATGATTTATAAATAATAGTTAAACCCTAATGAGATTCCTGTTTCGGTAGTGCTTGTATAACTTTTATCAGTTATGCCATTTTTTTGTTTACACCCCAATGGGTACCATGTAATTGTGCTTCCACTCCCCAATGTTCATGAATGCGGTATTCAAGTCCCACAGCACCATGCATAACACACCTACGACCTGACGATTTGGACAGGGCACCATTGGCAAGCATTTCTCGAAGATATATGTCCTCCCACTGATAGCCAATACCGAGAGTTGCAGTAGAATACCATTTCTTTTTATGCATATTGCATAATGTAACAATAGGAATAATGCTGTGTTTTACCATAATCATTTGATAGGCCGTTCCATTGGGTGATGCCGAATGGAAACTGCGGTTACTTTTGGCAAAGTAACCGTTATAGAGCAATCCAAAGAATTTGTATGTGTAGCTTCCCTGGACTCCCACCCCGGAGTTTAGGTTACGCTCGATATCACTTACGGCTGCCTCTCTCGGATAGTTCACATGATAATATCCTGTGCTAAAATAAAATTTGTGAGGAGGGAAGAGTTTTTTTCTTTCCAACGCTTCAGCCAGCTTCTTGGCTTCCTCTTGTTCTCTATATTCTCGCACGGCAGTATTCAGAGGATGTTCTTTGTCTGGTCTTACTATGGTGTCCGGTTGTAGCAAGATGTATCCGTACATTACATGCTGGGGGTTGCCAAGCCAATGAGGCTTATAATGATCAGTTAGAAACAAACCGTTGCCTCCAACGTCACTCACCTCCTTCTTCACTGTATCAAGCAAAACGTCGAGCGATTCATTGCGTCGTGCCTTGGGGTCAGTGGCAGAGAACCTGCCTATCACTTCTGTGGTCAAGGGCAATGGATCATTGGCCACATACACCTTCACTTTGTCGGGTGTGGTGGGGCGCACGAAGCTACCCGTATAATAACCTTCGCCGAGTGAAATCTCGACCGTATTTTCTAGACTCTTACAGCTGCATAATAGCAGCGAAGATACAAAAGTCGTAAATATTATAAATTGTTTCTTCATATTTTATAGCGAAATCCGAAGTGGCGTTTGCATGTATTCATGTGAAGAGTATTTAGGTGATTTAATTTAATAGGTTTTCGCCATCGTTATCGTTGGAAAGTTATTTAATCACAAATATCTTTCCATCCTTGATACAGCAACTCCCCATTGCGATAGAACTCTACAGGAATATCAACAGGGACATAGGGATTTGTATATGTTTGTGGGGTAAAAAAAGCCCTGTCATTATATCCTATACCATACATCAGTCCATTGGCAACAACTACTTTTTCACCATTACACAGTGTATAAGATGACAAATCTGTTATCTCTTCTAAAATGGGTTCATAGAATGGCCCCCCACCATCCATTACATATAGTTCGTCACCTAACTCCCAACTCGAGTCAGAAAAGTCATAAAGGATTGTCCAACCACCATATCTATACAAATACACATAGCCATTTCCCGCTTCATGGATTGCACCAACACATAATGGGACATTGGGCGTAACGGGCTCTATGTTTCCAAACTCAGACATATCGCGCTCATATTTTTCCCATAAGATGACACATTCCCTGCCATCTATAATAGTATCATTTCCTATCCAAGATTCAAAATACACTGTGTCTGGAGCAATCTTAATATGATTACCCTCTTCATCTACCACATAGTTAAAAATCAAAGCATTGAGACAACGGATACTATTTGCAGGAAAGAATCGTGTGTCGACAGTTTTATCGTCTTCAATCTTGTCGCAAGCGACAAATAACGATAACATAAATAATGAAATAACTGAGATTTTCTTCATGATATCTTTAATTTGTGATTACTTTTATGATAATGGATATGAGTAGCAAAATTCGAAATCTTTTTATTATCAGAACGTGAGCTTGAAACTCATGCCTGCCGAGAGTTCGGGCTTGCTTCCCTGCAGATACTGCGGGCGCTCATATGCTACAGAGGGTTGCATACCAAAGGCGCATCGGTCGTTGAATTGATACATCACATATCCGTTTTCAGCATTGATGCGCTTGGATGATTTTACCGCATCGCAGATAGAGTGTATCCAATTGGCGTGAAGGGTGATAACTCCTGCCGTGAACAAAACGAGACCCGTTGCCGACAAGAACCTATTGCCCTCGTCATATTCATGAATGATACTTCCATCTTCTCCGTAGTAGATATTGTCGTATCCCGAATATTCCATTACTAAGGCCACTCCTGAAATAGTAGCCGCATATGCTCCTATCTGTGTGGAAAAGTCAATCCATCCTTTGCGAGACTCCCCATTATACATTTGTCCCATGCCAGGGACAAAATAGGACATGATACCTGATACCCACGGAGATTTCTTGTCGACAGCTGGTCTCTGATAGTGCTTGGCTTCTTCTTTGGCAAACTTCTCCACTTGAGCAAAGTCGTATACGAATACGCTGCCATCAGTGGTCATTATCTTTACCGTATCAGTAGGAGTATACTCTACGATGTCGCCACGGATGATAGATCCGTCTTTCAGATACACTACGTCCTGCAAACTGGTTTGCGCAAATGAAACAATGCTTATTAGCATAGCTGTAATAAATAAAGCAGTCTTTTTCATGATAATGTGGTATAAAGAATTTGCTGACAAAAGTATATAATATCTCGTGTTTGTAAAAGGGGAAATTCCCTATTTTTTAGGGGGAAATTCCCTAAAAATGCATGCTGATGTAATGAACGACTTTCAATACTTGTGTTTAATAACGCTCTCCAACTCCCCAAGAGCATAATAAAAAAGAAGCGCGGAGCTGGTATGCCATGCGTTAATGAAGGTCCTGAGAAAACCAGAACAAACAGAATGGGGATAACAGTCCACGCGATATACACATAGAACCATCATGCAATCCTTGTTTGTTCTTTTTGAAAATTTCTCAGGTTTTCATTAACAAGATAAGCATAACGCTTCTAATTACCAAAAATGTCTTGACTATATGCATGCTATCAAGCGCATAGTCACCGCAAATGTAGCGATTAATTTTGATTAATAAAACTTATTGGCTGAAAAATAGTCCTCGATCAGTTTTTTTGATGTCGCACCCAAGTGTTGTCAGTAGGGTTCATGAATAGTATCAACACCGGTAAGGAACAATATAATAATAGTATTATATTTCTTTAATATATATCTATGGATGTATATGGCATGTGATAAATGTGGAAAAGATGTGTCAGATGCCCGTAACAAATGGTATGTCTGTCCGTTGCATTGCCACATCTTTTCCACTATTCCATGCAGGTGAGGTGTAGAACCTGCCTCTTGTTTTTAACCTTTCACCGTTATTCCTGCAAGGCAGGCTCTTCGGCCGGCACTCCCTTGGGGTTTTCGCCATACTTGTTTGCTCCGGGCTTGCTGTCGAGGCAGTAGAAGACGAGGAGCACTACGCTGTAGATCATGAAGGGAATGTAAGTGATGAGGATTTTGCCTATGAGCTGCATGAGGATGGCGTTGCTCACCATATCGGGGGTGGCATTGGGGGCAAGGTTGAGGTTGAGGGCTACGCGGAAGCACTCGATCGTAATCCATATGATCCATATGAGGATGTATATGAGTGTGCCTCCATACCACCAGCCGCTGATTCCGACGTCGTGGAGGCGGCGCACGTTGACGGCGGCACTGGCAATGGCAAGGTACAGGCTGCCCAGGATGACGATGAGGCTAAAGATGCCTGCTACCCACAGATTGTCCGTGGGGATGAATCCTCCGACGAGCGACACGACGAGGCCGAGGAGGAAATTGAAGAGCACCCACCACCAATACTCGGAACGGCGGGCACGGCCCTTGAAGACAAATGATTTCTTGAAGCAGGTCTTGACGGCTTCTGGAAAGCGCATGCGGGGGATCTCCATAAATTCTTCCATAGTTCTTTTTGCTGTGTATGGTTGTGATGGGGCAAAGATATGGATAATTTTCTGATTTGCAACACGGGCAAACCTATTTTTCGTCGTTGAGTTGTAACAGTTCGTCGATGATGTGGCGCGTGTTGCTCAGGCGTGGCACCTTGTGTTGGCCGCCGAGCTTTCCTTTTGCCTTGAGCCAGGCATCGAAGAGTCCGCGCCGGGCAGGGATTATCTGGAGCTGCTGCAAGGTGAGGTCCTTGTAGCGTTTGGCCTCGTAGTCGGAGTTGAGAGCCTGCAGGGATTGGTCGAGCAGGGTGGCAAAGGCAGCGATGTCTGCAGGAGGTGTGGCAAACTCGATGAGCCATTGGTGGTGGCACCGGGCATTGCCGTCCATGAAGACGGGTGCGGCTGTGTATTCGCGCACTTGGGCTCCGGTGGCGGCACAGGCCTGACGCAGTCCCTGTTCGGCATTGTCGACCACGAGTTCCTCGCCAAAGGCATTGATGAAGTGCTTGGTTCGGCCGGTGATGATGAACTTGTAGGGATCTTTTTGGGTGAACTTGACTGTGTCGCCTATGACGTAGCGCCACAGTCCGCACGAGGTGCTGATGACCATGGCGTAGTTGCGGCCTACCTCTATATCCCAAAGGGGCACGATGGTGGGGTTAGATTGGCCGAACTCATCCATGGGGATGAACTCGTAGAACACACCATAGTCGACCATGAGGAGCATGGCGGGGTCGGCAAGGTCGCTCTGCAAACCAAAGAAGCCCTCGCTGGCATTGTAGGTCTCCATATAGTGCATGTAGCTGCTTGGGATGAGCTGCCGGTATTGCTCGCGGTAGGGGGTAAAGGCTACGCCGCCGTGGAAGAAGACTTCGAGCATGGGCCACAACTGGCACAGGTCGGACTTGCCGGTGATCTCGAGCGTGCGGTGCAGAACGGCCATCATCCAGGAGGGTACGCCCGAGAGGTTGGTGATGTTGCAGTCCTTGATGTGGTGTGCGATGCGCTCCATCTTCTGCTCGAAGTCGCTGAGCAAGGCTATCTCCTTGCCGGGCACACGTACGAGGTTGACCAGAGGATTGATGTTCTCGATGAGGATGGCACTGAGGTCGCCTACGAAACTGTGGCGGAGATTGTAGTTGGGGGCATGGCTGCCGCCAAGGATAAGGGCCTTGCCTTCGAAGAGGCGGCTCTGCGGATGGTTGCTCAAGTAAAGGGCTACGGAGTCGGTGCCGCCACGGTAGTGGAGGTTGTCGAGTCCCTCGCGCGACACGGGGATAAACTTGCTCTTGTCGTTGGTGGTGCCGGACGACTTGGCATACCACTTCACGCGGCCGGGCCACAGGATGTCGCGCTCGCCATGGCGCATGCGGTCGATATAGTCTTTCAGTGCATCGTAGTCGGTGACGGGAACACGGGTGGCAAACTGCTCGTAACTGTAAATATCGCTATACCCATGGAGGCTACCCCATTCGGTGTGGCGGGCATGGTGCAACAGATGCTGCAACACACAGCGCTGCATGGACCCAGCCTCGATGGCATACTTGTCTATGGTGTGTTGGCGACCCCGTAGAGCAGCGCTTATAAGTTTGGTGGTTATCATTGTTTGCGGATATTTACTATACAAAGATAACGCAAACTTTCTTGAAAAGCAGTGAACGACTGTGTATCTTATATTAATTTAACACTCCTTTCCTGCTTCCGTGGAGCGGATAAGGTAGAGTTTGTCGTTGGGGCGTATGCGGTCGGGAACCTTGAACGATACGTGCGCGCCCTTCTTCACTATGTCGACAGGTTTGAGGTTTACACGTGCCTCGTCAAGTGTGAGATACATGGCGCCCGTGGTGTGGCCCGTGATGAGGAGCTTGTCGCCCACGTGCAGTTCGGTAGCCTCAATAAGGAACTCTGCTACACCAATGTTTGAGAAATAACGGATCCCCTTGCCTGCATATACCTTGCGTTCGGTGGCTGATGAACCATAATTGCGTGTCCACTCGCCCAAGCGCTGTCCCAGGTAGTAGCCGTTCCAGAAGCCGCGGTTGAAGACGGTGCGCAGGCGCTCGTCCCACTCGTCCTTCTTCTCCTCGGTGAGCGTGCCGTCGAGGTAGCTGTCGATGGCCTCGCGGTACCACTCGACGACGGTCTTCACATATTCGGGACCGCGGGCACGGCCCTCAATCTTGAATACGCGCACACCGGCCTCCATCATCTCGTCCATGAAGCGGATGGTCTTGAGGTCCTTGGGCGACATCACATATTTGTTGTCCACCTCAAGTTCAATGGTGCTCTCCTTGTCGTTGAGGAGATAAGAAGCCTCTCCTCCCGTCCTCTCCCAAGGAGAGGAAGCTTTTGACACCGCGGGCTCAAGTTCCCCACCTTGGGAGGGGTTAGGGGAGGCCACTCTTCTTACTTCATAGCCTCGGCGGCATACC
>JAZRDT010000097.1:0-3450 GCA_045660385.1 Bacteroidaceae bacterium | reverse complement strand
CCCCCTCCGCTTCGCTCCCTGTCGGGTCCTCCGTCGTGCAGAGCACTGCACTCCCCTCGCTCGGCACGGTTTGGCATTTAGCCAACCCTCTGGAGGCCTCGCTACGCCCCCTAATCTAGGGGGACAATACTTGTGTTATGGACAACTCCTATATTATCTCCAAATAAAAAGATATGAGAAGTCAATTTTATCCTATATTATTATCATATAAAGCCATTGTATATTCATGATTCATCTTATCTTTGCAAAAAATATCATACTATGAAATACCATTCTTATCTACCAATTCTATGTGCGGGCATTATGGCCGCATCGTGCACACAGTCTAGACACACACTACCAGAGCTTCCGCCTATGCCCGAGATTCCCGAGGCGCAGGCAGTTAACAGTGTTCCTTTGGGTAATATCAACGACTTTGCCGAAGTACAGCTCGACATTCCTATTACCGAAGGCCCTTTCCAGGCCAACTGGCCCTCTATCGAAGCCAACTACCCCGGTTCTCCCGAGTGGTTGCGCGAGGCTAAGTTTGGTATCTGGGTACACTTCGGTCCCCAGTCGGCAGGCGAGAGTGGCGACTGGTATGCACGTAATCTATACAAACCCACACATCACGCCTATCGCAATCATATCAAGCGTTACGGACACCCTTCAGAGGTGGGCTACAAGGAGGTGCTGCGCGACTGGAACCCCACCAAGCTTGATCCTGAGATGCTCACCCAGCTCTACCATAAGGCTGGTGCCCGCTTTCTCATGATACAGGGCGTGCATCACGATAACTACGACCTGTGGAACTCGCGCTACCAGCCGTGGAACTCTGTCAATATAGGTCCCAAACGTGACTTGCTGCGCGAGTGGGCCGATGCTTGCCGCAAGCATGGCATGAACTATGGTGTCACCTTCCATCACGAATATACTTGGTGGTGGTGGCAGACCGCCTTCGGTAGCGATAAGGAGGGCGACAAGGCTGGTATCCCTTACGACGGTCACCTCACATTGGCCGACGGTAAGGGCAAGTGGTGGGAAGGCTACGACCCCCGTCTGCTCTACGGCATCGACCTGCGCGAATATGAGACTGTGGAGGAACGCGCTCACTCTCCTTGGTCTCCACCCAATCCCGGTGTCTTCTGGCGTCACCTCGACTATGCCAAGTGGTACACCACACAATGGGCACTGCGCATCATGGATGTTACTGCCAACTACGACCCCGATTTTATCTACACCGATGGTACCGTGCAGGGGCCATTTACGGGCGATGGCACCGGCACTGGATACAAGTGTAATGCCATGCAGACCGTCATGGCCGACTACTACAACCGCACGCTGAAGAATCGTGGCGAGGTCAACACCTTCACGATCATCAAATTTCGCAACCCCACCAATGGCACCGTCACTACGGCTGAGTTTGACTACCCATCAGAGATTAACACCTCGCAACCCTGGATAAGAGAGACCCCCATTGGCGACTGGTTCTATTCGCCTGGCTTCCACTACGAGGCCAGCATGATGATACGTGCTATCATCGAGTCTATCTCACGCGACGGCAACATCGCCATCAATATCTGTCTCCGCCCCGATGGCTCCATCGAGGAGGCTGCTGTCACCATGCTCGAGGAGTTAGGGCAGTGGATGAATGTCAATGGCGAGGCGGTTTATGGAAGCCACGCATGGAAGATACCTGCCGAGGGCGAGCTCGTCAACGGTAAACTGAGAAAGCTCCCCGGCGGTGGTCTGCACAAATGGCATGCCGAGTACCCCTTCAGTGCACAGGATATTCGCTTCACCCGCGGCAAGAGTGGTCACGTATATGCTTTCTGTATGGCAAGTCCCAAGGGCGGACAGACGATACGCATCCATTCTATGGGTAAGCAGGCAGGGCATATGGGCCCCGTAGAGCAGGTATCGCTCCTCGGCTACGATGGCCAGCTACAGTGGGTGCAGACCGAAGAGGCTCTCGAGATACAATGTCCCGACACGTTGCCCTTTGCCACCTCCGTCGTTTTCAGAGTGAGCGAAGCTCCTGTCGTGGAGTAAATATGTATAGCAATGAGAAAAGGCGACTGGTCCCCCAGCCGCCTTTTTTATGATTTGTTTTATTCTTTGGAAAAATCTTTTGTTATTCAGAAAAAGGAGTTATCTTTGCACTATAAGGCATATAAAAAAATAGAATGGACAATGATGTATTTGAACCAATTTCACAAAGAAGCCGTGGAGCGGAAGGTGAGGAAAATTGCCGAATCAAAGAAATCGCCGATGAACTCTATCGCCGCTGCTGCCTATATGAAGAAAAACTTCGAGAAGGCAAAGACCATGTAAGACCCACAGAGGTGGAACGGCGCATAGCGGAAGGCTATGCACAAGAGAATGGTTTGTGGATGCCTATAAGTCAAGTGTTCGGTCTCGGAGTGCCAGGTCCAAGCGGTAATGAAAACGACACTTATGTATCCAATGACATCATCTACAAAGTGAACAATCTGCTCAACAGCAGAGGAAGCGTCATACAACTCCTACACAAAGTACTTCTCCACAACCTTTTGTTTATGGAGACATCGTACAGTCTGCATGGCTTCACGGGATTTCCAGGAAGTTCTATTATGCCCATTTTTAAGCAGGTCCTTGTCAAGGATGCCACACCTGCCACTACTATAGAAATATCTACCTATATGGCAGCCCTCGGGTTTAGCAGTACACCAACCAATGGTCGCTACACCAACGGAGAGATTGAAGTGTGGGATTTGCTTCCAAGGAATGTGCTGAAAGATCAAGAGGGTGACATCTTTGTCATCGATGCTGAGATTAAATTGGCGAAGGGTGGATAGATAGAGTAGAACAGCACAAACAAAACAAAGAGGTCGGCACACTGGGTACCGGCCTCTTGTGTTGAATTAAGGGTTAGAAATTCTGCTATGGGCATCAAGCCCCGAGGGGAAGCATCACTCCATCGCCTCCGAGGAGATGCGCTTGAGGGAGAGCCCCATGGCGATAGCCTCCTTGAGCTTTGCCTCGGGACGGAACACGATCTTGTGTCCCTTGATCATTGAGCGGGGCTCAAACTCCTCGTCGGCGAGGGCCTCCTCGGGATAGCACTTACCCTGGAGCGACACCTGCAGGCGGCCGAGGTCTTGGAGCACCACCACCTGACCTGCGAGGAGCGCCTTGGTCACGAAGCGCTTCATGGAGCGCAACACAGCCATTGCGTCGGCCTCGGTGACGGTAGTCGAGCTGTTGATGTCGTCCATCAAGTCGTCGAAGTTATACTCCGAGGTCTTGATTGCCTGAGCGTGGTAGTACTTTACTCCTTCCGATCCCTTCGGGTTCTTGATTCTCTTGATTGCATAATTGATAGCCATAATGGTAACAAATTTAAAGGTTAGAAATCTTGTTTACTCTCTGAAAACGGTTAAAGGTTATAGGTTAAAGACTAATGACTACCGGTACCATCATTCATCGTTC
>JAZRDT010000096.1:0-2789 GCA_045660385.1 Bacteroidaceae bacterium | reverse complement strand
ACCTGCAGCATCAGCCGCTTGGCATCGAGGTGGCGACGGCGCACGGCAGGCACGATGTCCTGATGGCCGTAGAGGAAGAAGAAGTGGTCGTTCATCCGCGCCATGAGGCGGTTCACATAGCGGCTCTGCTGCTCGCTGAGGGAGAGGGTGACTTTGGTGTGCGACGAGTCGAACTTTCTCAAACTCTCATACAGCTGTGTGGCCACATCGGCCGTCTCGCGCAGGGTGCTATTGAATCGGTGTGCCTCGCTGTCGGTGAGCTCGTCAATCCAGGGCAGCGCGAAGGGCAGCTCCACGAAGAGCATACGCGAGGCCAGTCCGTCCTCCACCGAGGGGATGAACTGGCGGATGGCCCCCATCGTACCGCTGAGCAGCATCGCCAGTCGGGGGCGGTGCACGATGGTGTCCTCATCGTCCGTCTTGCGGCCACGGTGGATGGGCTCCTCGTGGTAGCAGTTGAGGATGTAGTGCACGAAGTCGCCGTGCTTCGTTCGGTTAGCCGAGATGGTGGTGAGCAGCTCCTCACTCATCAAGAGCGAGGGATAGGGCTCGTTGCCCTTGAGGCGAAGGACGAAGTCGGCCGACGAGGTATCGGCAGGGATCTCCAGCGAACGGCGCAGGGGCTTCTTCGGACGCTGCAACCCCTCGGGAGCACGACGCCCTGTGGGCTGCACCTCCTTGCGGTCGGCAAAGTGGCACTTGAGGTTCTGCTTGTAGGCCTCCAGGTCGTAGTCGTACTGCTGCAAGGCCCGCTCGCTCTCCTCGATGCGTCGTCGGTCTACCGCCTCGAAGAGCGTGCGCAAGTCGCTGATGTTACCCTTACCCGCACCGCTCGTACCGTAGTGGATGACCATCACCGCGTGCGACACCAGGCGCTTGCCGTGGCGCACATAACTGTTGGGCATCATCGCACTGGTGAGAGCAAAGAGCGCCGTAGCCTGCGAGGTTTTCAAGAAGGGCGCGTCGTAGAGGTCGGTCACGGCAGTGTAGTAGCGCGGCAGGCGTGAGATCACCTCGGCAGGGAGGGGCGGCAGCATCTCTCCACCCACATCGTCGCGCACGAGATGGGTGAAGTAATCGCTGTCGGGCACGAGCTCCGAGAAGTGCTCCTCGACGAAGCGTGTGATGGTCGGTGCGTGTCGCTCTTCGTTCACGATAGTGGCGAGCAGGTCGCTCTTAATGTTCTGATTGTCATTCATATCTGTAGTGTTTTAAGGTTTGTGCGTCAATAAACATATATATAGTGGCAAATTGGCAAAATGGCAAAACCATCGCGAATCAGACGGCTCCGTTTTTTCCATCAGACGGCTCCGATAATTTTGCCAGACGGCTCTGATAAATCTATCGGACGGCTCTGATTTCGTGGTGCTAAGTAAGTAATTATCCTTGACATGGAAAAACGCGATTTTCCATCCATGAGTGGAAAATTTATTTAATATTTTTTAAGAAATTAGGAGGCAAAAAACGCTGTAATATGGAAAAAACGTAGAAAAGAGCATGATGCCCGTATCATCATCGAGGCCATGCGAGTGGTTGACCGCGAACGTCGCCAGAGGGGCATAAAGCAGGATGCCTTGTGCCGCAGCATCAGCATCAGTACCAAGACCTATGCTGCCCTCATGCGAGGCGAGTGTAATAGGTTGGATGTGTACTTGAGGATTGTTGAGTTGGTCAAGGCTCCCCCAAGTACTCGAAGATGAGCATCACCTGTCGCCTCGTCAGTCTGCGCGAGGCGCGTTGGTAGCCCACACGCTCCAACTCAGGGAGCAGGCCGTGGGCGGAGGTGATGTACTTATGCAACAGGCGCAGGGCCGAGGAGCGCGGTGCACCGGGGAAGTAGAGCTGGGCGAGCTCGCTTTTGGTGAGGGAGGAGAGGGGCTTACAGACATCGATGGTGCTCATGGAGGTTATCGTTTTAGTTTTCGTCATCGTTGAAAAACTGTGCTTTTCATTCTATAAAGATAGTAAAAATCAGCGAGATTATCAATAGTTTACGGGTTTATTTTCATCCTATTCAAAGATTGTTTTTAGGGCTTACCGTATCTCTCATCTGCGGAACGGGAGGGGACTCGGATTTCGTACCTTTGCAATAGAAATAAAGAGGGTTACACCTCTTTTGAGTCCTTGGCCAGGACTTGTAATGTGAGCGCTCACATTACTTTCTATTGCGAGCTTCGGCTGCACTCGTTGCGAAATTGCAAGTACACTTGCATTTCACTCGTTTGCACGAACCTTGCAACGTCAATTGACACCTAAACCTTATTTATTAACCCGAATTGTGAAATACGATTTGTCATCCGGAGGCAACTCATAATTCATAATTCAAAATTCAGAATTAAAAGACATGCCCATCACCTACGCAGTAAAGAAAGTAAAGAATCCTAATGGTATCGAAGGTACCAACTATTTCCACGGCCAGGCCATCAAGACCGGTGAACTCACCATGGACAAGCTGGCCCGCCGCATCAACAACAGCACCACCGTGACACAGGGCGACTGCTACGCCGTGCTCAAGAGCATGAAGGAGCATATCATCGAGGCCCTCACCGAGGGGCAGGTGGTAGTGCTCGATGACCTCGGCCGCTTCCAGATAACCCTGCAGGGCAAGTGCTACCCCGAAGAGGCTATTGCCGACAAGGAGTTCTCTCCCTCGGCCATGATCAAGAGCCACAAGATCGTGTTCCGCCCCGATGCGGCACTCAAGAAGGAGGTCGCCAGGGACTTCAAGTTGCAGAGAATATCTTCTGAGGCGATGAAGTAGTTATTCAGGAGTTGCAGGAGTTCAGGAG
>JAZRDT010000095.1:0-18863 GCA_045660385.1 Bacteroidaceae bacterium | reverse complement strand
AAGGAAGAGACTATGAACAAGGAAGACCGACAGATAAGAGCGCTGCTACAGAAGGCAGACACCACAAGCCGCGAGCACGAAGCCTCGCTGCACGCACGCATCATGCGCCAGCTGCCCGAGCGCAGCCTGCGCCGCATATACCTTGTCATCATCTTTGCCCTGCTATGGGGAGGTGGCATAGCCCTGCTCGTCTGTTACTGGCAGCCGATAGCGGCATCGATGCTTGCCGTGGCGGCATCGCTACTCGACCATACGCTCCCCTCTGTGGAGACCTTAACAACCTTTGCCCTATGCATAGGCGCTGTCGTGCTCATCGTCACGCAGAGCCGCGATGTGATGGACGAATACTATGAACACGAACTGAAAAACATGATGGATGCACTATAGGGCGTATCAAAACATGCTATTAGGGTGAAGCGAACGGGC
The DNA here is from genome assembly GCA_045660385.1 of Bacteroidaceae bacterium. Taxonomy (GTDB): domain Bacteria; phylum Bacteroidota; class Bacteroidia; order Bacteroidales; family Bacteroidaceae; genus UBA1189. Next base: position 18,437 of record JAZRDT010000095.1, on the reverse strand, counting down.
CTTCAAGTCGGATGAGTGTTACCGCCGCATTTGTTCGAGCTGATTTCAGGGCTTCAAGATATCATCTCCGCGGCTTGTCATCTTGCGCGGTTCTTGCCATATCGTCACGTGGTACCTACAGCCAAAGCCAGACTTGTCGACGTTGGTTACAGGAACTTCGTTTTTCTGTAATCGAAAGTCACTACTGCCCACTAAAAAAGTGGACAGTAGTGATATCCTTTTAAGAGTTTCTCCTCCCTTACTTAAGCTCGGGTTCAATCACAATCTCCTCCAAGTTGTATGCGAGGTTGCTCACCTTGTCGGCTTGGGGAAGCTGTAGGGTATAGAGGGCTGCCTCCATACGGCGCATGAGGTCGCGTTTGAGCGACTCGGGGGCATAGATAAAGGCCTCGGCCACGATGACGCGTCCGTTGACCTCGTCCACACGCGAGTGCGATACGAAGGGGCCTCCCATACGGTCGCCCTTCACGCGCCAGAGTCCGCGGGCCACCTGCGCATATTTGCCTTGCACGGTAGCATCCTCCACATATACGAAGTCGCGCTGCGTACTCATATAGCTACCTTCGGGACCGCCGGGGATATTGACCTTCATTACCGAGTCACGCTTATTGAGGAAATAGTCGAGCGTAAAGGTGTTCTTGTCGGTGTAGGGATACGAGTAGAGCACGATGCTCATATCCTTCTTACCCGTATTGGTCGATGCCCAGAGGAAATCTTCGCCTCGCTTAAACTTATTGATGGTCCAGGGCACCCACACATCGACACCCAATATCTCCTTAGCCAAGCGCGACACCTCCAGGTTATGTTCCTCGCGCAGATTCTCTATCTCGCGGTTCATCTCAGCCTTGGTGAAGAAGTCGAGGATAGACTGCGCATTGTCCTCCACATACTGGGCAAGGCTTGCCTCATCGGGCGCCTGCAGGGTCATCACCATCTGCGGATAGGCATATACGTTGCGGGCAAACTTCAGTTTGGGTTGCGTATAGATATTCTGAATGTCCACCTTGATTACATTGCGCATGATACGGAACATGTTGCTATTGAAACCACTGGGAGCGACACGCGTGATGCGGAACGAACGCTCCGACTGAGGCAGGCCCGGTACGTCGGTATCGAGCACATTAAACACCGCACGTCCCAAAGGGCGTTCCCATTGCTCGTCGCCCATCACCACCAGCATCTCGTAGGGGAGGCCGCTGGCATTGGGCATCAAGAGTCCCTTCTTCTTGCCTTTGGGAGCGGGAGCCTTCCCACCCTTCTGGTTCCTCTCTACCTTGGTTGCAGACACCTCCTTACCCTCCTTGTTATCCTTGTCGGCACAACCCGCCATGCACAATGCCACGAGGCATGCTGCGGTGTAAACAAAAAATCTTTTCATCGTCATATCCTTACTTTTTTATTATTTCTTTACAAATATCCATTCGAAGATATCCTTGGGGAGCTTGTCCTTGAGGCGGCTCTTGCGCGTCTGCACCGCTTCGTGCGAACTGCCAAGGCAGGCCGCCACCACATGGAGCGGACACCCGAGCATCGAGAGCAGGCAGCAGCGCACATCATCATTGGTGAGGCGGCCTTCGGCGCGCAGGTTCACATTCACCTGGATGAAGCACTCGTCCAATGTCTTCGACAATCGTTGGCGCTCCTCTGCACCCAGCATCAGCGTTTCAGTATGCATCGTGGCGCTCATCTTCTCCAACCGCTGGAGCCATCCGCTGGTGATGAACTGTTCGCGACAAATCACGAAATTATCCCTATAGAGTGCCAGCACCTCATTGCGTGTCAAGGGCTGCTTTTCGGGTTCTTCGTCAGACAGTTCGTTGGCTATGATGAGCTGCGTCTGATTCTTCTGCAGCGCCTTATACATATTCAGATACTTGCGCTTGCGACGATAGTCGCGCAGCACAAAGATGATAGCCACCAGCAACACCACGATGATGGCCAATCCTGCCGTGCGTCGTACAAAGGCACGCTGCTCCTCTTCGGTGATGGGCTCGCTCATCTCCTCCATCGACACCATCTGCCCCTCGTCAAATACGATGCGATACACCGGCTCGTCGACCCAACGCAGATACACGCGCATATCCTCGGGTTTCTGGTTTGCCACATCCCACACTTCGGGACGCGGAGCGAGGTTACGCCTCTTGGCAAACACCGTACCCGAGACAATGGGCAGATACATGCGTCCATGCACAAAGCGGCAGTCGGTAAACTCCTCCATGCGGTAATTGATGGAATCTTGATTGACAGGCTCTACATATATTTCCTTGTATTCACCTTTGCTCCACACATGCTGAGTTCCGTGAAACTGCAACGACTCAATATTCGTCAAGAAGAGGCTGTCACCGCCGACCTCCAATCGACACTTCCAGAATCGTGGGCAGCGGATGGCCCTGTCGCCCCAGAACGCCGCATAGGTTTGTCCTTCAAACCAACCCCAAAGCATACCCTCATACATATCATGGTAGCGCTGCTTGCCACGGATGAGTTCGAGCGGCGAATAGGGCAACAGATATTCCACACCGTCAATGACTAGGATATCTGCATTGCGCGACATATCATCGAGCAGCGTCTCCTTGTCCATCGCCGTGAGCCACTCCTCATGAGCCAAGCGTGGATAGAAACTGTCGCCATCGAGCCAAGCAAATGCCGATGCCGATACCAGCACCGCACACACCAACATGAAATATCTCAGGTTCCTTATCATCGTCGCATCCTCCTGTTTGTCGTTTGCATTGCAAAGATACATTTTATCACGGAAAAACATATAGAAAAGCCACTTACAAAAAACTTACAATTTGTAAATGACTGTGATTCAATGCCGAACAGATTATCAAAAAAAAATGGATGCCTACCGCAGCAGACATCCACTATGCCAAGCAATCCGAAGCGATGGGAGGCGATGGCAACTACCATCTGAGCATCCGAAAAATTATAAAACCTCCCATGCGGCATGGCCGCAGCCTCCTTTCATGGCCGCAGACGTCGGTTGGCCGCGGCAAGAGACGATATATACACTTTGTACGTACATAATATTATTGGCGTTTGTATTGATTATACATGAATAAGCTTTATTGCTTGTCAGCCGATACGGCATCCACCTTCACCGTATCCTCAGGCAGACGGAAGGTGACGGGCAGGGTAAATCGTACGCGCACAGGCTTTCCACGCTGAGTGCCAGGATTCCATTTGGGCATGGCCTTGACCACGCGCAACGCCTCCTGATCCAGATAAGGATTTACAGGCTTTACCACATTGACATCAGTGATGGTGCTGTCCGCATTGACCACAAACTGCACGATGACACGACCCTGCACTCTCTGTTCCTTGCATATCTGCGGATAGCGGATATTCTTCTGAAGATACTTCATCAGTTCGGCCATACCACCGGGAAACTCGGGCTGGGTCTCCACCACTTGAAAGATGCTGTTTTCATCAGGTTCGGTGACTTCAAGTATCTCCACTCCCCGAGGATCGTGCTCTGCATCTGATATCACCGCGACATCAAAGTGGTCATCAATTACTTGGGCATTTACGCCCACCACACTTGCCATTAGGCCAAGAGCGAAAAATAATGCTGTTCGTTTCATAAGCTATACATTTTGCGGTTTGTCGATGCAAAGGAAAGCATAGTGGCGCGACGACACAAGAAAACTGCCTTGCAATAAACTTACAAAATACTTACAGCATTGTAAGTCCACACAAACAAGCACACAACACCCTTTCCTAAAGCAACTATACCAGCATTCCGATACCATTCACACAGTGCTATAAACAGAGGGGGAGTTTGCAAGATGCTCACAATAAACATAGTAAGAATATTACTTATATCAAACCCACGTTATTTATTTTCACTCATAACGTTCCCGATTGTTTTGGATTGTCAAAGTTGCGTTTTTTTCTTGTACAATGTATCTATTTTATGTATCTTCGCATCAATTTTAAGATTTTTACGAATGAAACGATACTTTTCTTTCTTAATATTGGCATTCTGCCTATGCATCCACAGCATAAAAGCCACTGAGCCCCTGAAGCGCGAGTTTCGCGGCGCGTGGATACAGGCCGTCAACGGACAGTTCATCGGCATGTCGACTGCTGAGATGCAGGCCACGCTGACCACCCAGCTCGACGCCTTGCAACGGGCCGGCATCAACGCCATCATCTTCCAGGTGCGCCCCGAGGCCGACGCACTCTACCTCTCCTACTACGAGCCCTGGAGCCGCTACCTCACCGGCGAGCAGGGCGTAGCCCCCGAGCCCTACTGGGACCCCCTGCAGTGGATGATCGACCAATGCCACAGCCGCGGCATGGAGTTGCACGCATGGATCAACCCCTACCGTGCAAAGACCAAGGGCACCAAGAGCCTCGGCCTCAAGCATCCCTACAAGAAGGATCCCGAGCGCTTTGTGCACTACGACGGGATGCTCATCTTCGACCCCGCCCTGCAAGCCAACCGCGACTACATCTGCACCATCGTAACCGATATCGTGAAGCGCTACGACGTCGACGGTCTGCACATCGACGACTACTTCTACCCCTACCCTATAGCGGGACTCGAGTTCGACGATGAGCAGTCGTTCCGCGCCGACCCGCGCGGCTTCACCGACAAGGGCGACTGGCGTCGTGACAATGTAAACCGCCTCATCGAGCAGCTCCACCACACGATACGCAGCGTGAAGCCTTGGGTGAAGTTCGGCATATCCCCCTTCGGAATCTACCGCAACCGGAAGAGCGACCCCGAGGGTAGCCTCACCAACGGCATGCAAAACTACGACGACCTCTATGCCGACATCCTCCTATGGATCGATAAGGGATGGGTCGACTACACGATACCGCAGGTATATTGGGAGATCGGACACAAGGCTGCCGACTATGAGACGCTGGTCAACTGGTGGGCCGAACATGCCAATGGCCGTCCCCTCTTCATCGGACAAGACGTCATGCGCACCGTCAAGGCAGCCGACGCCGCCAACCCCACACAGCACCAGCAGGCCCGCAAGATGCAACTGCAGCGAAGCCACGAAAGCATCGGCGGCAGCTGCCAATGGCCTGCCTCGGCTGTAGCCGACAACACCAACGGCTATGCCACAGCCCTTACCGAGGAGTATCACCGCTGGCTGGCACTGCAACCCGAGTTCCCCTTTATCGACGACAAAGCCCCCAAGCAGGTCAAGCGGCTCAGCGTAATATGGACCGACGATGGCCCCGTACTCTGCTGGACCGCCCCCAAGTACAAGGAGGAACTGGATCGCCCCGTCAAATACGTCGTTTACCGCTTCGTGAAAGGCGAGAAGGTAGACCTCAACGATGCCACCAAGATAATGGGCTTCACCACACAGCCCTTCTTCCCGCTCACCTACGAGGGCGGCCAGACGAAGTACACCTACGTAGTGACAGCGCTCGACCGACTACACAACGAATCGAAACCTAAAAAAGAAAAAATAAAATTATAACGCAATGAAACTCACAATCACACTCCACTACAACACCCAATGGGGCGAAAGCCTGCATCTGGCATTCTCCCCTGTAGCTAACGTACACAGCGTGCCCACACTCCCCATGCACACCGATGGCGAGGGACGCTGGTTTATCACAGTAGAGGGCGACTACAAGCCTTCGGCTCCCTACACCTTTGTGGTAATGGAGAACGGCAACATCAAACGCACCGAATGGCGTCATCACACACTGCCCGACACGCTGCACGGACACGTACACATCAGCGACCGCTGGGTAGACCGCTCCGAGCTGGCTCCCTTCTACTCATCGGCCTTCACCCGCGCCATCTTCGCCCACGACACGCATAGTGTCACACCCCACGGGTCTGCAGGCATCTGCCTCTGCTGCGAAGCCCCTACCCTGCGTAAAAACCAAATACTCGCCGTATGTGGCGATGCGAAAGCATTGGGTGCCTGGGACACCCACCACGCACGCATCATGGAGCCACACGGTACAGAGTGGCAGCTGTGGCTCGACAAGAGCGAACTGGGCGAGAACTGTGAGTTTAAGTTTATAATCCTTGAAAAGTCAACAGACAACGGCTGTAACGAAAGCCACCATCCGGAGGCCAATAACTGTCAATTATCAATTATCAATTATCAATTAGTCTCCTGGGAGCCCGGCGACAACCACACCCTCCACATTGACCACTACAGCGATGTGAGTCTACGCGTGCTGCGCACCTACACCCTACGCGACCCACAGGAGCCGTGGCGCGGTGCCGGTGTAGCCATCCCCGTATTCTCGCTGCGTTCGAAGAAGAGCTTCGGTATCGGTGAGTTTTCCGACATCCCCCTCATGGTCGACTGGGCAGCCAAGACTGGCCAATGTTTCCTGCAGCTACTGCCCGTGAACGACACCACCATGAACCGCAACTGGCACGAGTCCTACCCCTACAACGCCATCACCTGCTTTGCCCTCAACCCCATGTATATCCGCCTCGAAGAGGTTGGCGTACTCACCGACAAGGAGGCCATGAAGGAGTTCCGCAAGCAGCAAAAAGAGTTGAACAAATTGCCTCAGGTCGACTTCGATGCCGTAGTCATCGCTAAGTGGGACTATCTGCACCGCATCTTCGCACAAGAGGGCGAGCAGACACTTGCTTCACCCTCCTACAAGCGTTTCTTCAAGGACAACGAATCGTGGCTGGTGCCCTATGCCGAGTTCTGCTGCATCAGAGACAGCAAGAACCCCAAAGAGACAGGCCTCTACCTATATATACAATATCACCTGCACAAGCAGCTCAAACACGCCGCCGACTATGCCCACAAGCATGGCGTAGTGCTCAAGGGCGACATACCTATCGGCATCAGCCGCACCAGCGTGGAGGCATGGAGCAATCCCGGACTCTTCTGCCTGGAGAGCCAAGCCGGCGCTCCGCCCGATGCCTTTGCCCGCGACGGACAGAACTGGGGCTTCCCCACGTACAACTGGCAGGCCATGGCTGCCGAGCGCTATCAGTGGTTTGCCCGCCGCTTCACCAAGATGGCCGACTACTTCGATGCCTACCGCATCGACCACATCCTCGGTTTCTTCCGCATCTGGGAGATACCCTGCACCACCAAGAGCGGACTGCTGGGCCACTTCAATCCCGCCATGCCCCTCACCACAGAGGAGATTGCCCAGTGGGGCATCACCTTCTATCACGAGCGCCATGCCATCCCCTACACCCCCGGCGACGACACCGACGTGCTCTTCGTGGAGGATCCCTACCAGCCCGGCACCTACCACCCACGCATCAATGGTTTCGATACCGAGTCGTTCAAGGCCCTTCCCGAGAACGAGCGCAAGGCCTTCTATGCACTGCACGACCATTTCTTCTACCATCGCCACAACGACTTCTGGTATCGCGAAGCCATGAAGAAGCTCCCCGCCCTCATCGATGCCACCGACATGCTCGTATGCGGCGAGGACCTCGGCATGATCCCCGCCTGCGTGCCCACCGTGATGAATGAGCTGCGCATCCTCTCACTTGAGATACAGCGCATGCCCAAGGCCTTCGGATGCACCTTCGACAATCCGGCCCACTACCCCTACTACTCCGTATGTACCACCTCGACTCACGACATGAGTGGTATACGCGGTTGGTGGGAAGAAGACCCTACCCTCACCCAGCGTTACTGGAGCGAGATGCTGCACCAGCGCGGCAAGGCACCCCAGGAATGCGAAGCATGGATATGCGAGGCCATCGTGCGCCAGCACCTCGACTCGCCCGCCATGCTCACCATTCTCCCCTTGCAAGACTGGATGGCCATGGACGAGCACCTGCGCTACCCCGACCCCACCTTCGAGCGCATCAACGTACCTGCCAACTCAAATCACTATTGGCGCTACCGTATGCACCTCACGCTGGAAGAACTCCTCGAAGCAGAAGATCTCAACCAACTGGTAGGTCGTCTCGTAAAGCAAAGTGGACGATAAGCAAGAGCAGCGAGGTTGAAGACCTACTCTGCCGAGCGAAGGGTATATATCCAAGCATCATCCCCCGATTCGAATCGGGGGATGAATTCTTTGAGTAGTCCTTGAATTAACGAAGCGCGTAGGCTAGGTCAACGTTCAAGCCAAGCCATGAAGTCATCCACTCGGGAACGGCTCACGGTGAGTTCTATAGGCGACTCCACGAAGGGGATTATCCTCAATCGTCCATTATGCTTCACAATACTCTTGATGCCATTTGAAGCAATGATGCAACTACGCGAAATCTTGAAAAACCTCTCAGGGTCGAGCACGTCAGCTACCACATCGAGCGAAGCATCAAGGATATAGCGACAAGCAGCCGAGGTAACCACATAATTGCACTTCTCCTCAGAGCATATATAAGCAATATCAGCTGTAGGCACAGGAACTATACGATCGTTGAACTTCACCACCAGACGCTCCCTATATCGTTTGGGCTCTGATAGGCTATTCATCACAGAATCCATATCAGGTTTTTCGCTACGGGCACGGCAACGCGATACGGCACGCTGCAAGGCCTCAGGTGCAATGGGTTTGAGTAGATAGTCCACGCTTCCAGCCTCAAAAGCCTTGATGGCATAAGTATCGTAGGCAGTAGTCATGATAACCTTACCCTCAACATCTACCTTGCGGAAAATCTCGAAGCATACGCCATCGGCCAGTTCCACATCCATAAATAATATATCAGCTTTGTGAGTGGGGTCTTGCAACCACTCCACTGCACTAGCCACCGAAGTTGCTGTTCCTACCACGGTGAGATCGGCACAGTATTGTCCCAGCATTCTTATCAGGTTATTCTGTGCCATTATTTCATCTTCTATAATCAGTACGGTCATATCTGTGTTGAGAGTTATGAATTGTGAATTATGAATTGCCGTCCGACAGGCAGTTCTCGTTTCCGTTATCATCTTCGTACACGCTTCGTGTGTTCTCATCCGGCAAGCCTAATTCTCCATTTTCCATTTTCAATTCTTAAAGCAGCGGTATTACCACCCGATAAAACTCATCAGTACTATCAATAATCATATCTTGTGCTGATAGGGTGCGATAATGCTCGCGTATATATTTCTGTCCGAGTCCAGTCGATGCTGCCCGCGTATATTTGGGCAATACGTTGTTTTCTATTATAAGTTGCTCCCCATTAGTCGATATGGCAATACGCAGCGGATTAGCTGCGTTCACCGCATTATGCTTGAGAGCATTCTCCACAAGAAGTTGCACAGTACACGGTACCACCATGCGCCGCATAGCCTCATCGGCGATATCGTACTTTACTTCAAATCCTTCAGCAAACCTCACCTTCTGCAAAGCCACATACTCCTGTATGAAATCAATCTCCTCACGCAGAGGGACAAGCACCTCCTCCTCGCATCGCAGCATATAACGATACATATGAGCCAGTTTGTGTATGTAGTCGCTGGCCTGGTCGGTACGCTGCTCGCATACGAGTCCGTCAAGCGTATTGAGCGAGTTGAATAGGAAGTGAGGATTGACCTGTTGCTTGAGTGTCGCATACCGATACTGAGCCTGTGCTGCCCTCACACGCTCGAGCTGCATAGTTTTCCGTATAGCAAACACGATGTCGACCAATATCACAATGCAGCAGATAGTAGTTTCCACAAGCACCGACGCGATGAAATAACGCAGGTAGTTATGTATATCTACCGCAATGGTTGCAGTCCTCTCATGCGCAATACAGAAACACCATGCTCCCACTGCCGATACCACTCCTACGAAGAGCACATAGTCGAGCCACATCAGCGGTTTGCGTCTTATCTTACCCTGACGGCGTAATCGCCTCACACAGATGATGGTAATGCAGGTATAGGTGATGAGTGCAGGTGAACTTGATAGAATTTCCCATGCATATTCCATAACACTGGTTTCAGCATACAAAGGAGAGGAAAAAAGCATAGCAGCCCCTACGCGCAAAACCAATATCCCCCCGACAATGACAAGTGTCCATCTCAACTTTGAATCAGATCGTGAGAAATCGGCCTCCACCCTATTTACTTTATAGGTAAGGCGCGACAGCAAGATGAGAGTCCATCCTAGCAACTCTGTTGTGAGCATAGTAGAGACAAGCCGTGCTGCCACCTCCACATCAACCAGATGACGGATGACTCCAGCTCCCAAGGTACCAACCACGAAGCCTACCACATTGACCACGATCACCATCACGGCGATGATATCGATGGGCATCCCTTTTTTGAGACATAGTATCACCGTCATCGTCATGGTGAAGATGGTCAGTGTAAGAGCATCGTCAACGCCTACCCATTGGCAGACGAGGACCACTAAGGCATGCAACAGGGCAAATAGATGTATCACCCCCGAGGATCTCATCGTTCTCAGCATATGCTATAAGCTTCCGTTCGGGCATCAAAGTTAAGTTTTTTTTCTGACAACTCTGCTATCAAACTGCAATAATCTGCTCTCTTTTCACTTTCCACTCATCAAACCATTACGTCCATTCGTCGCAGTAAATTCACCATTCATCAAAAATACCACTCTTTAATATACGCGCACACGAAAAAGATTTTTATTTTTGCAAAAACATTAGTGATTTACCAAACAATAAGGAAAACACATACCATGAATTCCAACCGTCTATCATTTTGGCAACTATGGAACATCAGCCTCGGATTCTTCGGGGTACAGATAGCCTATTCGCTCCAGAGCGCCAACATCAGCCGTATCTTTGCCACCCTTGGAGCCGACCCTCATAGTCTGAGTTACTTTTGGATACTTCCTCCTCTGATGGGTATGATTGTACAACCTCTTGTAGGCAAGTATAGCGACCGAACATGGTGTCGTTTCGGCCGTCGCATCCCTTATCTCTTCGTGGGTTCCCTTGTAGCTATCCTTGTCATGTGCATGCTTCCCAATGCCGGTAGTTTCGGCTTTGCCGTGGGTGGAGCCATGGTATTCGGACTCGTAGCCCTAATGCTGCTCGACACCTCCATCAACATGGCCATGCAACCCTTCAAGATGCTCGTAGGTGACCTTGTACGCGAGGAGCAGAAGAGCCTAGCCTACTCCATACAGAGTTTCCTTTGCAACGCCGGCAGCCTTGTGGGCTACATCTTCCCCTTCCTCTTTGCATGGATAGGCATAGCCAACACCGCACCTGAGGGTGAAATTCCCGACACCGTGAAGTATGCCTTCTACATCGGTGCCGCCATCCTTATCCTCTGCGTGCTATTTACGAGCGTCAAGGTGAAAGAGATGCCACCGAAGGAGTATGCCGAATTCCACGGTATCGACCTACAAGCTCAAAAGGAGAAGTCGCCCGGTATGCTCACCCTACTCAAGAAAGCTCCCAGCGTATTCTGGACAGTGGGTCTCGTACAATTCTTCTGTTGGGCTGCCTTCATGTACATGTGGACTTATACCAATGGAGCCATCGCCGATACCGTATGGGGTACTACCGACGTGCGTTCTGCTGAGTATCAAGATGCGGGCAACTGGGTAGGCATCCTGTTTGCCGTACAAGCTATCGGCTCAATGCTATGGGCACTCCTCATTCCTAAGTTCAAGAATGTGAAGACAGCCTATGTAGTAAGCCTTCTATTAGGAGCAGTTGGATTTGCTTCGGTTTATTTCATTCACGACCAACACTTGCTCTTCATTTCCTTCCTGCTCATTGGAGCAGCTTGGGCAGCAATGCTTGCCATCCCCTTCACTTTGCTTACCAATTCGCTTTCGGGCAATCATATCGGAACATACCTAGGCCTTTTCAATGGCACCATTTGCTTACCCCAGATAGTAGCCGCAGCATGTGGCGGTATGCTACTCAAGATGGTAGGAGGAAGCCAAGCTAGCATGTTCATCATTGCAGGTGTCCTCCTTGTGTGTGGCGCTGCAGCCGTATATTTAGTGAAAGAGAAACGAGTATAACCAAATATCTATATATTAATATGAATAAGATTAAAGTTGTATTGGCCGGACTGATGTTGTCACTCCTGACGTCCGCGCAAGTGTTTGCCCAAGGCAAATACAAGATACAAGGCGTAGTCTACGATGAACTAGGCCCCGCCGTAGGTGTATCCGTAGTAGAAAAGGGTACCTCAAACGGTGCAGCCACAGGCCTCGAAGGCGATTTTTCGCTTACTGTAGCTGGCCCCAATGCCATCATTGAAATCAGTTACATAGGCTACACTACACAGAGTTTCAAGGCTTCGGCTATGCCCAAGCGCATCACGCTCGCAGAAGAGACTACAAACCTTACAGACGTGGTAGTCATCGGTTACGGTTCTCAGAAAAAGAAAGAGGTGACAGGTTCTGTAGCCTCCATCAAGGCTGAGGATTTTAATGCCGGCATCAAGTCGAGTCCCGTAGGACTGCTGCAAGGTAAGGTATCGGGATTGAATATCATTCGTACAACGAGTGACCCTACCAATACAGGATACAATATCCAAATCCGCGGATTTTCTACTCTCGACAAGGGAGCCGGAACCTCTCCGCTGTTCATTGTTGATGGAGTTCCTGTCAGCAGTATAGACAACATCTCTCCTGATGAAATTGCCTCAATGGACGTACTCAAGGACGGTTCTGCTGCGGCCATCTATGGTACACGCGGTACCAATGGTGTGATTTTGATTACCACCAAGCGTGGCGATGGCTTTTCCGATGCTGTTCGCACCCATGTAGAATACTCGGGATATGCCTCGGTATCTACTCGCAACGGAGACCTTGGAATGGCCACACCTGAAGAGTTTGTAAATCTGGAATCAGCGACAAACGGACTTATAAAGCCTACGATAATCACTGACGATAACGGGAATTATGTACTAACAGACTGGATGGACGAATTAACACGTGACGCAGCGTTGACCCACAATCATAATGTAGCGATATCGGGATCATCAAACAAGTTCAACTATCGTGCATCATTGAATTACAAGAATGCTGAAGGTATTGCCAAAACGTCAAACCGTGAAGAGTTGATAGCCAAGTTATCTGCATCCCAGAAAGCGCTCGATGGAAAACTGGAATTACAGTATGACATGTCTTATATGCGCTACCGCAACGATTTCTTCTGCGGCAATTTCAAGCAGGCAGCCATATTAAATCCTACGTATCCCATCTATGACGAATCTACAGCTTCAGGTTATTATATGCCACAAGGCACCGGACTGACCAATCCGGTAGAAGACATGAAAAATCGTGAAAGCTACCAAGATGGAAATTACTTCCGTGGCTCAATCAAGGCTAGTTATAATATTCTTGACGGACTTAAGCTCAGCGCTTTCGGAGCCATTGAAGAAGGTGACAATAAGAAGTATTGGTACAATGGCGTCATCAATACCGACATAGCAGGTTCAGGCAAAGCTGGTCGTTCGACCGACACCAACCTCAGCCGTCTATTTGAAGCCACATTGGATTACGTTTGGGCACGCAATGGACACAACTTGGCTGCTGTCGCAGGTGTTTCTTATCAGAACTTCCTCTACGATGGTATGGAGGTTTCCAACAAGGGATTCCCAACAGCCTCAATGAAATATTATCAAATAGGCAATGGTGATGCCTCTAAGGAATACCTCAATGCATCATCTTATCGCAACTCCAACACATTGGCTGCCGCTTTTGCTCGCGTGAATTACAACTTCGATGAGAAGTACCTCATCTCAGCATCTGTACGCCGCGAAGGTTCTTCACGCTTCGGTGCCAACAATAAGTGGGGATGGTTCCCTGCCGTATCAGCAGGTTGGCGCATCAGCGGCGAAGACTTCATGCAAGACCAAGAATGGTGCAACGAACTGAAAATGCGTGTTGGTTTTGGTGTCACAGGTAACGACCTCGGATCCGACCTCCGTTCTGTAGCCATGCTTTCCAATGGCGGTACTTTCTGGTACAACGGTAAATATGTATACACCTATGGCGTAAGCCAGAATGTAAACCCCGACCTTCGTTGGGAGAAGAAATATGAGTACAACCTCGGTTTCGACTATTCATTCTTCAACAACCGCGTTTATGGTAGCCTCGATACCTACTATCGCCAGACACGCGACCTGCTGTGGGACTACGAAGTTCCTACACCACCCTACCAATACCCGACCCTCCTTGCCAATGCAGGACAAATGGATAGCTATGGTGTAGAACTTGCATTAAGTGGAGTTGCCGTAAAAACGAAAAATTGGAACTGGACCACTACACCAACAATTGCATTCAACCGCAACTACATCACCAAACTTTCTGACCCTAGCAAGGGATTCAACTACAAGCAAACCACGTCGGGCGGTGTTGGCGAAAACGGTATCATGAATACCAACACCCAGATTCTCATCGAAGGACAAAGTGTTGGTGCTTTCTATGGATATGAGTTCTATGGCATAAAGGACGGCAACTGGTATTTCCGTACTCCTGCAGGCGGTTTCGTTGACTCTTCTACTGCAGCTGAAGCATATCGCCAAGTCATAGGTAATGCACAGCCACTTTTCACATTTGGTTGGAACAACACTATCCGTTATAAGAACTTTGATGCTACAATCTTCCTACGCGGTGTGTATGGCAATGATGTTCTCAATCTTACCCGTTGGGCTTATGGTCCACGTCCCACACAAGCCGATAATCTGTTCATGCACGATGTAAAAAAGAATGGAGATGTTGTCTACACCAACAAAGCTCTCTTCTCAGATTATTACCTCGAAGATGGTTCATATGTAAAACTTGACAACGTGACTCTCGGCTACACATTTGATTGTCGCAATCATAAGACTGTAAACAATCTTCGTGTCTATGTAACAGGGCAGAATCTCCTTACGCTCACCAAGTATAGCGGACAAGATCCCGAAGTAAACACTACCAGTGTATGGGATGCAGGTATCGACTATTGCGATTTCTATCCTACCGTAGCAACTGTACTTATCGGTATAAACCTATCATTCAAATAAAATATTATAACGATGAAAAAGCTATTATATACCTTTGTTGCACTAACGACTTTAGTGACAACATCCTGCTCTGACATGTTGGAGGAGGTGAATTATGGAAGTCCTACCGTAGAGGATATGATGACTCAAGAGGAGAATGTGGTACTGCTTGTCGGACAGATTTATGCAGACCTCAAGTGGACACATGACCATTGGGGATATTGGGGATTGACAACGATTACTGGCGATGAGGGTATTTGCGTACCCCGCAATGGAGGTAATGACTGGAATGATGGTGGGTATTGGCTCAAGCAAAACACTCACACATGGGATCATAGAGGTGATGCCATAAAGAATGTTTGGAATACCACGATTTCTGGTGCCGTTCTCTGCAATCAGGTACTTGAGACCCTCAATTCATATAAAGAATCCATGTCAGAGGAGGTATATGCACAATATGTAGGCGAAGTCGAGGTATTGCGTTCATACTATTTTTATTTATTGTTTGATTGCTTTGGACGTATTCCCTACACAGAGAAGTTCGAAGAGGCCACTGGTCCGCTTCTTGAGCCACAAGACGTATGGTCCAACTTAGTAGCCACCCTGGAGCGTAATGCGCCCAACATGGCAATTGTGTCTGACGACAATCGTGCAGCCAACTATGGACGCACCACACAGGGATTTGCCTACGCGTTGCTGGCCCGTTTGTACTTGAATGCAGAATCATTTGGCTGTACTCCCGAGAATGTATTCAAGAACGTAGCAGCTCCGGCACAGTATAATGGATCATTCTATGACAATTGTGTACGTTGCTGTGATGCTGTCATCAATTCGGGTTCATATAGCATTGAAGCGAACTATTTCGATAACTTCAAGATCTACAATGAGCAGAGTAAGGAAAACATCATGGTAATCGTAGAGAATGGGCAAGCGGACTTCGACGAACGTAGCAACGGCTCTATGAGCAACAAGCTTCGCATCATCCACAACACCCATCATTACGGCATGCAATTCTTCTACAATCTCGTATTAGACACTTGGAATGGTTTCTGTGCACGTCCTGACTTCATGAAACTATATGCAGAGACTGACGTTCGCGGACCAGGTAATGAAGGCAAAGGAACAGCCAACACCAAACAATGGGGATGGTTTGTAGGCCCTGTACACAAGGCTGGCAGCACCACAGAACTCTATTTGGATGAAGACCACGATGAAGAGACTATTATCCATACCGAGATCTCAAGTCTCACCAATGCCCATAACTTTGATGGCGCTCGCCTCAACAAATGGGAGATAGACAAGAATAGCGAATACAAATATTGTGAAAACGACTTTGTACTTTTCCGCTATGCCGATGTACTATGGATGAAGGAGGAGGCTATTCTGCGTGGTGGAAATGGTACCAGCGGTGTATCGTCTAAGGATTTCCAGACCATGCTAAAACGTTCATTTGCTTATGATGCTAATCCATTAGAGGCATTCAAAGCCGCCTACCCCACTGCCACCACCTCATTAGAGGGTATCTTAGACGAGCGTGGCCGAGAGTTCACTTGGGAAATGGTGCGTCGTCGCGACCTTATCCGCTACGATAAGTTTGACGATGTACAATACGTAACAGCCAAGCAAAGCCATCGCAAATGGTTCCCCATTCCCTATTCTGTGCTTGAGAAATCATTGCTTGACGAGAACGGTAATCCTATCTGGACACAGACTCCTGGATATGAAAATCTTTAATTAACTGAAATATCTGATTTATTAACCAACGATTATAAATTGCAAGGCAGTTTACAATCAATTTATTAACTAAATTTATTTATTATCATCATGAAAAAGTTAATGTATTTGGCAGGTGCATTTGCACTGATGCTCGGTTTCTCTGCTTGTGAACCCGAGGGAAATGAGCCTGAAATCAATGTTGATGACATTGTACTTGATGGATTCTATGTGTATGGCGAGGCTACAGGTGCTGCCGACAAGGTAGAAGCCAAGAACGCTATGTCAGCCGGTTCTAACGAAGTTGACAAAGCTATCCGTACCGGTATGTACGAAAAGTATGTATGGTTGGAGGCTAACAAGGACTTCTCTCTTGTTGAGAATTCAGCTGGTAACAAGAAGTACTATGGTGCCAACCTCAAGGAGGTTAATTACGGCTACGCAGAAGGTGAAGGTTTGAACTTTGCAGACAATCCTGATATGATGATTCTTCAGGGAGAACTCATCATCGGCGAGAATGCCCCTGCGATGCAAGTTAAGGAAACTGGTCTTTACCACATTGTATTGGATAACAATGCAACAGGTGACTTGGATTATCCGCAAATCATCATCCACAAGGCCGACTGGGGCGTACGTGGTGGCATGAATGGCTGGGGATTCACTCCTGGCGAGGTTATCAAGAACGAAGACGGTTCTATCACCTACAAATGGGTTGACCAAAACTTGGCTAAGAATGGCGAGTTCAAGTTTGCTTCTTGCCATGGCTGGAAGATCAACCTTGACATCAATGGCTTGGTAAAGGCTGAGGTAAGCCTTGGCTTGGATGGCGAAGGAAAGCTCTCTAACACTGGCAACAATATCGTAGTTGAGAAAGCTGGTCTCTACACCATCACTTTGACCTACACCTGCAAGTCTGGTACTGTTGCTGAATCGTTCAACTACACTGTTGAGTGCACTCAAGAGAGTTCTATGCCTGAGACTATGTATATCATCGGTAATGACTTCGGTAACTGGGATTGGAATTCTGAGGCCGTTGTTGAGATGACTCCGGTACACAGCCACCCCGGTCACTTCTGGGCTATCCGTCACATGACCACAGCTACAGAGTTCAAGTTCTGCGCACTTCGCGAATGGAATGGCGACTTCACCGGACAGGGTAACGACAGCGGTTACATCGTTCCTGGCAACTGCATGGTAGAGGCTGACGGCATCTATATGCTTTATGTAGACCTTGAGAACAGCCGCGTTATCGTAGAGCCCGCCAACGTATATGGTATGGGCGACTGCTTCGGCGGTTGGGACGGTGGCGTCGAGGCCAACAAGTTCGTAGCCAACGGTCAGGTTCTCGAAGCAACAACTAAGGCTGCTGGTAACCTCAGAATGTATGCAACTCTCTCTACACCTACTTCAGACTGGTGGCAGATGGAGTTCAACATCTATGATGGTGCTATCGTATACCGCGCTGGTGGTAACGATCAGGAGGCTGTTCCTGCTACTGAAGGTCAGAAGGTTACTCTCGACTTCAACGCTGGTACAGGTTCTATCAAGTAATAGACTTGAATCATTCATTATAGGGGTGCCCTCAGTGGGTGCCCCTTTTGGCCTAAGGCCTTTGATCGGGCCTTAGGTCGCTAATCAAGAAAAGACAGCTCTGGGTTGTAATGATAACTGCTTATCGGTAAGCAACTCCTAACTACTAAATCCTAACTTCTCATTCATGAAGCGCACCCCTTTCTTATTACTTTCTGTATCTCTCGTTATCGGGTTGTTCCTCGCATGCGAACCTCAGCCAGAAGTTCTTGAACAGCCAACTGAGCCTGAACTCTCAGAACTGCCTTTCGGCCTTTCGGGCTATTCGCTCACCGACTATGCAGTGCCCGAGGCCGATGAGCCTTGTGT
>JAZRDT010000094.1:0-4165 GCA_045660385.1 Bacteroidaceae bacterium | reverse complement strand
TTAGGATGGATACGCATAGTTATTCTGCCTGTCACGATATCCTCTATAAACTGATACATTCCATCCTCGACTTCTTTATCATATTTTGCCTCTTGTATATTGTGCTTAATATCATTAAAGAACTCCTCTTGAGACTGCTCTGCATTAGGATTGAAAAGTAAGCCCTGCTGATTTGCTTGATAAGTGAGTTTATCTACATTGATACCAACCAAAATGCGAATTTTGGGAGTTTGTTGTATAAACTTCCTGATACGAAAATAGCCTGACGCTCGGAAATAGCCTACGAGCGCATCAAAGAAATGCACTTTTTTGTATTTGAATACACCCTCTATTTTCTCAAGAAGAGTATTCTCTTTTTCATTTGTAAAGAAGTTCGTACCCATAGTTATTGCTTCGTAACAACGATTAGTTCTCTGGTGTCAACATCTAACACCTTTGCAATATTCACCAGCATCTCCAAAGAAGGTTGCATCTTGTTTGAGCACCATTTAGAAACAGTTGAGGGGTCTTTGCCAAGTTGTTCGGCAAGCCATTTCCCGGTTTTCTTTTGTTCAACCAATACTACTTTTAGTCTATTTAGATCTTTCATCATTTACACATTTTATTGGCGTATACCGCAAATTTAATGCAAACCGAGGCAAGAACAAAATAATTTCTTTATTTTTTATCCCGAGACGCAGTATATTATTCAATGCATAGCACTAAAAGTTAAGAATAATTCTGAATAAACAACCAAGGTTGTACGAAAACGATGACGAAAACCTTTTCCTACAATTCATGCCAACACCCCCTGGCATGTTTTGCATCCGCCTTCAAAAACCTGCCAAAAGAGGTTGGCAGGTTTTACTTTAGCGCCGCTGCAACGTTTTCATAATGAAAGAATAAGGGTCTACACAATTATATTTTTGCCACCTGGCATGTTTTTATCACTCCCCCTCTGTTTATAGAGGGGGTGCCCATAGGGCGGGGGCGTTATAAGCGAAGCGCGTAGTATGAAAAATATACAGTACTATTCCACATTATGCTAATCAATAAAATCAGCAGTAAGAAACGAAGCAAAGCAAACCACTGATTTTCAGAGAATAAACCATACAAAAGTTTTTCTCTTCGCGGGGAGAATACTTTACCCTTGCGAAGATAGAGCACTACCTTCGCGAGGATAGTACGCTACCTTCGCGAAGGTAGTGAAAAGCATAACCTTAGAATAGGAACAAATGCCCTGTAAATCATCATAGAAGGCACTATACAACTGCAACAAAAAACTGCCAGGCGGCAAAAATGTAATTGCATAGGGGAGTATGTGGAGCCCTTGCTGTCAAGAGACCCGCTGATTAATCTTGTTAACACAAATGGCCATAAATGCCCCATGAATTACCACAAATAATATTCATGCTGCACGAATACAAAAGAAGTATTCATGGCAATCACGGGTAATCCATGTTCAAGTAAATAAAATCCAACAGATTCTAAATGGCTATGCCAGTAGTGCGCGGATAAACTCATCTTTCTCCAATGTGCCATAGGCGCCCTGCTGGCAGGCTACCTCGTCGAAGGTCTGCACGTCGTCGGGCTCGATGCCGGGGCGGTAGATGAGGAAGGGCACGGGCTCGGCGGTGTGGGTGCGGTGAGCACAGGGAGTGGGATGATCGGGAAGGATGGCGATGGTGACGGGTTCGCTCCACTGCTCGAGGGCTTCGAGGATGGGACCCACGGCACGGTGGTCGAGATTCTCGATGGTGCGCAGCTTGAGCTCTACATCGCCTTCGTGACCGGCCTCATCGCTGGCTTCGATGTGGAGGTATACGAGGTCGTCGGTCTTGAGGGCCTCGATGGCTGCTGCGGCCTTGTTCTCGTAGTTGGTATCGTAAAGTCCCGTGGCTCCCTCTACGGTGATGCGGCGCAGGCCGGCGTAGTGGCCGATGCCATTGATGAGGTCTACGGCAGAGATGACCGAGCCGCGCTGCAGCTGCGGATACATGGCGCTGAGGGGACGCATATGGGGGCGGTTGCCGAACGACCAGGGCCAGATGCTATTGGCGGGGTCTTTGCCCTCGGCGATACGCTGCCTGTTGAGCGGGTGCTGGGCAAGCAACTCTTGTGAGCGCAGGATAAGGTCATTGACGAAGTCGGCCGTGGCTTGCGCCTCGGGCACTTCGGCCTTGACCATCAGGGGGCGGAAGGGCTGCAGGGGTACATCGTGAGGTGGGGTGCAATGCAGGCGCTTGTCGCCGCCCTTGATGACGAGCAGGTGGCGGTACTGCACGCCGGTATGGAAGCGTACGCGCTCATCGCCCAGGTGCTGTTGCAGGTATTGGATAAGCACATCGGCCTCCTCGGTGGTGATGTGTCCTGAAGAGTGGTTCTTGAGGATGTCACCCTCGATGCACACGAGGTTGCAGCGGGCAGCTATCTCATCGGGGGCAAGGTCGACACCGATATTGGCGGCCTCGAGCACTCCCCTACCCTCGTATACCTCATGGAGGTCGTAGCCAAGGACGGACATGTTGGCCACCTCGCTGCCGGGATGGAAGCCATCGGCCACGGTACGGAGCATACCCGTGCGTCCCATACGGGCCAGGCGGTCCATATGAGGGGTGTGGGCATATTGCAACAGTGTCTTATTGCCCAAGGCGGGTACGGGCCAATCGGCCATACCGTCACCGAGGATGATGAGATATTTCATAGAGACCCCCTCTGCCCTTGGGCATCTCCCCCTCTATGGGGAGCGCCATCCGGACAATATTCCGAGGGAAGGAATTTCTAACTCGTTGAACCTAAAAAAAGTGACACCCCGAATGGTGCTCCCCATAGAGGGGGAGCTGTCCGAAGGACTGAAGGGGTCTACTAAATATTAGCAATCGACATGATGTCGGCAAAGACTCCGGCTGCTGTAACGCTGGCACCGGCACCGTAGCCCTGAATCATCATGGGATACTCCTTGTAGCGCTCGGTGGTGAGGAGGATGATGTTGTTGCTTCCCTCAAGGTTGTAGAAGGGGTGCCACTGGTTGACCTCCTGCAGCGATACGGATGCCTTGCCCTCATCGAGACGTGCCACGAAACGCCAACGCTTGCCCTCGGCCACGAGGCGCTGACGATGCTCCTCGAAGTCGGCATCGAGCGAGGGTACGTTGGCCCAGAAGTCGTCGAGCGAACCATCGAACAGCTCTTGCGGGATGAAGAGGTTCTTCTCCACATCGTCCTGCTCGATTGGATAGCCTGCCTCACGAGCGAGGATGACGAGCTTGCGGATGACATCCTTTCCTGAGAGGTCGATACGGGGATCGGGCTCGCTGTAGCCCTTCTCCTTGGCCAGGCGGATGGTGTCGCTGAGCTTGATGTCTTCGCTGATGGTGTTGAAGATGAAGTTGAGGGTACCGCTCACCACGGCCTCGATGCGCAGTATCTTGTCGCCACTATTGATGAGGTCGTTGATGGTGTTGATGACGGGAAGGCCGGCACCTACGTTGGTCTCGAAGAGGAACTTCACGCCACGGCGACGGGCGGTCTGCTTCAGCTCCTTATAGTTCTCATACTGTGACGATGCGGCTACCTTGTTGGCTGCCACCACAGAGATGTTGTGATTGAGGAAATCCTGGTATAGGGCTGCCACCTCATCGCTGGCGGTGCAGTCAACGAACACCGAGTTGAAGATGTTCATGCCGATGACCTCGCGTTTGAGGCGCTCGAGGTTGCTCTCGCCACCTGCCTTGAGGGTCTCGCGATAGTCGTTGAGGTCGATGCCGTCGCGGCTGAACACGGCATAGTGTCCGCTGGCGATACCTACCACGTTGAGCATGAGGCCGCGCTCGAGCATCAGCTTCTCGCGTTGCTGGCGTATCTGCTCAATGAGGCTGCTACCCACGGTGCCCACGCCACAGATGAAGAGGTTGAGCACTTGGTATTCAGAGAGGAAGAACGAGTCGTGTATCACGTTGAGTGTCTTGCGCAGCCAGGTGGCATCTACCACGAATGAGATATTGGTCTCTGATGCTCCCTGTGCACAGGCAATGACGTTGATACCGTTGCGACCTAGGGTGCCGAAGAGCTTACCTGCGATACCGGGGGTGTGCTTCATGTTCTCGCCCACGATAGCCACGGTAGCCAGCCCCTTCTCTGCGGCTACGTGATTGATCTCACCAGTAGCAATCTCCTTGGCAAACTCG
>JAZRDT010000093.1:0-4724 GCA_045660385.1 Bacteroidaceae bacterium | reverse complement strand
CCAAAGTCGGCATGCTTGTTGCTCTTCACGGTCTCTACGTTCAGCTTCAGCTTGTCGGTGATGAGCTTATGCGGATTGGGGAACATGCCGAAGATGCCGATTGAGCCAGTGAGCGTGTTAGGCTGTGCGATGATAGTGTCGGCAGCGCATGAGATATAGTATCCTCCCGATGCAGCGTAGTCACCCATAGATACGATGACGGGCTTCTTCTCCTTGAGCTTGACCACCTCATTCCATATCTGCTCTGATGCGTAGGCACTTCCGCCCGGTGAGTTGACGCGCAGCACTACTGCTTTTATTGTCTCGTCGTCGCGTATTTTTCTCAAGTCCCTACATACCTTCTCGCCCACGATCTCGGGAGTGGTGCCCATGTTTCCTGCAGAGGGCACATCTACGATTTGTCCCTCAGCGTAGTACATCGCGATGATGTTGCCGCTCTTGTCCAGAGGAACATTCTTCTGGATGTTCTTCACCTCATCGATTGAGAGCACATAGAGGCCCTCATCCTCGTCGGCGCCCATCAGTTGTTTCAGATAGTCTCTTGTGCCGTCCATGTAGAGCAGTGTGTCTACCAAGCCTGCAGCCAAGGTCTCCTCGGGAGAGACGAATGCCATGTAGCGGTCAGCACACTCGTTCAGCTTCTCGGGAGAGATGCCTCGCGACTGCGATACGCCCTTCACCATATTGTTCCATATCGAAGAGGTATAGGCAGTTATCTGCTCACGATTCTCCTCGCTCATCTCCATAGATGTGAAAGGCTCTACGGCAGACTTGTAGGTGCCCACCTTGAATACCTCCATCTCTACGCCCAGCTGTGCCAGCAGGTCCTTGTAGTATATCGTCTGTGACGCCACACCGTGCCAGTCCACCAGGCCCTGGGGATTGAGTATCACCTTGTCGGCCACGCTACATATATAGTAGTCATTCTCCGTGTAGGTGCCGCCGTATGCCACTACGAACTTGCCCGTCTCCTTGAAGCGGATGAGCGCGTTTCTGATCTCCTCCGTGCTGGCAGGGCTAGCCATGAGGCCTCCTGCTTCCAGGTAGATGCCCTTGATGTAGTCATTCTCGCCAGCCTTCTGTATGCTTGCCAGTACGTCATCGAGTCCCAGTGCAGTCTGCTCCTCTGACATCAGCGAAGCGAAGGGGTTCTCAGCCAAACGCTCAGTGACAGTACCCTTCAGCTCCAGCTTGAAGATGCAGCTATCACTCACTACCGTCGTCTTCTCAGCCGATGCAGCAACGCCCACGATAGACACGATGCTGATTACCGAAATCACAATTACGAATGCCACCAAACCAACGATAGTGGCCAAGGTGTACTTCAAAAATTCCTTCATAGTTATACCTTTTATTATATTAAACGTCTTATGCTGACACAAAGGTATGCCTTTGCTTTGAATTCTCCTACTATCGTGCAAATATTTTGCTCAAAAAGGCGGGAATTGTTAAAAAAATGTTTTACCGAAGGGCTAAAAATAACTTTTTTTGAAGAATAATTGCGTTTTTTATGGCTGCTATGAAAAAAATCAATACTTTTGTAGCTGAAAATGGAGCGAATTACAAAAATTATTCGTAATTTGCAGCCGTTTTCCGAGAAAGTGTCGTGAGTTGAAGCCTTTGGAAAGGTGCTCGAGTGGTTGAAGAGGCACGCCTGGAAAGCGTGTATACGTCAAAAGCGTATCAGGGGTTCGAATCCCCTTCTTTCCGCTGACATGAGATAGAGAGATAGAAACAATTTAAATAAATAATAGTATTAATTAAAAGTAAAAACACAATGAAAAAGATTTTTGCAGTAGTTGCAATGTTCGGTATCCTCTCAGTAGGATTCACACAGACAGTGGTTGCTCAGGATGCAGCAGCTCCACAAACAGAGACAGTTGATTCAGCAGCAGTTGATTCAGTAGCAACTGATTCAGCAGCAGTTGAGGCACCCGCAGAAGTTGCTCCCGTAGAGGAGGAGGTTGTAGGTATGCACAAGGCTCTTAAGACAAAGTTCATCGAGGGTGATGCTAGCTTCATGTCATTGGTAGCTATTGCATTGGTTCTTGGTTTGGCTTTCTGTATCGAGCGTATTATCTACTTGAGCCTCGCTGAGGTTAACACCAAGAAGCTCATGGCTGCTATCGAGGCTGCTTTGGCTAAGGGTGATGTAGAAGGTGCTAAGGAGATTTGCCGCAATACACGCGGTCCCGTGGCTTCAATCTGCTACCAGGGTCTCTTGCGTATCGACGAGGGTCTCGATGTAGTAGAGCGTTCAGTAGTATCTTACGGTGGCGTACAGTCAGCTGCTCTCGAGAAGAACTGCTCATGGGTAACTCTCTTCATTGCTATGGCTCCCTCACTCGGATTCTTGGGTACTGTGATCGGTATGGTTATGGCGTTCGACGACATCCAGAAGGCAGGTGATATCAGCCCCACTGTTGTTGCCGGCGGTATGAAGGTGGCTTTGATTACCACTATCTTCGGTATTATCGTTGCTCTCGTTCTTCAGATTTTCTACAACTTCATCCTTTCTAAGATTGAGTCTTTGACCACCGATATGGAGGACAGCTCTATCACTCTCTTGGATTTGATCATGAAGTACAACTTGAAGAAGTAATTAACATTAACAGAGAAAACAAATGAAAGCGAGTAAAATAGCATCCATCGTATATTACATACTGATCGCTGTTTCGGCAGTTGTGTTGGTATTGTTCTTCTGCGTTGGATTCGGAAACCAGGAGTCACTCCCCAGTGGCTTCTACAAATCACCCCAGTATACAGATCTTTTGATGTACTGGATGTATGCTCTCGCAGCTATCTGTGGTGTTTGCACATTGGTAGGTGCTGTGACTGCAAAGGGTGGTAAGATTGATTCTAACATGCCGGCTTGGGGTAAGGCCCTTGCAACTATCGGCTTGTGGTTGTTCATCCCCGTATTGGTAGTTTCATGGTTCTTGGGTAGCACCGCTCCCATCATGACTGGTACAGGTCTTTACGAAGATGCATTCTGGTTGCAGGCTACCGATGCCATCATCTACACCGTATACGCATTGCTCGGTGTTACTGCATTGGCATTGATCGTAGGCTTGACCGGTATTTTCAAGAAGTAAAAAGTCATAATTTATAGGAGAATTTAATTTATGGCAAAGAAGAAAAGAAAAGTTCCTGGATTGAATGGTAGCTCGTTGGCCGACATCTCATTCATCTTGTTGATCTTCTTCTTGATTACAACATCAATGGATACGGATACCGGTTTGGTGCGCCGCTTGCCCAACCCACCAGATCCTAACCAGCAGGAAGAGGACGTAAAGGTGAAAGGTCGTAATGTTCTCGTTGTATCAGTAAATATGAACAACGAAATCATGTACTACTACGGAGATGAGTCAAAGCGCGTGACAGTTACGGACGTTAAGCCCGAAGACTTGCGCGAGATCGCTAAGGAGTTCATCGCCAATCCTGAGAATAAGGCAAACATGCCGGAGTTCCACCCGGCTGATCCCCCTCTGCCCATCTTAGGTGCATATCCTGTAACCAAGAACCACATTATCTCAGTGCAGACCGACCGTAGTACAAGCTACGACGTATACTTCCAGATTCAGAACGAGTTGATGGCAGCATACAATGAGCTCCGCGACGAGTTGGCACGTGAGAAGTTTGGTAAGTACTACAGACATCTCGATCCCGAGTCTGATGAGGCTTTGGCAATCAGAGGTGTGTACCCGATGAAGATTTCAGAGGCTGAACCTAAAAAGTATGGAGGAAACTAATCATGGGAAAATTTAACAAGAATGGTAGCAAGGAAGTTCCTGAACTGAATACCTCGTCACTCCCTGACTTGATCTTCAGTATCCTGTTCTTCTTCATGATGGTAACCTCAATGCGTGAGGTAACACTCAAGGTAGAGTTCCAGACTCCGAAGGGTACCGAGATTGAGAAGTTGGAAAAGAAGTCATTGATTTCATACGTATACATCGGTAAGCCTACTAAGGAGTTCCGCTCAAAGATGGGTACCGGTACACGTATCCAGCTCAATGACGACTTTGCTGAGGTTGATGCTATTGGTGAATATATCTACCAGGAGCGTGAGGCAATGAGCGAGCGCGATAAGCCCTTCATGAAGGTGTCATTGAAGATCGACCAGGATACTCAGATGGGTATCGTGACCGACGTAAAGATGGCATTGCGTGAGGCATGGGCGCTGAACATTGTATATTCAGCAGGTAAGCGTCAGTAATTCAATTACGATACGACAATGAAAGAGCGGGTGCTTTTGCCCGCTCTTTTTTGTAAAGAAAAGATATTTGTGCAATGGGACATGTTCAACTGGATGAATTGGACATCCAAATTCTTAAGCTGATAGCTAATAATGCCCGCATCCCCTTTCTGGAGGTGGCGCGTGAGTGTAATGTGTCTGGAGCCGCTATCCATCAGCGTATACAGAAGCTGATAAGCTTGGGCGTGCTCAATGGCTCTGAGTTTAGGGTCGACCCCTTCAAGATAGGCCTAGAGACGTGTGCTTATGTGGGATTGTATCTCAAGGACCCCTCCGAGTTTGACCGCATCGTGGAGGCCCTGCGCGAGATACCTGAGGTGGTAGAGTGTCATTACACTACGGGTAAGTATGATATGTTCATCAAGATGTATGTGAGGGACAACTCGGCTCTGCGCAGCGTGATCCATGACAAGCTGTTGCCGTTGGGCTTGGCTCGCACGGAGACGCTGATCTCTTTCAATGAGGT
>JAZRDT010000092.1:0-47701 GCA_045660385.1 Bacteroidaceae bacterium | reverse complement strand
AGTAATCATCGCTGTACTCACCGCCTTGGCCGGTTCGCTGGGCTTGGCAAGTTGCATGTAAGCCATGAGATCGCTACTCCGTGCGCTGCTGCTCCTCGGCAGCGCACTCACACTTATCGCATGACCTCACACAATTTTTGTTCTCACGCGTATCTCGCAAATCTCACCAAATTAGCTGCATCGCAGAGGGCTCGCAGCTTGCCATCCGGGATGTATACATTCGGCCATATGCCGACACACGCGAGTGAAACAAGCGTGATTCTGCGAGATTATAACGTGCCGATGGGAGTCTGTTTATTGAATTAGAATTCGCGTTTTTCGCGAGATTCGCGTGAGACAATTATTCCGCGAGGCAAGTAATCATGATTTAGATTTATAAGAAATGAAATATTTTAGCGTAGAAGAACTCACCGCCAGCGCTACCGCGCTGCGCGAGGGCATCGACAATCGCCCATCGAAGTGCGCATACCATCTGTTGCACGTATTAGTAGACCACCTGCTCGACCCCATTCGCGAGGCGTGGGGTGAGCCGATAGTGGTCAGCAGTGGCTACCGCTGCAAGGAACTGAATGCCTTGGTGGGTGGCGTGAAGAACAGCCACCACCTGCTGGGCTGCGCTGCAGATATCATCGCAGGCAACAAGGAGGATCACCGCAGGTTGTTCAACCTCATACAGCAGATGCAGCAGCAGGGGAAGATACGCTTCACCCAGTTGATCTGGGAGGGTGACGGAAGGTGGATACATATAAGTTATGTTCCGTCGGATTTGCGCTGTCAAGTGATTGATGCTTGATATTGTCCGTTTTCGTTATCGTTTTCGTTAACGTTGCGGCATGCCGCTTGACTTGCGCTGTCAAGCAAGTGAGTAACCGTGTCTAAATTCGTGTTGAAAAAGAAAATTCGTGAAATCCGCGTGCTGAAGAGATTGAGAGTCGCCAATTTCTATATTGTTACCATATTTTAAGGGTTAGTGTCCCCACGAGTCGTGAGACTGGTGGGGATTGTTTGTTTGTGAATTAACAACTTCGTTGTTGAGCTTTGGCTGCGCTCGCGGTGTGATTGTAAGAAAGCTTGAAACTCCTTGGTGGAACTAAAGTTAAAGGATGCAGGCAGCACTCCTCGGGAAAACTAAAGTTTTCTTCGTTCGTCGGTGTTCGGAAAATGCTGCTGATGTGATGGATGGTGATTAGGACAATTTCGCAGCAGTTATATATTATATAATAATATATTGTGTGTAAACGGTGTCGGAAAAGTCCTAATCCATCCTATTATAAATAGGATTATTTTCGCAACAGATTGCACGAAAAGTCCTAACCACGAAAGGGCGGTTTTCGTAATTTTGCATTTGTAAAAATGGCATATTCTCTACCGACTAACAAAACAAAAAATAACGATATGAAAAGACTATTTACAGTGATGATGACCCTCACTCTGGCCATAGCAAACTGGGCTCAGGACGAGGTGAAGATGTACAGCCATGTGTACCTGAAACTGCACGATGGCAACACGTATGAAATACCCATCGAGCATGGATCGAAGATGCACTCGTATGCTATAGGTAATGGCACGGATGCCTACTTCGTGGTGGATATTACGGGCAAGAAATGTTTCTACCAATTCAAGCGTGAAGAGATTGCCGTGATGAAACTGATACAAGATGTTACAGGTATCGAGCTTCTGGACTACAACAGCGAGGATCCTCACGCATCGATGTTGCAGTACAAATTAGGAGAGCTACGTGTGCATGCTACCCTGGAGGGCGAACAACTCACCATCGTGGATGCTCAGGGTAAAATGGTATATAGTGACTACGTGGAGGAACCCTATGCACTGAGTCTCGGCTTCCTCCCCGAAGGCGTATATGTAGCCAAAGTGAATGAACACACCCTTAAAATCAGAAAGTGATGAAACGTACCATGCAATATATCGTAGCCATGGCAGCGGTGCTGTGGATGGCTATTCCCCAGATGAAGGCACAGGAACTTAAGGAGGATCATGATCCGGGTATTATGTATGTCATGCGCAATGAGGATATGCATATTCCCTTTGAGGAGGGTAATGAGTGGGAGATTACCTTTACCGCTATTGACACCTTGGGCAATGAGTACTACTCGCCCGTAGGTATGGAGATTAAGGGAGGAGTGGACAATGACTCCACTTATGTGGTGATGCAGACGGTAGACAGTATCCTGATGTATCAGCCAGCGCCAGTGATGCAGCCAGGCGTATTTGTCATCACGGAGGAGTACTTCCCCTATATAGCGCAGGTGGATAGCAATACGACTATCCATTTCAATGTTGGTATATCCCTGCCCCTGCCTGTAGTGGGACAGAAGGTAGTGTGTAACATCTTCGAGGAGCCACTGCGCGTAGGTTTTGTGGGTACGGTGCTCGAGATGAACCAGAGTGCTACGGAAATCGTCATGGTGTGTGACCCCAAGATCGAGCGACTGAAGGACTTCTACCAGCATATCATCTATTCTGGAGGTGGAGGACGCACAGAAGAATATGAGGAGCAGGTGCGTGAGATTTCGAAAGTGCAGCGCATAAGACGCGGCATAGTGGTAGAGCCACTCAGAGCGAAGGCAGAAGAGGTGCAGGATTGGGAGGCTGACTTCAAATTGGTGGAGCCATTGAACCTTTCCTTAAAAAAAGATTTTAAGGCAGGACCGTTCGATGCCGAGGTCGGACTGAACTTCTCGGGCGAATTTGGTTTCAAGGCCAATGTCAATGTGTTTGTTTCGGGAGTGGAGAAAAGAGGAATCAGATTCACGACCTATATAAAACCCCAGGGCTCCTTTGAGGTTAAGGTAGGTGGAAATGCCGCTCTACCTATTCCGGGGGTAGGATGGACAATACAGGAAATTTCATGTCCATTCTCTACAAGCTTGGACAATGGTCTTGCTGGCCTATATCTATATGCAGAGGGAAGTATAGCATTGAATGTCTCGTTAGGATATTCTGAATTCAAAGGCAACTTTTCTTATCTTGAGAATCCCGAAACAGAAGAGTATGAGTTTGCACGCGGTGGCAGCGTGTCGGGGCCTGAATGGGACAATATCACACTGACATTGGCTGCATTGGCTGCATTCAGAGCTGGCGTAGAAGCCGAAGCGACGGCTTTTGGACACGACGTGTCGGTGAAACTGTACATTAATTTAATAGAGGCCAGCGGGCAACTGAAGATGACCCTTGTGGATGCAGGAGGAAATGACAACCCCAGTATCGAAGACCTGCTCAATGCGTATAAGAGCTATGACAATGACAACTACGTGAAGATATCGACAGGTGTACGCGCAGGGTTTGAAATCAAGAAAGATTCGAAAGATGAAGGCTCGAACGGTCCTTACGTAGACTCTAATGTAGGAGTCACTTTGGAACATGATTACATGAGTTGGCAGGCAAGCCCCTCACCTTCTATTGATAGAGAGAGTCCCTTGAATGAATGCAAGATCCTCTCTTCGTATTCGGGAAACGACAGAGAGGCAGAGATTGCCGTTCGCGGTGCTACTCCCTCCCTTATGCCTGCAGACTTCTACATGTGGGCTTATGACGTCAACAGCAAGGAGTGGTACAGCAAGACTAAAATCGGAGAGATAGGTTGCCTGGAAACTTTGACCGGTCAGAAAGGTAAAATTCCTCTCAGGATGGGACGCACCTATGACCTATACCCCGTATACGACCTTGTTGCTGTCAGTGACAACATAAGTGATGGTGTGTTTAAGCAAGGGGTGTATGTGCCGTACTATGTGGAGATCAGGGATCCTATCATGGAAAATCATGAGACTGTGACTCTCAAAGCACAAATATGCAAGGCTGCAACAGATGATATGGATGAGAACACCGTGATAGGATTTGAATACAAGGAGTCTACAAGTGACACCTGGACCAATGTGGTGGCAGAACTGGATGGACAGAATCTCTCGGCCGTCATTGAAAATCCCGGATACGAAATTGCCTATAACCACCAGGTAAGAGCCTACTACAAGAAAGACGATAAGACAAGCTACAGCGATGTGAAGACGTTTACCCCATTGGATAGTCGTACACCTATTACGCTGGATGCTACAGAGGTGTCCTACTCATCGGCAACCCTCAATGCTGAAATCTCGGCAGACCTGTCGGGCCAGGAGCATTGGCTGGTGGGATTTGAATACGAAAACACTGCGACAGGAGTAGTGAAGACGATAGAAGGCAATTGCGCAGGGATAATCGGCATCTTCTCGCTCACAGCTACAGAGCTGGAGCCATCGACAACCTACACTGTGAAGGCGTATGCACGCATAAGTGACTCGAAGCGATATTCAAAAGAATCAAAAACATTTACTACCCCTGCGCCTATCTATGACTTGAAAGCAGAGGCTGGTTACAATACGGAAGATAAGTTCTATGCGACTCTAACCGCCACCGTACTGAAAAGGATTTATGACAACCATCAAGACATGAAATTCTATGTAGCCAAGGATAAGAACAAGTTGGCCGAAACGGACATCACTGGCTTGGACGTACAGGATATATTGGAAATCGATGATGAGATGCTAGTCTCATTCAAGGCGAAGGAGCTGGAGCAGAATACCACTTACTATTACAGAGTAGGCACCATCTACTATGACCAGGAACTGGGGACCTCAAAGGAGATAACAAGTGAGACAGCTCAGTTCAAGACGGATGACGGTTATGGTATTACGCTGAAAGATGCAGTGGTAAAGTCCAATACGGCAACAGTGGAGGCCACCGTATCGCAATACATCGTGGACGAAGTAAATAGAGGAAACCCTTATACGATACGTTTCTACTATGGCACCAGTTCGACGAAGGTAAAGAACAGAACAAGTCAGTTTGTGGAGGCCTCCATCTCATCAACCAAGGTAAAAGCCACTATCAAGGATTTGGAAGAGGAGACCAAGTATTACTATGCTGCTGTGCTGTATAACATCGAGGAGGAGGGAGCATCGGAAGTGAAGTCATTCACCACACCTACCATATTCCAGATAGAAACCAAGGACGCTGTAGTAGAGGATGCCATGGTGACACTCAAAGCCACTATCAGCGATGCTGCTCTGGCAGAGATGAAGAGCGAGAACTACAATACCATATACCCGGCCTTCGACCTGGTGACCAAGGAGCATGAGAGTGACCTCAAGCAGGGCACAGCAAGCACCAACGTAACCCGTATCACAGACCTCACACAGGACGGTGTGAACATCTCTGTGGATGTGTACCTGGAGCCAGGCACGGAGTACTGCTACCGCGCACTCATCTACGTAGACGGTAAGGAGTACTATGGTGCAACGAAGACATTCAAGACATTGGAGTATGACGGCGGACTGATACCGCTTGTGCGCAAATACCGCACGAACGCATCGGCACCCTGGGTACCCATCGTTGTAAAGCCCGAGGAGAGACACCTGGCTACACCCCTGAAGGAGCTGATCAAGGAATGAGCCCAATCAACCATACAAAACACAACATATTAAACTATGACCACGAGCTACATCATCCATTACCTGCCAGCAGCAATCATCGGTTTGCTGTTGGTGGTAGTGGCTATGCTCGCATGGATGCTCATACAGGCCCGACATGACCGGAAGACACTGATAGAAAAGATTGAACAGCTGCAGGCGAAACTGCAACAGGAGCAAACCCTGCGTATGAAGCCCGAAATAGCCGGTATAACGCTGGAAAAGTTAGACGAAGTGCCCGACAACGTGTTTTTAGCCCATGTAGACCAACTCATCACACGCAACATGGAAAAGAGTGAGTTTACCGCTGCTACCATAGCACAGGTGCTGCACCTGTCGCGCACGCAACTGGACCGACGGATGAAACAGCTGGCTGGAAAGACGGCTACAACATACTTGTTGGACAGAAGAATGACCTACGCACGCGAATTGCTGCTCACCACGAGAATGCCCGTCGCTGATGTGGCTATGGCCAGCGGGTTTGAAGACACCTCCTATTTCTCCCGCGTATTCAAACAGCACCATGGCAACACTCCTTCGGGAATGAGGAACTGATCCGACACATAATTCGCAGAATTGTATTACCTTTGTAGGGAAAGACTCTATAGCAAATTACAATCTACAAAATAGCAAATTATGCAATATGCTGGATTTCAATATTTTACCCCCCCAATAAAATAGTCAGTAGGCTGCTGATCATACTGACTGTAGCGCTATGCGCATGTAACGGTACCACAACAGACTATTCCGAGGAGGAGAAACAGGAGATAAAAGCTGCTGTAAACCGTGTGCAGAAGAGCGACTCACTGGACCTATATATTGAGAAATATACCCAGGAGGAGAACTACTATGGGCTGTGCCTGGCCTACAACGCACTGGGACGCAACCACCGCAACAAGGCGGCCTATGCCGAGGCACTGGCTGCACACAACAAAGCACTGGAATATGCCGTGATGGCTGTAGACACACCGGAGATAGTGCAGGCATACAACAACCTGGGTACCGACTACCGACGACTGGGCGAACTCAAAGAGGCATCGCTACACCACTATAAGGCACTGGAACATTGCGAAGCCTATAGCGACAAGAGCAGCTATGGGGCCGTGAAGAACCGTGTGGTATCGCTCAACGGCATAGGTAACATACACTTGAGCATGGGTGACATGAAGGTGGCCGAGAGGGCCTTCCGCCGGGCACTGGCTGGCGAGACTCAGCTAGGCAGCGACCTGGGACAGGCCATCAACTATGCCAATCTGGGAGCCATCTACGAGAGCTACGAGCAGTACGACTCGGCCAAAGTATACTACACCCGCTCGATGGAAAGTAACCAAAGAGCCAACTCCACCTTGGGTATATCGCTATGTCACGACCACTTCGGACGACTGCACGAGATTGCCGAGCAGTATGACAGTGCCTTGGTCGAATATCACAAGGCATATACCTTGATGCAGGGAAACCATGACAGCTGGCACGCCCTGAAGGCTGCGATAGCCATAGCCCGCGTATATATGCAGCAGGGCAAGCGCACACTGGCTTACCCCTACCTGCAAGAGGCAGTAGCGATGGCCGATGCCACCCAATCGCACGGACGCATGGCTGAGGCCTGCCGCATGCTGGCTACCTACGAGGAGCAGTGTGGAAACCACAAGGCAGCACTGGCACACTATAAGCGGAGCGTGGCTTACAACGACAGCGTATACAACGCCGAGAACCAGCAACAGCTGCGCGACTCGTATGTGGACTATGAGAAGGGACAGAGCCTGCAGCAGGTAGAGAGCATACGCACGGCCTACGAAGAGGAGGCAAAAGCACGACGTACCCTACTATACTTGACCGTTGCAGTGGCCCTGAGCGCATTGGTTGTGATAGCGTTGCTGTGGTATGTGCTGCGCACACGCCGCGACAACATACGCATGCTGCAGCGCATGGAACGCATGCGCACGACCTTCTTCACCAACATCACCCACGAATTCCGCACACCGCTCACCGTAATCCTCGGGCTGAGCAAACAGCTACAACAGGGAAACACCAAGGAGAACCAAGAACAGCAGTACCTGGATACGATACAACGACAAGGCAAGAGCCTACTGGACTTGGTGAACCAACTCCTCGACATCACCCGACTGGCATCAGGAGCCGGAGAGGCACAATGGTATCAGGGAGACTTGGCTACTTATGTGAAAAACACCGTGATAGGCTACACCGACTATGCACGCATGAGAAGGGTTAACCTCGCATTCCACTGCGACGAACCACAGATAAATACATGCTTCGTACCGGAATATATTGATAAGATACTGCGCAACCTGCTCTCAAACGCCCTCAAGTATACCCCTGAGGAGGGATATGTGGCGGTAATACTCACGCAAGAAACAGAGCGGATCGTGATGCGCGTAACAGACACGGGACGAGGATTCGCCAAAGAGGATCTGCCTCACATCTTCGAACTCTTCTATCAAGGAACAAACAACAACACGGGATATACAGGTACAGGAGTGGGACTCCCCTTCGTGAAGCAGATGGCAGAGCAGATGAACGGTACCGCCACGGCAAGCAACCGCCGCGAGGGAGGTGCCGAGCTCACCTTGACATTGCCGCGCAGGCAACCGGCAGAGATTATCAACAAAAGCGCCGTATGGCAAGAGGGGGCCGAGGAGGCTACGCAACTATTCCCCATCGAAGAGAACGACAAGGCCAACAATCAGAGCAGAGAGCGCAGCATGATACTGGTAGTGGAGGACAATACCGACATAGCGCAGTATATCGCTACGCTGCTGCAACAACGGTACGATGTGCGAACCGCTGCCAACGGATACGAGGCACTGCTCGCAGCCGAGGAGCAGCACCCCGACCTCATCATCACCGACCTGATGATGCCCGAGATGGATGGCTACGAACTGTGCAACCGAGTGCACAATTCAGAACTCCTATGCCACAT
The DNA here is from genome assembly GCA_045660385.1 of Bacteroidaceae bacterium. Taxonomy (GTDB): domain Bacteria; phylum Bacteroidota; class Bacteroidia; order Bacteroidales; family Bacteroidaceae; genus UBA1189. The sequence continues at coordinate 39,301 of JAZRDT010000092.1, read as the reverse complement.
ACCGCTCGTGGTGGTGAGCGCCCGAGGAGAGGACGAGGATCGCATACGCGCGCTCGAGAATGGTGCCGATGCCTACCTGCAGAAACCCTTCAATGCGGAGGAGCTGACTACACATGTGGAGCGCCTCATAGCACAGCGCAAGATGCTACAGAAGCGCTTTGCGCAGATGGCAACGAAGGGGACCGACAAGAGTTGGGAACTGGCCGACGAGGACCGCAAGTTCATTAGCCGGCTCAACAGCCTTATACTGGACAACATGAGCAACCCGGGTTTCAATGTGGAGATGCTGGCCGAAAAGATGTACTCGAGCACATCGAAGCTATACCGACACATACGTGCCATTACAGGCTACAGCACCCAATCGTACATACTACGGTTGCGCATGGGACGCGCCAAGGATCTACTGGAAACGACAAGCCAAAGCGTAAGTGATGTGGCCATGCGATGTGGATTTGACGATGCAGCCTATTTCACCCGTGTGTTCCGCAGTTTCTATGGCTGCACCCCGTCGCAGCTGCGCGAAAAAAATGGGTAGGGTATTATGAATTATAACAAATCCACAAAGTCATATGGCTTTGTGGATTTATATCTGTTTCCCGGACGGGACCAATAATGAACTTTTACACAATCTTTTTCACCAGGCCAAACATACGATAGGGCATATAACGGAAGGGGAGGTCTATCCAGGTGCCTGTGGCCACTACAGTGCGGTAGTGTGAGAAGGCGCGGTAGCTCTCTTCGCCATGGTAGGCACCCATACCCGAGTTACCGACTCCACCGAACGGTACGTGCTCGTTGGCAATGTGCATGATGGTGTCGTTGATGCAGGCTCCACCCGATGAGGTGTGACGGATGATGTTCCAGCCAGCGGCCTCGTTGCCGAAATAGTAGAAGGCCAGCGGCTTCTCGCGACGGGTGATGTAAGCTTTCACCTCGTCGGTGTGGGTGAAGGTAAGCATCGGGAATACGGGCCCGAAAATTTCATCGGTGAGTACGCTTTTCGCATTGGCCAGCTCGTCGGCCTGGGGATGGGAGAGGCTGATGCGGGTATCGAGCAGGGTGGGTTCGATGAAACGCTCGTCGGCACGCGCACGGCCTCCGTAGCGGATGTCGCCTTCGGCAAGGTATGCTTTGACGCGCTCGAACGCGCGGTCGTTGACCATGCGCACATAGTGCTTGCTGGTGCCTATGTCGTTGCCATGGAGCTCCTTCACGGCCTTGGCAAAGGCTTCAATGAAGGCCTCCTTGACCTCTTCGTGGATGAGCAGGTAATCGGGGGCGATGCAGGTCTGCCCTGAGTTGAGTGTCTTGCCCCAGGCTATGCGCTTGGCTGCGAGCTTGAGGTCGGCCGTGCGGTCGATGATGCAGGGACTCTTGCCGCCCAACTCGAGGATGACCGGTGTGAGGTACTTCGATGCTGCCTCCATTACCAGCTTGCCCAGTGAGGGGCTACCGGTGAAGAAGATGAGGTCGAAACGGTGGGCGAGCAATGCTTGGTTTACATCGCGGTTGCCCTGCACGAGGGCGATGTAGTGGGGTTCGAATGTGTCGGCTATCATCTCGGACAGGACACCCGACACCGTGGGCACGTAGGGCGAGGGCTTGAGCATGGCTGTGCAGCCTGCCGATATGGCTCCCACCAGGGGATTGAGCAGCAACTGCACGGGATAGTTCCACGGGGCTATGATAAGCGTGTTGCCCAAGGGTTCGCTCACGATGTAGCTGCGCGATGGGAACATCTTGATGGGGGTGGGCTTGCGCTTGCGACGGCTCCACTTCGCGAGGTTACGGAGGTGGTTGGCAATCTCTCCCTTGACGATGCTGAGTTCGGTGAGATAGGCCTCTTCGTAGGATTTGTGAAGGTCGGTCCATAGCGCATCGGCAAGGGGCTTCTCCCATTTCTCAAGGGCGGCCTGCAACTTCTTCAGCATGCCAAGGCGGAAGCTGATATCAAGTGTGGCGCCACTGTGGAAGTAGGCGCGTTGCGATTCAATGATGGATGGTATCATGGGATATGACAAATTGTTCAATAATTAAATTGGCAAATAATTACTTTCGTCCTACAAAGTTATCCATTGTGTGGTAAATACCAAATACTTTACCGAAGAAAAAGTCGAATACCGGTATGGGGAGGATAAACTGCCAGAAGCGGATGAAGTGCAGGCCGAAGGGGATACCGCGGAAGATGCGGTTTTTCTCGACGGCGCGGAGTATCTTCCGGGCTGTATTTTCGGGGTCGAGAATGGGGATAATGGGCGACTTCACTCCGTCGAACATGCCTGTATTTATATAATAGGGTGCGACGGTGGTGACGCGTACCTTGCTCTTCTGCTCCTGCAACTCGATGCGCACCGATTCGGACCATCCGATGGCAGCCCATTTGCTGGCGCCATATACCGCCATGCGTGGGTTACCCAGCATGCCGCCTGCCGAGGTGATGTTGCAGATGTGGCCCTGACGACGGCGCAGCATATCGGGGAGTATCTCTCGCGCTACATACATGGGGGCAACGGCGTTGATGAGCATGGTGCGGTCGATCTCGGCGATGTCGACCTGGTCGAAGGTCTTGTTTCCGGTAATGATGCCGGCATTGTTGATGAGGATATCGATGTCGCCGCACTCCTTCACTGCGATGGCATAGGCTTCGCGGATGGCTTCGATGTTGCCCACATCGACACGGTAGCCTTTCACCCGACCAATGGGAGTAAACTCCTCTATGGTGGTGGCGATGTTTGCCTCGTTGATATCCCAAATGATGAGACACTTTGCACCCTTCTCCAAGGCCATGCGGCCCATAATTTTACCTATTCCCGAAGCTCCTCCGGTGATAAGCACGTTGCTGTCTTTGATTTTCATTTATCTATAAATCTTAAAAACCGTTCTTTTTCAACGGCGCAAAATTACAACAAATAGGAACGCAAAGGTTTCGCACTTGTCCCAAGATGGGGGCATTCGTCCCTATAGGATGACCATCAGCCACAGCGTCTGTTTTTTGGACGTTTGCCGATGGCACACACGAAAGAAATGGCTTGCATGGGTTGCAAAAAGCGGGAACATGCATTATCTTTGCTACAAATAGCGAAGATAAGCTGCACTCGTTGGAAATAAAGCAAGCTTTATTCACTCGTTTGCATTATCTTTGCCATAAAAAACAGGTAATAATATAGATGTTTACCCGCCTTGAAATTCTCCTCCTAGGTTAGGAGGAGTCCCCTCAAAGAGGGGGAGGTGGTACGATGGTCTGCTCAAAAATACCCCCTCCGCTTCGCTCGTCCCCCTAATTTAGGGGGACAATCCTGAGGCCCGGGTAAATTCCTATATCTTTGCATATTACTAACCATAAAAAACATACGCATGAGAAAGCACGGCGTTTTAATGGCGATGTTACTGAGTATCGCATCGCTACAGGCACAGAATCCGATAGTACAAACATGGTTTACCCCCGACCCTGCTCCGTTGGTGGTGGGCGACCGCCTCTATGTGTATACGGGGCACGATGAGAATGGTGCAGATTTCTTCTGGATGAACGAATGGCGGGTGTACTCGACGACCGATATGGCCAACTGGACCGATCATGGCACGCCATTGAGTCTGGCCTCGTTCTCCTGGGCCGATGATCGGGCATGGGCCTCGCAATGCATTGAGCGGAACGGCAAATTCTATTGGTATATATGTGCACATTCCAAGTTGTCGGGCGGTATGGCCATTGGTGTGGCTGTGGGGGATTCACCCACCGGACCGTTTCGCGATGCGATAGGCAAGCCGCTGTTCGAGAATGGTTCGTGGGACCATATTGACCCTACTGTTCTGATCGATGAGGATGGGCAAGCCTGGCTCTATTGGGGCAACCCGCACATCTATTACTTGAAGCTGAACGAGGATATGATTTCCTATAGTGGTGACCTGGGCACCATCGAACTGACTGAGGAGGGTTTCGGAGCTCCTGCACCCCGATTCAGGAATAAGGAGGTAAAATATAAGGATTGCTATACCGAGGGGCCATGGATAGAGAAGCGCGGGGGCAGGTATTACCTGCTCTATGCTGCTGGTGGGGTTCCTGAGCACATTGCATATTCAGTATCAGACACCCCCATCGGTCCCTGGAAATATATGGGTGAGATTATGCCGTTGCAAGACACACGCTCCTTCACCAACCACTGCGGTGTGGCTACCTATAAGGGGCGGAACTATTTCTTCTACCACACGGGGTGGCTGCCCGGAGGAGGCGGCTTCGGACGTTCGGCGTCGGTAGAGGAGTTTCACTACAATGCGGATGGCAGCTACCCGATCATCAATGCAACGGCAGAGGGGGTAGAAGCCATAGGCGAGCTGAATCCATTCCAACGGGTCGAAGCTGAGACCATGGCCTTCTCGTATGGTTTGCAGACCGAGCAGAACGACAAGAGGGGAGTATATGTGACCCATGCACACCATGGCGACTATATCAAGGTGCGTGAGGTGGACTTCGCTTCGCAGCCAAAGGCGTTCAGCGCTGCCGTGGCCAGCGGACTGCATGGTGGCATGCTCGAGGTACATATCGACAGCATCCGGGGTGAGAAGATAGCCGAAATAACAGTTCCAGGTACACAGGGATGGGAGAATTGGACCACCTTGACAACCAAGGAGATCAAGCCCGTAAGCGGTAAGCACGATGTATTCTTTGTTTTCAAGGGCTTCAAAGGTTCCCAGTTGTTCAACTTCGACTGGTGGCGTTTCAAGCGATAGGTGTCTACCGAGACAACGAACGACAAATCCACCCGACACAAATGGGTAGGGAAACGGGCTCCCCACCCTTCAAAAGCATAGGATAGCAAGGCGGCTTCCTGTATATTTTCCTAAGCCATGCGACGCTACACGATGTGTGGCGTCGCATGGCGTACTACCCTATCGGCGATTCATGATTTTCAGGAGATGCGCCACTCACCCCTACTGCAAAACCATTTATCACAATGTGACCAAAAGTGTCGAAAATGGGTAACAAATTTGATTGTTTCCCGAAGTTTCAGTAATTTTGCGCCGTTTTTTGAAAATCATGAAACAAAAGAATATATGAAGAAAATTTTACTACTTTTTAGTTTCTTAGGCGGTATCGCCCTGTCTGCTAGTGCGCAGCAACTGCCTAACTATGGATTCAACAATTGGAAGTCTGCATGCGCAAGTACTGAATCATTTGGTTCTACCGAAGGCATGCGTCAGCGTCCGGGCGTGGAGCCTTCAGAATGGAACGGTTCGAGTGTAAACCAAAAGGTTTCGGGTGTTGAAAAACAACAGGAACTTGTCTATAATGACAATAATGCCGTTAAAATGGTAAACACCTATGTAGGCGTTAATCTTATTGTTACAAAAATCGGTTCGGTTGCTCCTGGCTTTATCACCTTGGGAACACCATGGGTGTATGCTTCCACCAAGGTTAAAGATTGTAATGGAGGCACATATGGAGGTATAAATTTCTCATACAAGCCCGATGCCATCACTGGTAGATACAAGCGTACCGATACTACTGGTGAGGAATCACATATCATCGCTTACTTGTGGAATGGAACATTTACCTCTAAAGTAGGTTCTGCATCTTCGCCCTCAGAGTTGAGAGACAATGTTGAATATGCCATCTTGGGCAAGACTACCCCTACGACATCAGGAACCTTGGTGGCATCGTGCGACTATGCATTTACCGCAACGACCAATCAAGATTGGCAGACCATTACTGTGCCCTTGAACTATGTTTCAACGTCGGCACCCACTATGATGAATGTTGTCATCTCGGGTGGTAACTATTGGGACCGCTCAAGCTTGAAGGAGAACACCACCCTCATTGCCGACGACATCCGCTTCGTATACTACTCTACCCTGAAGAGTTTATCCTATAACGGTACAGCCCTGAGCATTCCTGCAAGCAATGGTACATTGGACATGTCGTCCGTAACATACGATGCATCCAAATTGGCCTATACCCTAAACGGACAGACCGCCACAGCCACAACCTCCTATAACGAGGAAAGCGGATTGCTGACGATCGTTGTATCCAATGTTGACACCGATATCGACGGCCTATCAAGCCACACCTATTATATACAGTTTGCCGAGCCTGTGCACGAGCATGGCAACTTCCAATTTGAGGCCACCGGCGCAAGTCTCAAGGTAATCTGTGGCGACTGCGGTGAGGCTGTGGGCACCTATACCATGGTTATGCCTGCCAACCTCGTATATGACGGCAAAGCCAAAGTGGTAAGCCTGGAAGGTGGTGTTGAGGGCATGCAGAACCCGACAATCGTTTACAGCTGCGGCGATGCCCCCATCAACGTGGGCACCTACACTGCAAGCATCACATTGGGCACTGCTACAGCTACGCTGGAGTACACCATCAAGGCCAAGGAGATTGCCGGTGCTGCGGTAGGCGCATTCGCTGCCATGACCTACACCGGTAAGGCACAGACTCCCGCTGCCGAGGTGACACTCGAAGGCTATGGCACTGTTACCGGTACATGGAGCCAGGTGACCAACGTGGCCGACAAGGCTACCTTCACCGCCAATGGCAACTACACCGGTACCATCGGCAACGTAGCATGCAACATGCAGGCCAAGGAGATCGCCGGTGCCACCGTAGGCACATTCGCTGCCATGACCTATACTGGTGAGGCACAGACACCCGTTGCCGAGGTGACACTCGAGGGCTTTGGCATTGTTACCGGTACATGGAGCCAGGTGACCAACGTGGCCGACAAGACCACCTTCACCGCCAACGGAAACTACACCGGTACACTGCGCACATCTACGGGCATGGCCCCCAAGACCATCGCCGTACTCAGCGCAAGCATCGCCGACGTGGCATACGACACCAATGGCAACTACACCTTCGTAGTAACCGATGTGGTATTCGACACTGAGGAGTTGACTACTGCTGACTACACCACAACAACACAGCTGGTAGGCGAGAATGCCGAGGGTGCTACAAGCGAGGTGCTCATCACCTTCAACATGATCAACTCAAACTATGCATTCGCTGCCAACACACTCACAGCTACTGTGAACCTGCTCAAACATGAGCACGAATGGAGCTATAGTGCAGAGGGCGCTACCATCTATGCCACATGCAACGACACGAACGCCAACTGCCCCACCCCCACAGCAACCATCACCTTGCAGGCTCCTCTGGACGCCACATATAGCGGCACAGCCAAGCGTGTGACACTTGCCGGCAACTATCCCGGTTTGGCCAACCTCGAAGAGTTCATCACCTATGAGGGTGACTGCACAAGCGTAGGCACACATTCTGCCACTCTGAACTATCAAGGCGTGGTTGCTACACTTGAGTTCACCATTCTTCCTAAAGACATGACCGATGAGGTAGTTGTCAAGGGCATTGCCGACAGCTATGAGTTCACTGGCGAACTCATCGAGCCAAGCATCACCGTCATGGTTGGCGATACTGCGCTTGTTGAGGGACAGGACTACACGGTCGCAATCAGCGACAATCTCGAAGCAGGCGTAGGCTCTGTGGTTATTACATTCACAGGCAACTATAGCGGTAGCACCACCATCACGTTCGCCATCATCGACACCACCATTGAGGCTATCATGCATGGCGAGCACATCGTGTGCTACGATCTCAACGGACGCCGCATACTGGAGCCTTTGAAGGGCGAGATTTATATCATCAACGGCAAGAAGGTGCGTTGGTAAACCGACAGCCACCTGATTACAAAAAGCAGGGAGGATGTATCATGCGGATACATCCTCTCTTTATTTTTTTTGGAGATAATATAGGAGTTGTCCAGTTCCTTAAATTCTCCTCCTAAATTAGGAGGCCGACGCGGTATGAAAGCGTCGGTAGCGACAACTGCCGGTTTATCGGCACAAAGGAGTACCGAAGGTCTTTCCCTCGCAGAGGGGGAGGTGGTACGATTATTTGCAAGAAAATACCCCCTCCGCTACGCTCGTCCCCCTAATTTAAGGGGACAATTCCCTAAGGAATCCTTATATCGAACTCACGTTAGGTTAGGAGGCCGACGCGGTATGAAAGCATCGGCGTCATCGTCAGTCTGCCCACAGCCTATATACGCAGAGAGGATGTACCTGACAGATACATCCTCCCTTTTTATTGTGTATTAGCACTTATGAATTCATGCTCAGAAGGAACTCATCGTTTGACTTGGTGTTTTCCAAGCGGCCTTTGGTGAAGTCCATGGCCTCGATGGGGTTCATATCGGAGAGGAACTTACGGAGGATCCACATGCGGTCGAGGGTCTGCTTGTCGTGCAGCAGGTCGTCGCGGCGGGTGCTTGACGCTACGATGTTGACAGCAGGGAAGATGCGCTTGTTGGCCAGGTTGCGGTCGAGCTGGAGCTCCATGTTACCTGTTCCCTTGAACTCCTCGAAGATAACTTCGTCCATCTTTGAACCTGTGTCGGTAAGGGCGGTAGCGATGATGGTGAGCGAACCTCCATTCTCGATGTTACGCGCTGCTCCGAAGAAGCGCTTGGGCTTGTGCAGGGCGTTGGCATCGACACCACCCGAGAGGATCTTTCCAGATGCGGGCGACACGGTGTTGTAGGCGCGGGCCAGACGGGTGATGGAGTCGAGGAAGATGACCACATCGTGTCCGCACTCGACCATGCGCTTGGCCTTCTCGAGCACGATACCGGCAATCTTCACGTGGCGCTCGGCAGGCTCGTCGAAGGTAGAGGCAATCACCTCGGCATTGACGCTGCGCGCCATATCGGTCACCTCCTCGGGGCGCTCATCGATGAGCAGCATGATCATGTATACCTCGGGGTGATTGGCGGCGATGGCATTGGCGATATCCTTCAGGAGGATGGTCTTACCGGTCTTGGGCTGCGCCACGATGAGTCCGCGCTGTCCCTTACCGATGGGCGAGAAGAGATCTACCACACGGGCCGAGAGGGTGTCGCCATATCCCTTGCAGAGGGTGAACTTCTCATCAGGGAAGAGGGGGGTAAGGTGCTCGAAAGGTACACGATCGCGCGCGATGCCAGGGGCAAGTCCATTGATGAGGTTGATCTTCACCAAGGGGAAATATTTCTCGCCTTCACGGGCGGGACGAATGGTACCCTCTACCACGTCGCCCGTCTTCAAACCGTAGAGTCTAATCTGATTCTGAGACACATAGATATCGTCGGGCGAAGCAAGGTAGTTGTAGTCGGCCGAACGGAGGAATCCGTAGTTGTCGGGCATAATCTCGAGTACGCCGTTCACCTCGATGATGTCTTCAAAGTCGTAACGCTCCATCTCGGGCTTGCGGGGTTGCTCTTGTGCCTTCTCCGCTTGCTGGGCCGACTCGTTATTTTCGTTGGCAGCCTTGTCCTTCTTGCGCTTGTCCTTCTTGCGGGGCTCAGTCCGCTGCTCGGCATTGTCGAGCTTGGTGGCCTCGAACTTACCAATCAGTTCGGAGGGGAGCTCTGCACTCTCGGTGGGCAGGTCTTCGATGGGGATGAACTGATCAGAAACAGGTTCGATGGGCGAGTCGCTGGGCTCCAGTTCAGGCAACATGGGCACCTCTTTTTCTTGAGCTGCAGCGTCGGCTGCCTTCTTGGCATTGGACTTGCGGCCACGCTTCTTCGATGCTGGTGCTGGATTTTCGGTGCTCTCGGCCGCTACGGCCTCGCTCTGGGGCTTCTCGTTCACCTCGGCAACATGATCGGCACGCTGGGGTTGGTCTTGTGCTGCGGCGTTTTCAACCGGTTCGCCCTGTGAGGCTTTCGGTTTGCGGCCGCGTTTCTTTGACTGCTTCGCGGCTTGTCCCTGACCCTCATCCGCTGTTGCTGCCGACTCTGCTACGGGCTGCTCGGGTTGCTGGTTTGCGGGCTGCTCCTTGGCAGGTGTCTCTTTAGTTTCGATGGGAGTAGCTACGATCTTGGGAGTATCATTTATCTTTTCAGCCTTGTCTTTATCTGCGGAATAGACCTTGTTGGCCACCTCTTTCTTATTGATTCGTGCGCGTTGGCGACGTTCTGTTCTATTTTCCTCAGCTGCAGCTTTCTTTTGCGAACTGGCAATGGCTTGTTCGTCGAGAATGCTATAAATCAGTTGTTGACGTTCGAGCGACTTGGCACCTTTAATGCCCATTTCATTGGCGATCTCTTGCAGTTCGCCCAACTCCTTGTTGCTCAGTTGGATAATGTTGTACATATATGTAAGTTAAGATTTTTTATTCCCCTCCACAACCATTTTGGCACACTCTACCCCTCAAGGTGAGATGCACGCATAATTATAAAATAGTATGGAAAACGAAGTGTGGAGTCAGTTTTGACGCTGCAAAAGTAGATATTTTAGTTTATAATGGCAATATGTTGGCCATTTTTTTTTAATTTTGTGCCAATAAAACATTTGATGATATGAAAAAGTTTATATCTCCCGGTTCGTGGTTTGCATTTTCTTACCCCGACGCCTGGTTTGAGTTCAGTGAAGAACCCGATTGTTTCCTCTTCTATAATCCCGAGAAATGGGACGGCAACTTCCGCATCTCGGCCTATCGCGATGCCTCTCCGTCCTTTGGCGACATGATGATGCGCCAGGCACTGAAAGCCCCGGCTGCACGCCTCACGAAGGTGGCCCGTTGGGAAACCATCTACAGTGCCGAGTCGTTTACTGAGCAGTTGGTGGAGTATACCACCCACCGCTGGACCATCGGTTGCGGGCAGACCTGCGTGGAGTGCTCGTTCACTGCACCCGTTAATGAGCACCTGGGTACGGTAAATGCCATCATCGCTTCGCTGGAGATATTACAGCCGCGCGACACATTCCACAACCAGTATATCCCGGTTCGCGTGTCCGAAGTCGAACTCATCGAATCGTGCTACGCCACCATCGAGGAACTGGGCATGAAGCTGTTCAAGGAGCGTTTCCGCGACCTCGACTATAATGTACGCCTGCTGCAGAAGTTGGCACAGCGCTCCGAACTCACCAAGCAGCTCGGCACCGATGCCGGCGCCGTAATGGGCGTGGTGTTGTGTACACTCCTTACCGAAAGCATCGAGGGACTGGAGTGGCACACCTACATCAACGGCAAGGTGGAGGCTCCCGTGCTCATGTATGGAAACACCTGTGTGGCCCGCCCCATGCTGCTCTTTGGCAAGCAGGGCGAACTGTTGGCCGAAGCCGACATGACGGATATCATCAATGAAGTACGTGCACGTATAGAGGAGGCGACATGTTAGTTCCCTATCTGCAAGTGGACGGACTCACCAAATCGTTCGGTGACCTGGTACTCTTTTCGGGCATCTCTTTCGGTGTGGCCCAAGGCCAGCGGGTGGGACTCATCGCCCGCAATGGAGCCGGCAAGAGCACCCTGCTTGACGTGCTTGCCGGCATCGAAGGATACGATGAGGGAAGCATCGTGTACAAGAACGACCTGCGCGTAGGCTACCTGCGCCAGCGCCCCATATATCCTGCCGGACTCACCGTACTCGAGGCTTGCTTCCACGAAACCAACGACACGCTGCAACTCATTCGCGAATACGAGCTGTGCCTGGAAACACCCGGCACGCCGGGGCTTGATGCCTTGCTCGACCGCATGGAGCATGCCGACGCCTGGAACTACGAGCAGCGCGCCAAGCAGATCCTGTCGTCGCTCCACATCACCGACTACAACCAGAAGGTGGAGACGCTCTCGGGCGGACAGCTCAAGCGGGTGGCACTGGCCAACGTGCTCATCGGAAACCCTGACATGCTTATCCTCGACGAGCCTACCAACCATCTGGATTTGCCTCTTATCGAGTGGCTCGAGGATTACCTTACCCGCAGCACCGCCACACTGCTCATGGTGACCCACGACCGCTACTTCCTTGACAACGTGTGCAACGAAATCATCGAGATTGACGACCGCACCGTATACTCCTACAAGGGGAACTACAGCTACTACCTCGAGAAGCGCGAAGAGCGCATCGAGGCGCGCAATACGGAGATTGTGCGTGCCAACAACCTCTACCGCACCGAGCTGGAGTGGATGCGCCGTATGCCCCAAGCGCGCGGACACAAGGCACGCTACCGCGAGGAGGCCTTCTACGAACTCGAGAAGGTGGCCAAGCAACGCGTGGCAAACGATCGGGTGCAACTCAACGTGAAATCATCCTATATTGGAAGTAAGATATTTGAAGCCGACGAGCTATCGCTTCGCTTTGGCGATCGCTGCATACTCAACAAATTCTCCTACATCTTCTCCCGCTACGAGAAGCTCGGCATCGTGGGCGACAATGGTACGGGCAAGAGTTCGTTCCTCAAACTCCTCATGGGACAGATTGCACCCGACAGTGGCCGCCTCGACATCGGCGAAACCGTGCGCTTCGGCTACTACTCGCAGGAGGGACTGCAGTTTGACGAACAGAAGAAGGTGATTGATGTGGCTCGCGAAATAGCCGAGGTTATCCCGATGGCCGGAGGCAAGCAGCTCACCGCGTCGCAATTTCTGCAACACTTCCTGTTCCCGCCCGAAAAGCAGCACAACTACGTGTACAAGCTCAGTGGAGGCGAATGCCGCCGACTCTACCTGTGCACGGTGCTCATGCGCAACCCCAACTTCCTCATCCTCGACGAGCCCACCAACGACCTCGACATCCTCACCCTGCAGGTGCTGGAGGAGTATCTGCGCGACTTTGCCGGCTGCGTCATCGTAGTGAGCCACGACCGCTACTTCATGGATAAGATCGTAGACCATCTGCTTGTGTTTAACGGTCAGGGCGACATCCGCGACTTCCCGGGCAACTACACGCAATATCGCGAGTGGAAGGAGATGCAAGAAAAAGCCCTCCTCTTATCCCCCCAAGGTGGGAAGAAGCAGGCTCCCAAGCAGGCGGTACAGCCCGAGTCATCCCCCCATGGGGGGAATGAGGGGGGCCGTCCTCGTAAGAAGACCTTCAAGGAGCGTCAGGAATTTGCAGCAGTAGAACAGAGTATCGCTGCGCTCGAGGCAGAAAAGACAACCATCGAAGAGGCTCTTTGTACAGGAGCCCTCAGTGCAGAGGAACTCACCGAGAAATCCATCCGCCTTTCGGCTCTCAATGAGGAGCTGGATGAGAAGACCATGCGCTGGCTCGAGTTGAGTGAGATACCCGACTAAGAAAACTCCCGTACTATGAAACGTCGTCTCTTACACACCTTGGCATTCGTATTCACGTACCTTCTCGGAGCGCAAGCGCAGCAATACACCGTGAGCGGCTATATCACCGACGCTGCTGGCGAAGAAACGATGATAGGTGCCACCCTCTACGACCATGCCAGCGGCAATGGTACAATCACGAATGCCTATGGTTACTATTCGCTAACATTGCCCAAGGGCGCCGTAGAGCTCACGGCATCCTACGTAGGACATACACCGCACACCTTGCAGTTTGCCCTCGTAAGCGACACCGTCATCCACATCGCCCTGCGCCCCCACTCGGCTCTGGACGAGGTCACCATCGTGGGCAACCGACTGGACCTGGGCGTGCGTGGCTCGCAGATGAGTGCTGTGGACATTCCCATCGCACAGATCAAGGCCGTACCTGCCATGTTTGGCGAGACCGACGTGCTGAAGGTGCTGCAACTGCTTCCCGGCGTGCAGAGCGGTACTGAAGGGTCGGCGGGCCTCTACGTGCGGGGTGGCAGTCCCGACGAGAACCTCATGCTCATCGATGGTGTTCCGGTATACAACGTAAACCACATGTTTGGATTCTTCTCGGCCTTCAACCCCGATGCCATCAAGAATGTAACCCTTTACAAGGGCAGTTTCCCTGCCCATTACGCAGGACGCCTCTCCTCAGTGGTCGACGTGCGTATGAAGGAGGGCGACATGTATCACTACCATGGCAACGTGCATCTCGGTGCCATATCGTCGAAGATCAGCCTCGAAGGACCCTTATGGAAAGGAAAGACCTCATTCAATATCTCGGCACGCCGCACCTACTCGGACCTCATCACGAATGCGGCACTGTGGTACATGACGCACATACAGGACGACGAGACCAACTACGGAGCAGGCTACTACTTCTACGACCTCAACGTGAAGGTGAACCACAAGTTTTCGGACCGCGACCGTCTCTACCTGAGCCACTATTCGGGCGATGATAAGGTCTACTTCTCCATCAATGAGGCCGACACCAAGGAGTACCGCAGCGACAGCAAGCTGGGGTGGAAGTGGGGCAACACCGTCACTGCCGCCCGATGGAACCACGTCATCCATCCCCAGATGTTCCTCGATGCATCGGTAAGCTACACCCAATACCGCCACAAAATCAGCATGGGTTTCGACGAGAAGGATAAGGTGCTGAACCAAAACTACAAGGCACAGCTCGACATGCATTCGGGCATTTATGACCTCACCGGTAAGGCCGAGCTGCACTATAGCCCCAACCCTCACCACGACATGCGCATGGGGGCGGCCTACACACACCACACCTTCACTCCCGACGTGATGACCATGAGTGAAAAGATGAACAAGGAGGAAAACTCCCAGCAGATAGGTGAACCCGACATCTTGGCACATGAGACACAGCTTTATGCCGAGGACAACATGACGTTGGGCAATGCCGTGAAGGTCAACGCTGGACTCAACTACTCAACCTTCACTGTGGGCAGCAAGTTCTACCATGCCTTGGAGCCGCGCCTCAGCAGCCGCCTGCTCCTCACCGACAACCTCTCGCTCAAAGCCGGCTACGCCTATATGACCCAGTACGTACACCTTCTGTCGAACAGCAGCATCAGTCTGCCCACCGACCTGTGGGTACCCGTCACCGAGAGCATCCTCCCCGAGCACTCACACCAAGTGGCTGCTGGGGCCTACTACGAGATCGACGGGTGGTGCGACCTCTCTGCCGAAGCCTACTACAAACGCTTGAACAATCTGCTCGAATACCGCGAAGGTACCTCCTTCATGACGGGCACCACCTCGTGGCAAGACAAGGTTGCCATGGGTCGCGGCTGGTCATACGGACTTGAACTGATGGCACAGCGCTCCATCGGACAGTTTACCGGTTGGATTGCCTACACCTGGTCAAAAACCATGCGCCAGTTCGACCATGAGGGACACATCGTCAACGAGGGTCGTCCCTTCCATGCCAAGTACGACCGTCGGCACGACGTGAACATCACCGCCAGCTATAAGCTGAGCGACCGCATCGACCTCTCAGCCACCTGGGTCTATGCCACAGGCAATTGCGGTACCCTATACACCCACTACTACGAGGACCAGCCCCACACGCCCGACAGCTACAGCGGCACCATCGGATACTTCGGAAATAGAAACAACTATCGCCTCGAGCCCTACCACCGCCTCGACCTGGGTGTCAACTTCCACAAGCAGTTCAAGCGACACCCCGGTGTGAAGCGCACCATCAACCTGAGCGTATACAATGCCTACAACAACATGAATCCCTTCATGGTGTACCTCTACGAAGGCTACGATTGGGAAGCAGACCAATATTTCAAGACCCTGCGCAAGGTTACCATCTTCCCCATCATCCCGTCGTTCAGTTATGGAATACAGTTCTAACGAAAACGATAACGATAACGAAAACCACTATGGGGAGAATTTCCACATGTACTAAATTAAAATGAAAGCAAGATACACTATGATAGAGATTATAAAAAAAATACACGATTTCTGTAAGCCCCTCCATAGAGGGAGGGGTATGGGGTGGGTCTTCCTGTTGATGATGCTCTCCTCCTGCGTCAACGACCTCCCCTACGATGCCGACACAGGTGCGCCGAAACTGGTATTGAATGCGCTGTTGCTCCCAGATAGCGCGCTCACCGCCACGGTGAGTCGTACGGCCCACTTTCTCGATACCGAAGAGCCTCAGCGATTGGCCGACGCCGTAGTGACGGCCACTATCAATGGAGAGGAGCTGGCACTCACCTACTCTGCCGCCACCAAGGACTACCGCAGCAGCTATACGCTTTGTAGTGGTGATGTGGTGACACTCACCGCCACCCACAGCATAGGCACCGCCTCGGCTACACACCAAGTGACAAGCCCCACCGCCATTGCCATAGCACAGGTGACGATGCAGCCCTTCACCAACCCCGGCGACCCCGTGAGCCTGGCCATGCTCAACGATGTGGACAGCGCCATGCTGGTGAGCCTCTGCATTGATGACCCTGCCGAAGAGACCAACTACTACCGCCTGACGATGGACTATGTGGGAACCTACCAGGCCCGCTACCCCGAAGAGTTATGGAGCGAATCCTACTCCACTATCGATGACGAAGCAGGATACTACACCACCGAAGAAATATTCTACCCCCACTACCTGTTTACCGAGAGCAGCAGCAGGCTCATCATCGATAGCGAGAGTGCCTCCCAGTTCCTGGGCGGACTCCTCTATATGACCTCCAACAATTCGATCATCTTCACCGACGAGCATTTACGCAGTGCAGGGCAGCCCATCATCGACTTCCTCATGCTCATGGAATCACCACGAAATAGTTCGAACGACATGTACAACCCCGACAGCGGTTGGGGATACGACTACGATGAGGACAACGGCTTCATCTTCCCCGCCGACACCGTGAGCCGCGTCACCTACCACCACTGCTTCATGCTTGAGCACCTCAGCGAAGACTACTACCGCTACCTCAAGTCGGTAGCCATGTACGAGATGTTGGGCGGAGGCGTGCTGGGAGAGCCCTCCCCTATCCATTCAAACATCCGTGGTGGGCTCGGCATCGTAGGCAGCTACAACAGCACCGAATGCGCCGACTCGGTGAAGTACACGCTCACAAAATAAACCGACCGCCACACAAGCAAACAAGTCCAGGCATGCCTGGACTTGTTCTATTTTGGGGGAACACGATGTTCAAACTCTATTCCTCAGTTCCTCAATGAGGCGATCGTTCTCCTCGGTGGTGCCGATGGTGATGCGAAGCGTGCCCTCGCAACCGGGAGTACGTGAGCGGTCGCGGACTATGAGTTCGCGAGCAATAAGATATTCATACAGTTCGCGCGAACGCTCTACCTTCACCAGAAGGAAGTTGGCATCGCTAGGGTATACCCTCTCCACATAGGGCAGTGCGCTCAGCGCAGCAGCCACACGCTCGCGCTCGGCGATGAGTGTCTGCACCTGCGGAGCAATGTCCACCTGCAGCAATCGTTGCGCCAATGCAAGCGTGTCGGCACCAATATTGTATGGGTATTTCACCTGCTCGAAGACGCTGACGATGCGTTCTTGAGCAAAGGCAAGGCCCAAACGCAAGCCCGCGAGTCCGTAGGCCTTCGATAGTGTCTGCAATACAACGAGGTTGGGATATTCATCGATGAGCTCTACCATGCTGGGTACCGATGAGAAGTCGATATAGGCCTCATCGACCACCACAATCCCCGGGAACCGCTGTACAAGCGTAATGAGCTGCTCACGCGAGTAGGCATTGGCTGTGGGGTTGTTGGGCGAGCACACGAAGAGTAGCTTGCTCTGTGCGTCGGCAGCTGCGAGCAGTTTGCCTACAGGCAGCGCAAAGTCCTCGTCCAGCATTACCTCGCGGTATTCGATATCGTTAATGGCGGCACAAACGCCATACATGCCATAGGTGGGTGCGATGCTGATGACGTTGTCTACACCCGGACGACAGAAGATGCGGAACAGCAGGTCGATGGCCTCGTCGCTACCATTGCCAAGAAAGAGTCGTGCAGGATCCACGCCCTTCTTCGCTGCAACGGTGCCACGCACCTGCGACTTCAGCGTGGTCGACGGATATCGGTTGTAGCCATTCTCGAAGGGGTTCTCATTCGCATCAAGATAGATACCAATGGTACCCTTATACTCATCGCGCGCGGTGGAATAGGGTTTTAGGGCCAGGATGTTGGGGCGGATGAGAGACCCACAGACCCCCTCTGCCCTTTGGACATCTCCCCCTCTATGGGGAGAGGGCTCCGCGATGCTTGTTAAGCCCTCCATAGAGGGAGGGTTTGGGTGGGTCATAGTCCTCACTTTCACTGCATTTGCATGAGCGTCGAGGCCCTCGGCTTCGGCCATACGGATGATGGTATCGCCAAGCGAGTTCAGTCCCTCCTGGGTGAGTTCCTGATAGGTGATGGCATGCATGAAACTGTCGAGACCAATGCCGCTGTAGGCAGTGGCAAGGCCCATGGTGGGCAACGTGTGATTGGTTCCCGAAGCATAGTCGCCTGCACTCTCTGGCGAGTAGTGACCTACGAAGATGCTTCCAGCCGCAGTGATGCGATTGGCCACACTCCACGCGTCGTCCATGGCGATGATGAGGTGCTCGGCTGCGTAATCGTTGGCAAAGTCAACCATCGAATCCATATCGTCGAACACTACGATGCGGCTGTTCTCCAAAGAGCGGGTTGCAATGTCGGCACGGGGCAACAGCGCCAGTTGACGGGTAATCTCTACCTCCACCTTGGTAGCCAGCGCTTGGCTGTTGCACACGAGGATCGACTGGCTGTCGGGACCATGCTCGGCCTGCGAGAGAAAGTCGGCTGCCACGAAGGCTGGCTGTGCCGTAGTATCTGCCATCACCATCACCTCGGAGGGACCTGCCGGCATATCAATGGCAGTACCTTGGGCGCTCACCATCTGCTTCGCCTTGGTCACGTAGCGGTTGCCCGGACCAAAAATCTTATACACGCGGCGGATGCTCTCCGTGCCGTAAGCCATAGCAGCTACAGCCTGAGCGCCACCTAACTTATATATCGTGTGCACGCCACAGAGTTGGGCGGTGTAGAGCACCACGGGGTTGACCTTACCCGTGGTGCGGTCGCACGGAGTACACAGCACAATCTCCTCGCAACCCGCAATCTGCGCCGGCAGCGCCAGCATCAGAATAGTGGAGAAAAGCGGAGCACTGCCACCGGGGATGTAGAGTCCCACCCGACGGATAGGCACCACGCGGCGACGGCAGTGCACGCCCGGCATGGTGTGCACATCCACTACAGGTAACTGCTGCGCACGGTGAAAAGCACTTATGTTATCGGCTGCCTGGCTTATGGCAGCCTTCAGTGCATCGTTCACCAAAGCCTCGGCCTCGGCAAACTCGGCCTCGCTAACCTGCAGCGACTCGGGGCAACGGCCATCAATCTCGGTGGTGATGGCACGAAGCGCCTCATCACCTCCTTGGCGCACACGTTCCAGAATGGTACGCACACGGTTCTCAATGACACTGTCGTCATCCGTGGCACGCTGCATCAGTGCAGGCCATGCTGAGCGAGAAGGAGAAATATAGGTTTGCAACATAGTAACTGGGCCTCCCCCTACCCCTCACAAGGAGGGGTGACTCCGACATCACGAAGGAGGACTTTATCTATTATAGGGAATACTAAATTTTTCTTTTCGGTGACCTCTGATATCCCCCTCCTTGGAGGGGTTAGGGGAGGCCAAATTCATTCTATCACCTTATCCAAATCCAGCACAAGAATACCCTCGGCGCCAATCTGCTTCAAGCGCTCGATCTTATGCCACAACTCGTCGGCCTTCACCACAGAATGTAGCGAGCACCACGCTTTGTCGGCCAAAGGCATCACCGACGGACTGCGCATAGCGGGCAATATGGCGATGGCCTCGTCCACCTTGTCGGCGGGTAGGTTCATGAGGATATACTTCTTGCCGCGACTGTTGGTGACGGCGTCAATGCGGAACAATAGCGAATCCAACACCGCCTGCTTCTCGGGAGCAAGGTTCGGGTTGGCAATGAGCACCGCCTCCGAGTTGATGACGCGCTCCACCTCCTTGAGTCCGTTCGACACCAGCGTACCACCCGACGACACGATATCGAAAATGGCATCAGCGATGCCTGCAGCGGGGGCGATCTCCACCGAGCCCTTGATCACGCGCACTGATGCCTCTACGCCCTGTTCCTTGAGGAATCGGCGCAAGACGTTCGGGTACGAAGTTGCTATGCGCTTGCCCTGGAAATATTGAGGCGAGGCATACTCATCCCCCTTGGGGATAGCCAGTGAAATGCGGCATCCGCCGAAGCCTAACTGACGCACGATGTTCACATCGGCTTCCGTCTCGGCCACCTCGTTGTAGCCCACGATGCCTATGTCGGCTGATCCGTCGGCCACCACTTCGGGAATATCATCGTCGCGCAAGTAGAGTATCTCCACGGGAAAGTTGTCCACCCGGTCGAGAAACTTACGCTTCTGGTCGTTCACATTCAGGCCCGCATCTTGCAGTAGTTCCACGCTCTGCTCGTTGAGGCGCCCCTTCGATTGTATAGCAATGCGTATCATTGTATTCCGTTTTTATTAATTCTCTATATATTTAAGTTTTCATCCCAATTTTTAGTTAGCAAAAAGGACTCACCCGTGATAGGCAAGTCCTCTGTGCTTTCTTGAATACAAACTGCGTACAACACTTACCATATCAGTAGATAGGGCAATAATGAATGTGTTGTAGGCCAGTTTGCTTCATTGTTTTCTGTTATCCGTATTTTACCTAAAAACATACCGCACATTATTCGTGCGTTTCTGCTGCAAAGGTATGTCTTTTTTTTATATACACAACACTTTGTCGCATTTTTTTGAAAAATAATTAAAAAATTGTAAGTTTTTATCCGATTTCAGTGGCAAAATGTTCACCTTTCAGACCTGCAGACTATTCAGCCACTGTATTTCCCCGGCCCATCGGCTCTCATCGGGGGTTTCAAGAATGAGCGGGATGTTATCGAAACGCTCATCCTTCATGAATCGCTCAAAGAAGGTGTTGCCCAGCAATCCCATTCCGATGCTCTCGTGACGGTCAACGCGCGATCCCAGCGCCTTCTTCGTATCGTTCAGATGGATGGCCTTCAAATACTCGAATCCCACCACTTCGCCAAACTCCTTCCACACCGCCTCGTAGTTGTCGCGAATGTCGTAACCCGCCGAATAGGTGTGGCATGTATCCAGGCACACTCCCACGCGGCTCTTATCCTCCACGCGAGCGATGATTTCAGCCAATTGGTAGAAGGCGAAGCCCATGTTGCTCCCCTGCCCTGCCGTGTTCTCGATTACTGCTGTCACCCCTTGCGTCTTGTCCAGTGCGATGTTGATGCTCTCGGCAATGCGTGCCAAGCACTCCTCTTTGCTGAACTCGTTGAGGTGGCTTCCCGGGTGGAAGTTGAGCATCGTCAGGCCCAGCTGCTCGCAGCGGTGCATCTCATCATAGAAGGCTGCGCGCGACTTCTCCAACCCCTCGTGCTGAGGATGACCCAAGTTGATGAGGTAGCTGTCGTGTGGCAATATGTAACGTGCATCATAGCCATACTCTGCACAACGTTGCTTGAAGAGTTCGATACTCTGCTCGCCAAGCGGTTTTGACACCCATTGGCGTTGGTTACGGGTAAACAGGGCAAATGCCGTAGCACCCACCTCCTTGGCATTGACGGGAGCAAACTCGACGCCTCCCGAAGCCGATACATGTGGACCAATATATTTCATATCCTATAATCTCCTTTCTATTTTTACACTATCATTATTTACAAAGTCCAAAGGTACAAAATAATTTGCATGAATGTAAGATTATAGGTAAATTTGTCGCAAAATAACTATTCAAGAAAATTATGAGACCAATTGCAATGCGAATAAGCGTAGCATTAACAATGCTTTGTATGACTATAATGATGTTTGCCCAAATGCCCGAACCCGTCAAGTGTAAGACATCATGGACAATACTCAATGACAGTGTTGGAGAATTGCGCATAGCAGCAACAATCGATAAAGGATGGCATGTGTACTCTACCGAGTTGGAAGATGGCCCCACCGCAGCCATCCTCGTGATAGAAAATATGGAGGGGGCACATCCGAAGGGCAAACTCGCATTCGAGGGCAAGGAAATAGCAAAGTTCGATGAGATGTTTGGCATGGAGGTTCGATACTTTGAAGAGATGGTAACCTTCGTGCAACAATTCATTATCGAAAAGCCCGACTATAAAGTAAGCGGATATTTCCAGTATGGTGCTTGCGACGACGAGAGCTGCATGCCCCCTACCGACGTTGCTTTCAAGATTCCCATGCCGACAAGCAACAAGAAACAGTGATAGAGAGATTCACAACTAAATAATTATTCATAAAAAAAAAGGATTTATGCTTATGAAAAAATTTACACTTTTTTTCATGTCGCTGTTCTGCTTGTTGGGAACAGCAATGGCTAAGGACGAGGCTAAGGATTTCAACTCTCCCGAAGTATACCCTAGCAACGATAAACTTGAGACCATCGTATACAACATCCGTCTCCGATTTGCCAAGGAGATTACAGTGACCATGCCCGAAGGTGGCTTCGAGGTGGTAAACGATGAGACCAAAGAGGTGATAAAGGTTACTCGTGGTATCGTTGACGAGTATGATGCCTATAGCGCCGTATTCTACTTCGAGCAGAAGGAGTTCGAGGGCAAGGATGGTCCTGAGATGAGAGACCAATACATCGAGACTCCAGGTAAGTACACCTATACCATTCCTGCTGGTGTGATTAAGAGCGTCGATGGCGACAAGTTCCCCGAGACCACCTATTCGTT
Source organism: Bacteroidaceae bacterium (assembly GCA_045660385.1). Classification (GTDB taxonomy): domain Bacteria; phylum Bacteroidota; class Bacteroidia; order Bacteroidales; family Bacteroidaceae; genus UBA1189. The sequence continues at coordinate 16,861 of JAZRDT010000092.1, read as the reverse complement.
CACTGTAGTCGGTACCTTCCCTATTGAGGGATATTCTCCTGCTACAACCAACAAGTTGGAGAGCATTGTTTTGACATTTGCTCAAGAAATCACCGAAGTCAAGATGCCTTCGTCTGGTCTTTCAGTAGTAGACTACTATTGGTCTCCTGTTTCAGCTGTAACCAATGCTGTTATCGGTGAGGACAAAAAGACAGTAACCCTGCAGTTGGGAACCCCCATCACCACACCGGGTCAGTACAACCTCGACCTTTACCAGGGAGTATTCGTAAGCGCTGCTGGTATCAGCGAATACCGTTCATTGGCTTTTAGCGTTGTTGATTATAACCCCTCATTCAGCACCAACTATAAAGATGGCGACAGAGTAAAGGAAATCGGTGATTTCGAGATTACCTTCAATAATGTAAAAGAGGTTAAGCTTCTTACCGATAAGTTCACATTGTATCTCCCAGGTGGTGGTGAAGCTGAGGGAACCGCTACATTGGCCAACAACAAGATAACCGTATCATTCAATCAGCAGTTCACTGAGGATGGTGATTATCTGTTCCATATCCCTGCTGGCTCATTCACCATGGATGGCGTACAAAACGAGGAGCGTATGTTGAATATCACTCTGTTCACATTCACCATCACCCCGTTGCAGGTAACAAGCGTTACTCCCGAAGTAGGTACTGTTGACCAGCTTGAGAAAATCGTCATCCGATTTAATCAACCCATACAACTCTCCTATGACGAGAACTGGCAACAGATTTCACGCGAGATTACACTAACATGCGGCGAACAAGTATACACGCTGACTCATAACCCAGATTATACTACAAGTATAAGTGACAAGTTGGAATATCTAGTAAACGCTACATGGACAGGAACTGAGTATACTTCTACTCCTATTACAGCCGATGGAACCTATATTTTGGATTTGTCGAGCATCGTTGTTGACCATGCTGCTGAAGAGGGTATCGACGAATGGGGTTACCCCGCCACAACATGGCACGCAAAGAACAAGACATGTTCTGGCACCTATTCTTGGGTTATCGCTTCTGGCAATAATATTGATAAGATTAACGCAGAAACTGGTAATCAAGTAATTTACGACATCCTTGGTCGCCGTGTAGAAAAGATTACAAACGCAGGTCTTTACATTGTAAATGGCAAGAAAACGATCATTAAGTAATATTTACTTATAAAAAAGAATAAAGGAGAGCTTCGAAGCTCTCCTTTATTCTTTGTCACCATTTGAATGACTGACATCTTATTTCTCCATATCCAGATAGTAGAGGTCACCCGAGAGGATCTGCTCGATACGCAAGAGCATCTCGTCAATTTCCATGTCGAGTGATACTGCATGTCCTTCGGGCTCTACAAGAATAATCTTGGGTGTATTCTCTACGCCAAAACGCTTTGCCGCGGGAGAACCGATGCCTGCACCATCACAAGCATGCAACCAACCTTCTCGGTCGTAGCCAAGTGCCTTCACCGTTTTCTTCCATTCAGCAACATCATCCGCTAATGAAATGCTGATAATAACATACTCATCGCGTTGCTCTTTGGTGGCCTTGTACACGTTTTCGAGCTCGGCAAACATCTCGGTAGCTTTTTCGGCATCGGTCCAATAGCTGAGTATCACATGCTTGCCACGATAGTCGGTCAGATGCTTCACTTCACCACTGACCAAAGGGAGGGTAATATCAGGAGCCTCAGTGCCGGCTTTCAGCGTGCTGGCAAGCATCGTGTTGCGAAGCGAATAATAGTAGGGGTGAGTACGCAACGATACATCGATGGTCTTGGTCATCTGCTCCGCATAGGCTGCAGAGAGTTTGGAGAACAACGTGTGCTCAATGGCCCAAGGGGTCATGGGCGATGCGTTGTGCTCGATAAGAAAGCGTATGTTCTCGGCCTCAACCTTGATGGTTTCTTTGGCTCTGATGCGCTTTACCTCACGCTTGCCTTCAGCACTCTCAAGCCATGCTGCACCGTTAAGGGCCTTCAGTTCATCGATTTGGCGGGCTACTTCAGCTTCTCCATGCTGAGCAATGGCCTTGTATGCGGCATAGGCATCGTTAGTGACCGTACCGCTCACCGTACTCAGCTCGAGTTGAGTGGCCGAAGAGGTGTTCACCAGAATCTCTCCCGGTTCGACAAAAAGCGTGATGCCTTCTCCTTCACTAAAACCGGTGATGGTGTACTGCATCACGGGGTCACCTTGATTAAGTTCGCACTTAAAAGCATAGCTTCCCTTCTTAACCTTAGCGCTGGCCACAGTTTGCACTTGACCAAATTCATCGGTACAGTTCAAATAGACCTTCTTCAAAACCTTTCCATCAGCCAACTGATTGTCGGCTATATACCCTTTAATAAAACAAGTTTCTTGTGCGCTAACTGCCATACAGCTGGCCAAAGCTATGATTGATAATATCTTGTTACGCATACTATATCTATGTTTATGTCTGATAAATAAATTTTATTTTCCCTCATCTACGACGTTCTTTAACTTCTTTACCATCTCTTCGCCTCGGAGATTGAAGGCAACAGCATTGCCTTCGGGATCAATAAGCGCAGTAAATGGTATGCCCTTGATGCTAAAGAGTTTGACACCTTCGCTGTTCCATCCTTTCAAAGTCGATATGTGTATCCAGTTCTTGTGTGCCAGTTCGTTCTTTTCTATGCAGTTTATCCAATCAGGACGTTTGCTGTCAATCGAGTAACTCAATACAACCAGATCATCGCTATTGTCAGAGTATGCCAAAGCCTCCTTCAGGTAAGGTATCTCACGACGGCAAGGAGCACACCAACTAGCCCAGAAATCAATAAAGACGTACTTGTCCCTAAAGTCCGACAGTGTAACCTCCTCACCTTCAGGGGTGAGACCGCTGATATCTGGAGCCTCTGCTCCGACTTTCAAGTTGGCTGCACGCACCTCGTTGACAAGTTCCTTATAAATAGGAAGATGATGCAACTTATGTGGAACAGCATCCAAGAAGGTCTGTATCACATCGGTTGTAAATGTAGGCACCATTGAGAACTTTATGATATAAAGTGTCACAGGCGAATCAAGGTGATTGTAGATGAAGTCCATGAATGCCACCTTGAAATGTATATTGTTAACATAGAACGTGGGGGATGTGTATTCCATCTCAGCTGCCATATCACCTTTTATAGCTTCGGGAATGTTTGCTTGTGCCGCCTTCATGCGTTCCTTGCTCTCCTTAATGCATCTAGAATTTAAATCCAAGTATGCTTGATAGATATCATTACTTACAGTGCCCCCAACTTTGGCACTTACGGGGTATGCTGCATCGAAGGGGCCTACGGTTATTTCGCCTTCTTCGATAAACACTTGTATGCTACCATTGTCGAAGCCGGTGATGTTGTAGAGCCCAAGCACTTCGGGTGCAACACCTTGGAGCACAAACTTACCCTCCTTCACAGGCGAGGTAGCTACCGCTACCGGTTGCCCGTCGACAAGCTGCTCGAGGGTCACCATGCTGACCGTATCGTCGCTATAGCAGAACTTGGTACTACTCATTTCGCCTCTAATAACGAATCTTTTCTCTTGCGCTACCGCCAATGTGGCAATGGCCAATAGTGCCAATGTGAATAGTTTTTTCATAATGTATCTAAATGATTACGATATTCTTACTTATTTCAGTCTTTCTCTTATGAATGCCTCAAGCTGCTCACCCTTTAGCCCTGTGGCTATGATATTGTTGTTCTCGTCGAGGATGAATACTGCAGGAATTCCCTTCACACTGTAAAGAGGCACAATCTCACACTTCCATCCCTTGAGCGATGACACGTTGACCCAACTGAGTCCGTCCTTTTCGATTGCCTTTTCCCATGCAGCCTTATTGGTATCGAGCGATATACCTATGATCTCCAACCCTTTAGAATGAAACTCATCGTAGAGTCTGCATAGCGTGGGGTTATTGAGACGACACGGACCACACCAGCTTGCCCAGAAATCGAGGATCTTTATCTTTCCCTTTACGGAACTCATTGTGATCATGTTGCCCTGCAAGTCAGGCAACGTAAAATCAGGAGCTTTGGCACCTCCTTCGGTTCGGGCCATACGCACAATCCGTTCCTCTATCATACGGCCATATTGTGTAGCTTTGGCACCCCTACCCAAAGTATTGTACAGTCTACGTGTTTCACCTAAGTTAGCATCACGCATCTCAATATTTGAGAACACAGTATAGGCCATGATAAGATTATCATTATTAGCCAAGAAAGTTGTGGTGAATTCTCTAAGCTTGCTTTGCTCGCGTTGTAGGGAGTCATTTATCTGGCTTGCACTACGCAATTTCTTTGCTACACGCATCGCATCGTAGCGTTCCTGCAGAGCTGATATTACCAGGTTCAGAGAATCTACCACACGCATATGATTTGTATAACTATCATTGAGACTTCCACCTTTAATGTAGAAGTCATCACCTTCACTCAAATATGCCTGGTAGGTCACCGCCGGCTCAGCAAAAAGCATGAAACCTCCCGAGAAACCCTCCACCATGAGTTGAGCCACCATGGGTTCAGCTGCAGTAGCCTTCAATGCAAACTTTCCACGTTTAAAGTCGCAGAAACCCAGTGTATCGACATTCTCCTCCGACGTGCGTGCAATGAGGAATAAGCGACCTTTCTTTATACCTTCAATCTGTCCCTTTACGATGATATCATCAGCTTGTAAAGTTGTTGCCATCGCACTGCACACGATCAGTAGCACAAGTAATATTGACTTTTTCATATATCCCATTCTTAATATACCATTTTATATATGTAGTCGTTCACGAATTGTATATCCTTGATTTCTCCCCACAAATTGCCCTTGTCATCCTTGTCGTAGAAAAGGGTGCCATAGTCGGTGTCGACATCAGCTGCGGTAGTAAACTTAATCTCTGCAATAGCACCATGCTCTCCATCGAACAACACGATATCGAGATATAAGCCGAGGTCAGCGCTGAACGAAGAGTTTTCCTCGGTGCGGAACTTCATCTTTGTTACCTCATAACCCTCAGGAGCCTCGTAGACGACATACTTATCGCCGTTTGATACATTGTATCGATACACGGTACTACCCTCAGCAAAAAATAGATTTGAAGTGGTGAACCATGAGTTATAGATGACGGTTGACATATAGGTAGGAGTAAGCCCCACGAGTTTCTTCTCACCGATAATGTTGTATGCCGCAAGTTTTTCCTTCTCACTTTCGAGGTCACGACGTTGGTTGGCCTTACTGCCATCACCAATATCGAGTTTTAGGAGTTCATAACGATAGTATTCGCCCGAAGCCTCATCCTTGAAGATAAAATAAGCGTTCTGCTGTTCGTAATTGTCACGATAGTTGATGTAGCCCATAACGGCAGTCATATCGGCTGGCGACTTCTGCAATCCCTGCAACTGAACATTCGCATCCAGGAGCGGATTCATCGACATGTAGCTTGACTTTATCGAATTGCCCTCATCCATAGCAAACCCTGCATCCTGCTTCGCAGCATAGAGGAAGCGAGCATGCTTGGAATCCCACAACAAGAAGCGATTGTGGGTAATGGTAGCTGCTGTAATCTGATAGTCCGTTTGATGGTCAGCATTACCTACACATCCCAAACCCGGTTGGTAGAGTGCATGCACATAGTTACCAACATACACATCACCGTTTTCCGTGAGCACCACCTTATATTGCGTATAGTTCGATGGGTCTCCCGTCTGAACTGTTTGACGATAAAGGAATTCGGCACCACCTGGTTTGAACATCTGCTCTGCCGTATACTTTACGTTCATTCCATGAGGATTGTATGACTTTGTTTCGCCGTTACTTCCATAGACGGTGAGAGTATTAGTAACACCAATCTGAGTCAAGTCATCGGGGATATTCATAAAGGTCGTATACCCGAAGCCTGTAGCATTTTCATAATGATTGTTGTCTCGAGTCACAGACTTCACATCTGTATAGATTTTTGTTTCGTTACCGATAATCTCGATATTACCTATCTTACGTTCGCCTTCATCACCATGTATTACAAAAAGGCTGTTTTTAAACACGGGACGAGTCTTCACCGCAAACTCGGCATAGTGCGAGAGGTCGGTGCTACGGTCATAGATCTGCAAGAACACATCGTACGACATAGCCTTACCTATCGGAAGGTCAAACTCCATATATCCTTTCGTGTACAGAGTGTCTCTGACACCTCTTCCCTGCTCATTAACATAGGTGCGGCACCAATAGAAATCAAGGTCATTGAGATCGGTAGCCAACGACTGCTCCACGACAGCCTCTATGCGGCGCTTGCGGCTCGCCTCGTCCAATGCTTGCTGCACCTCAATAACCTCACCTTCGGCAGTCATCACCACCGATGGAGAAAAAGATACCGAAAGGATCTCATTCATAGAGTCCAACGTATAGTCGTAGTTTCCCTTGTCCTCGTAGCATGCCGCCAACAGGAGTATCGAGATCAGGGAATATGCTATTTTCTTCATACTCATCTGTATTTTATCGATTGATATTAATCTAACACAACTTCGGGGATATCAAACTTCCTTGAGCCGGGACGTTTGTCATTAGCAGCCTTGATAATACGATAGCACTCCTTGAGACGTGCCTCGCCTGCCAGAAGAGCAGTACCGAAGGACGACTGATCCCACGTATAGCAATTCTGATCCTTATCATAGATGAAAGGCAGGATAGAGGCAGCAATGAAATTCTCTGTTCCATCCTCCTTCATCATTGTTTTGAGCATGAACTGATACTTATCGTCGCTATAGTCCCCGAAGTACTTCTTCACGATAGCTGCGGTACCTAGTCCATAGGGGTCCTCCCACCAGAAGGGAATACGCATCGTATAATTCATGCTATTTTGCATTTCAACCCAATACAACTCCTTAAACTCGGCAATGGCAATACCCAGTTCAGCATAGCGATAATATTCGTTGAGCATTTCCAACACGTCGCTCTTATGGAAACCTTCAGCCTCCTCTTCCATCTTCAGTCGGGCCTCTTCACTAGCATACAAAGCAACGATATCCCTTGTATTCGAACCACCCAACATCGTTGTAAAGCGACAGAACTTATTAGCCCGATATACACCCAGCAACTCCTTATACTCATCCCAAAAGTAGGGCTTTGCATAAGCGGGATAGTCCGTCTCCTTCAGTATGGGAAGATCCACTACAACCGCTTCAACAGGAGCTTCGGCCAACAACGTGTTTACAGCACTTACATTGAGACTGACAATCGAGTCGAACACATGCATTCCAAGGTCATTATCATACAGACTCTCAAAGTAATGATTGTCGCCCGTATGCTTGGCTAAAAATACATGCTTTGCCTTGCTCCATTCGCCTAGATAGGTCTCCATATGACTAAACCACACATAAGGCATATCGTACGACTCAGTTACATACAGGTTTATTACATCCTTACCACTTATAGCCGTACCTAAGTCGCCACTGCCATCCAGGTATATACACACGGCATAGAGCATATCCTCCACCTCGGGACGCTTCACCTTGACCTGGATCATTTGCTCATATTCCTTGTTGGCGAACACCACCTCGTCAATCTTGACATCGGCCAACTCGTACCCTTCAATCTCCTTTGTCTTGATTGCCAATGTGCGGGATTCGCCCTCAAGATAACCCAAGAGTTTCACTTTAAGTGTGATGCTCACCGTATCAGGATCACCGACAATGTATTCACCAAAGTTCAGCGTTTTGTCAAAATCTGCAGCATATCCATAGTCGAAATAGGCACCATTGGCGCTTTCATCAAAGAGATCCGGTTCATATTTCTCGCACGATACCCATGTCCATGCGAGGCACATCCATAAGGCTATCTTATATATCTTTTTCATATTGTCGCATTTAACAATTCTACTAATCTTCTTTCCTGCAGTTCAAAGTACGGCATCTTCCGCTTCACCCGACTCCTTCTCGTTCTCCTGTGTCCAGCCATACTCCACTTCGGCATCGGGCAGGGGGAACACAAAATTCTCCTCTACCAACGTCACCTCCGGACTATGCGACAAACCACCCATGATACCATGTGTCTTGAGGAACCAGAAGTACTGTCCCTCACCATAGAACTCCTTTCGATACTCCTTATTGAGTACCGTTATGCGTTGCTCCTTGGTGTCGCATGTTACATCCTTGGCCTTTGATATACCTCTTTTGTTACGCACGCTATTGATATAGGTGGCAGCTTCGTTGTCCATCTCCGAAGCCTCGCAAGCGATGTAGTACATCTCGGGAAGGCGGATGAGCGGTATCACCTCATTATCGTTGTCGATATATTTCAGCGATATAGCATACTGCAACTCGTTATTGCGATGGAAGGCAGTACCCTGTGCCCGCATATCTTCGCTCTCCGAGCCTACCGATTCGTATATGGCATTCAAGGTAGAGATGTTCAGATAATACTTGGTGGCAATCTTGTCGCCATATGCAAAATATTCCGAGAGATTATCCTTCAGTTCGTGCATGCTGAGTCCAAAGACCGTCTCCTTAGAGAGAATAGGATCATTGTCATTGCCACTTTGAAGAGTAAGTCCGCTCTCCTCAATCACCTTTTTTGCATAGATAGCGGCACTATCCTTGATCCCGGCATAATTATATACACGAGCCAGCATAGCATTGATGGCATGATAGTTTAAACGATACTGGCGATTATTGCTCGGAGAGCTCAAATCCAAATCCTTTTCATAACTCATGCACTCGCGCGCCTCATGCAGGTCATCAATAATATGTCGTACCACCTCCCCGGCTGCAAGCAAGGGTTGTTTCGAATGGTCAGCTACGGTACGATACGGCATACACTTCATCTCCTTAGCCTCATCGGTGCCAGCATAGTGCATAGGCCCCCATCCACGCAACAGGTCGAAATGCAGGAAGGCACGCAGCGCCAAAGCCTCACCCCGTATCATACGTCGGGTTATGGTGTCGACAAGTACTGTCTCAGCATTCACATCCCACCATTTCAGTAGATTGTTGGCATTGGCAATCGTATGATATTGCGCCTGCCACACATCGGCAAGCGTCCCCTTTGTATTGTATGCCCCACTTGTCTCACGATCGTATATGTACACACTGTTGCGATCCGAAGTACCGTCGGGGAGTTTATCATACATTTGTGCCAACTGTTCCATGAGTCCAAAAGTGAGGTTCTTGCCATAGGTATCCTCTTCGGTCATCACGATATACAATCCGGCTAAAGCACTTGTAAAGCCATTCTCAGTAGTAAACAGTTCCTTGGCCGGCACATCGGTGTTAGGTGTCACATCCAACCACTCATCACATGAGGAGAGCACGAACAGACCTATTAATATATATATTATCTTCTTCATATTGCTTTTTTTTACATCCTATCTTCGCATTTTAACACTTGGCTATTCTCTATCTGAACATGATTGACATGGACAGGGTGTAGGAGCGCGCAAATGGATAATCCAGTCCGCGTTCCATACGAATGGGTGACAAGCGAGCAATGTCATTCGTGGTGAAGTTCAGTGCAACGACATCAATGCTTGCCTTATCCAAGAACTTAAAGTCTTCAGCCGATAGACGGTAGCCTACACTCATCGAAGCAAATCGCACTTCATTGTCGTTCATGATAAAGCGCGTACTCGCAGGCGTGTTGGCACCGGTAGGACTGAAACCAACATATGAGGTAACGTCACCGGGCTTCTCCCATCGTCCTTGACCTGCACGATTGTCAAGATTGTATGCCACATTCTGGTTCTCAATCTTGTCAACAAGAGTCTGATTATACACTACACCACCATATTTATAGGTAAAGCCAAGCATGCACGAGAGGTCCTTCCAGTTGATACTAGTCGAGAAAGTTCCACTCACCTTAGGGTTGGTATCTCCTACAGGCACCTTATCGTTGGCATCCCAGGTGAAAGTCTTCGTTCCGTCGCGCTTCAAATACACCTCCTTACCCGTCACGGGATCAACGCCCAATGAACGCACCACATAAAGCGTTGTGGTAGAGGCACCCTCATGGTACTGGGGCAGCGGTGCCGTAGCCGATTTCATCTGCTCCTCGTTTACCTTCTTCAGATAGTCCGAGAGTTTAAGAATCTTGTTACGGTTGCGGTTGGCATTGGCATTAACAGTCCAAAAGAACTCCTTACGCAAGTTCTGCATAGCGATAATGTTAAGCGATGCATCGAAACCACGGTTCTGCAGTTCGCCCGCATTCATCACCATGGTAGCATATCCCGTCGACGGAGCCAGATCGTAGTTGGTGAGCAACTCCTTGGTGATGTTATCGTAATAGTTGAAGGCTACATTCACCCGATTCTTCCACACACCGAAGTCCACCGAAGCACTCGTGTTGTGTGTCTCGGCCCATCCCAGTTCGGCATTGTTCAATCCGCTCAGGAGCGCACCAAGCACAGGGAACGAATGATAGGGGCGCATGGTGTCAGAGTAGCTATAATATTCGATGGCATCGGACGGACTGAAGTTTTGTTCGCCTGTGATACCGTAGCTTGCACGGAACACGAGGTTCGACAGATACCCCTGCAACCACTTCTCGTTATGCGCATTCCATCGTCCGCCCACCGACCAGAAGGGCACAAGGTCATGATTGGCGTAGCGCGACGAGGCCTCTCCGCTTAGGTTGAAGTCCACAGAATATCGGTTGTCGTAGCTATAGGAGAACTGTCCGATGAGTCCTACCGAACGTGAGATATTCTCCACACCAATGTTGCTCATGTTTGTCTCCATCTTGTTACCGAAGATAAAGTCGTCCATATGCACATCGGGGTAGCCCATTGCCGAAAGGTTTACATAATTGTTACGGTCCTGACTGATGGTCCAGTTACCAAAAGTACTGAACAGGTGGTCGCCCAATACCAGGTTGTAGTTTACACCCATATTGCTCGACCACGACGACATTTCACCACTGCTCTTTGTGTAGCTACCCTTGCGTGTGAGGTCGTCCTCAAGTTCAAAGCTTGAATGGTCGGCAGGGAGGAAACGATCCGAACCAGCCAAGCCGCGTGTATAGGAGAGCTGCTCGGTCACACGCAGGTTCTTCAGTATCATATATTCCAAGCTCAGGTTCGTGGTCACGTTCAGGCTGTTGGTGCCATCCTTGATGCCCACGGTAGCATCGTAGAGCGGGTTCGTAATCACGGTGCTCTGTCCGCTCACGGTGTTATTGTCAAGCACCTTTACCTGCTTGCCATTGGCATCTTCGGGGATGTAATAGGGGTTCAGGCGAGTATACTGCGAGAACGAACCATAGGGGGAATTCTGACTGTTCGATTCATTGAGACTCACATTGGCACGCATCGTGAGCTTCTCCTTCATGTAGGTCATGTTGAAATTGGCTCCGAGGTTCTGATTTTCCGAGCCCTTCATCACACCGGGTTGCATAGCCGCATTCACATCCAAACTATAGCGAAACACCTCGGTACCACCCGCCACACTCGCCGAGTGGCGGTGTTGGAATGCCGTGCGCAATGGTTTCGACAGCCAATAGGTGTCTACTCCCCCAAGGATGTTGCGGCGATACCTATTATATAGGTTCATATGTGCTGCATTGGTCGGGTCATACAATCCGGCTCTCCACTCGGTATCCAATTTCGTAGCCGCATCCATCATGTTGTAGTCGGTCAGGTCGGGGGTCTGCACGGTCATCGTTCCATTGTACGACACCGAGAGGTCGCCATCGGGAGCCACCTTGGTCTCTACCACTACAACACCATTCGCAGCACGCGAGCCATACACCGATGTTGCTGCTGCATCCTTCAAGATAGTGATTGTCTCCACTCGTTCAGGGTCAAGGTCCAGAATACGGCTCATGGGCACCGTGAAGCCATCAAGCACGAAGAGCGGTGTGTTGGGGCGGCTCGACACATTGTCAAGCATGAGGTCCATGCTATTCATCGACTTTGAGCCTAACGACTGATCGCCACGGATCTGAAAATCGGGTTCAGCATTGGGGTCCGATCCCGTTTTGTTATTCTCGACAATCTTAAAGCTCGGGTCAAAGAACTGCAAACCCTTGAGGATATTTGTCGGATTCATTTGGCGCAAGGCATCACCCTTCACCTCCACATAGTTACCGGTAAAGCTATTTTTGTTGCGCCGGCTGATACCCGTCACCACCACATCATCCAGCTCAATGCTAGGCTTCAATTCTACCGTCAAATTGTATTCATCCTTTGTCACCTGTTTCGATACGGTTTCGTAACCTATATACGATACACTTACCGACTCCCTCTTCGCGAGGCGTATGCTAAACTTACCATCGATATCGGTGATACATCCTCGGGCTCCTTTGTCCTTACCCGTACCATCGGTGATGAGCACCGTGGCACCTATGAGCGGTTCCTGTGTAGCCTTATCGAGCACCAATCCCGACACATTCACCCACACCTTATCCTCTTCATATTGCGTATCCGGCTCAACGATGATACGGTTATCACCCTCGTATCGTATCTTTACATTCTGGTCGCCTATAAGTTCGCCCAGCACCTTGTCGAGAGGCTTGTCCTTCACCACAAGACTTGTCGGCTTATTGATGTTCCATAGCGACACATCCTGCAAGGTAATGCGTGCGTGAGCCGTTTCGGCAACCATCTCCAACACCTTACCCAACGGTTGGTTGCTGACCCTCAACGTCACAGGCGTTTCCTTCCACGAGTCGGAGTTCTGTGCCTGCACATGGTCTGCACCCAACATCAGTGCAGCGGCAACCATTATTTTGAGAACGAGTTTCATAGCAACAAACGATTACTGCAACAACATATCCAGTATTTCCTTGTAAAAGGTGTTACTGTTATATTTCTCCACATACTCCTTATATAATACATCGGCACGCTCAATCTCCTTTCCGTTCATAATAAAGTTGCGCAAGAGTATATAAAGCAAGAAGTCGCGCTGCGCACCGTCGTAGAATGCAGCAAACTCTGCATACATATCCTCCATCATTTTAGGCATCTCATAGGATTCACCCTTGGTCATGGCAGCCTTTGCATTCATATAGAAACAATAGCGCATGAGCAGACTGGCATATTCAGGGCAGTTCAAGGCCTGCGCATCGGTACGCGTTACATAGCCCTCGGTAATGTTCCAATAATCACCGATCTCCTGCTCCGCCAAAGCCAGTCCTCGCACACTCTCATACATCACCGGATACTCGATGAACGACATATACACATCGTAGTCGATCAAAGCCGCCACATAGTTCTTCGCCTCAGCGCTGGCAGCACTCTTCTCCATCAGTGCCGTTGCCTTTTCGAGCAACGTGCGCGAGTCGTCGATACGCGTCTTGGGCTTGATATCCAAAGCTACGCAACCCAACAACTGGTTCTTGTAACGCAACGAGCGTTTCAGCGTTTCGATGCTCTTCATCAGTCGATTGTTGGCCACGGCGCGTTCCGAACCACTATACTCAACCTGCACATTCTTTCCCTCGTAGGTGATGTTCACATGCAAACTGTCTCCTGGCTGAAGCAGCACCGTCGTGCGTCCATTGATGGTCAGACACACCAGGTTATCGCACTCAAAACTATATACATGCTCCTCGCCTGGATTGGTATAAAATTCCTGCGCAATCAGCGGAGTCTGCATACAGTCAAAATATACCATATCGTTCTGATATCCATAAATCTCCGCACTGAGCGTGGTCTTCTCTTGTGCCTCCATGGTACCGAAAGTTGCACCCATGATTGCAAGTGCCAATAAAAATGTCTTTTTCATATTCATATAAATTCGTGTCACACTATGTTTTAACAATACTTAATCGGTACAAATTTACATTAAATGTATGCAATAACAAATAGGTTGTCGCTAAAAAAATAAAAGATGGCCATATATCAAACCTATCGAGCCATCGTTTCCATAAATTACCCATAGCACCATAGTGGCGGATTAGCAGAAAATGTTTATTTTTGCAAGGCAAAATGAGTAACACATCCTAACACGATAATTGACAATGAAGAGATCAACCCACTCGAAGGCTCGCTTGATGGCCCTTGCACTGACAGCAGTGATGGGCGTAGCCACAGCCAACGCACAACAGACACTGCAACTGATGAAGCAGACGCTGCCCAACCCCGACAATGAACCGGTGCCCGTGCATCCTATACCTCATCCACGCCAGCTCAAGTGGCAGGAGACGGAGTTCTATGCCTTCTTCCACTATGGCATGAACACCTATACAGGCCGCGAGTGGGGCAACGGCGATGAGGACCGCAACATCTTTGCTCCCACAGCAGCCCCCAACCCCAAGCAGTGGCTTGAGGTAGCCAAGGCGGCTGGTATGCGTGGTGGTATCGCCGTAGTGAAGCACCACGACGGATTCTGCCTCTGGCCCACTGAAACAACAGATCACAACGTGACTAACTCGGGCAACGACCATGGCCGACAGACGAACATCCCGCGCGACTTTGCCGCGGCAGCCAAGGAGTTGGGACTGAAATATGGCTTTTACATATCGCCATGGGATCGCAACAGTGCGCTATATGGTACCGACCGCTATGTAAAAGAGGTGTTCCTCCGTCAGTGTGCAGAGATTGCAGAGTATGGTACCGACCAGTTTGAGATGTGGTTTGACGGTGCTAACGGCGGTAATGGCTACTATGGTGGTGCATACGACACACGTAGCATAGACCGTGCTACCTATTACGATGTGCCTAACCTGCGTGATACGATTCACCTCGTGTGTCCCGATTGTGTGATGTGGGGAGTAGGCGGTGAGGCTCGCTGGATAGGTAACGAGGCAGGATGGGCCGGACAGACCAATTGGAGTACAGAGAACCGTGACTATGCGCCCGAGCGCAATGGTATGTATGGTACCGAGGATGGATGGTTCTGGTTACCTGGCGAGAGCGATGCCAAAGCTACTAATCGCGGATGGTTCTGGCACGATGGAGAGGCGCCTCATTCGCCTGAGCGTCTCTTCCAGATGTATCTCGAGACCGTAGGACGCAATTCAACACTTATCCTTAATCTGCCACCCAATCAAGCGGGTGTGCTTCCTGAGGCTACGGTGAACTCACTCGTAGAAACGGGTAATCTGATCAAGCAACGCCTTGGTAAAGATCTTGCAGCTAAAGCAAGAGTAAGTACCAATTATGTGCGCAAGGCCGGTAAGAAACGCCACTACAAGGCTACCAATATGACAGATAATAAGAAGGATACCTATTGGGCAACCAATGATGGACAACTCTCCGATGTCATTACCCTCACATGGAAGAAACCTCAGACTGTACGTTACGTCGAACTCATGGAGTACATTGCCAAAGGACAACGTATACGAAAGTTTCATATAGAGACCTCTCCTGATGGGGTTACATGGACACGCCGTGCCGATAATGTGGAAACTACTACCGTGGGATACAAACGCATCATTCCCCTCAACGGAAGTACACAAGCCAGCTACGACGATGGTTTCGAGGTGAAGGCTTTGCGTATTGTCATTGAAGACAGCAAGGCATGTCCGCTCATCAGTAGAGTTGCGGTATACTAGTCTAAATTATGAATTATGAATCAAACCAAGATATTGACTCCTATGAGAAATACCTTATTGTTGGCATTAGTGGCGATGAACCTCGCTGCCAGCGCACAGACCATAACATTTGAAACTACCGATTATAAGAGCCTTGGTGTATACGATACATGGGAGGCTTCACCTTTCCGCACAGGCAAGCTGAAGGGAAACTATGCTGTAGTGGATAATCACCTCGCTGCTGTGGAAGACATGTTGGGCTATGCACCCAATCCCTCGAAAAAGATACTGGCCGTTCAGCGTTCTCGCTTCGGAAGTAATACCTTTGGCGTGCGCATCGATTTGAACGAACCTTTTGAGCTGACTCCTCAAACCAAGTATATCCACGTTATGGTCAATCGCCCTTATAATGGGCGTGTCATGGTGGTCGGACTCGGTAAACGCACCGATCGTCCGGCCCAGTCGCCCGAAACCGAACAGTTTTGGGCCATGTCGACTGTCGATGTCGCTGCCGACAGATGGGTCGATGTGGTGCTTCCCTTTAAGGGTAATGGCGGCATCGAGATTCATAGTCTGGTGGTAGTACCCGACTGTGAGTCGCCCCACGACTACAAATCCGACGCTATTTGCTATATTGACAACATCGTGGTGAATGATAATCCATCCCCCATCATAGTCAACAACCCTGCAGCTGTCTCCGATAATTCCTTGCCAGCAATGAGCAATACATGTAGGGTCAACGATGCCAACCGCAACGGCGAGGTGCTTGCCGCAGATGGCAGCGCACTGAGTGGCTACATAGCTCCGGCTCGCAAGCCCTTCACCATCCGCATGCGTCCCGAAAAGGGATTCGAATATTCAGGTATCATCGTCAAGTATGGTTACAATCTGGCAGGTGACAGTGTCGATGCTCAAGGTAATGTGCAGTGGCGAAGTAAGCACTTCGAGCGTCAACAGTTCGGAAAGGATCATACCTTTACCATCCCCGCAGAGTGTATGGTGGGTAATGTCGAGATTGAAGGACTCTTCATCGAAGAAGGTACCTATGTGAAGCCTAAGCAATAAAATCCAACCAGATTCTAATCCTATTATATATATAGCATGCGCGCTCTGCTTACCGCAGGGCGCGCAGTTTATTTTGATGAATTCCTATCTTTTTTTTACAAAAAACATCAAAATTCTTTGCACATTAAATAAAAAGCTATACATTTGCAGTGTACTATTATGGTAGTACACGTAAGATAAACAAAAAGTATAACGACTAAAAGATGTGAGTATGTTAAAGATTAGCGATTTAGCGTTTTCTTACAGCGGTAATGGCTGTAAGGTTTTCAACGATTTTTCGTTGAGTTTTGAGAAGGGTGCAGTGTACGGATTGCTCGGACTGAATGGTACGGGTAAGAGTAC
>JAZRDT010000091.1:0-41171 GCA_045660385.1 Bacteroidaceae bacterium | reverse complement strand
GCCGAGGTCGAAGAGGAATTTGTTCCAGAAGCGTGAGTAGATGAGGTGGCCTGTAGCATGCTCGCTACCTCCGACGTAGAGGTCCACGTTCTGCCAGTACTCACCCACCTTGCTGTCTACGAGTGCCTCGTGGTTGCGGGGGTCCATATAGCGGAGGTAATAGGCTGAAGAACCGGCAAAGCCTGGCATGGTATTCAGTTCGAGGGGGAAGATGGTGACGTTGTCAATCTTGCTGTTCTCCACTACACAATTATTTACAGTGTCCCAAGCCCATACGGTCGCGTGACCCAATGGGGGCTCACCGCTCTCTGTGGGAAGGAACTTGGCTACCTCAGGCAACTCGATAGGTAAGCATGATTCGGGCACCATGTAAGGCATACCCTCCTTATAGTATACGGGGAATGGCTCGCCCCAATAGCGCTGGCGACTGAAGATGGCATCGCGCAGGCGGTAGTTTACCTTTACGCGGCCAAGGCCCTTCTCCTTGATATATTCTTTTGTGCGTGCAATAGCCTCCTTCACATCCAAACCATTGAGTACGAGGTCGCACTCGCCTGTCTGCTCGGGGCGTGGCGAGTTCATCATGATACCCTCCTTGGCGTCGAAACTCTCCTCCGACACATCAGCACCCTCGATGAGCGGACGAATCTCGAGGCCGAAGTGCTTGGCAAAGGCATAGTCGCGGCTATCGTGAGCGGGCACAGCCATGATGGCACCCGTACCGTAGCCAGCAAGCACATAATCTGAAATCCACACGGGAATGCTCTCGCCAGTCAAGGGGTTAATGGCATACGAACCGCTCCACACACCTGTCACGCGACGGTCGGCAATACGCTCACGCTCGGTACGCTTCTTGGTAGCATCGAGGTAAGCCTCCACGGCCTCCTTCTGCTCGGGTGTGGTGAGCGTTGCCACCAGCTCGCTCTCGGGAGCAAGCACCATGAAGGTAACACCAAACACCGTGTCGGCACGGGTGGTGAAGATAACAAACTCTACATCGCTGTCCTTCACCTTGAAGGTGAGCTCGGCACCCTCGCTGCGACCGATCCAGTTGCGCTGTGTCTCCTTGAGCGAGTCAGTCCAGTCAATCTTATCCAATCCATCGAGCAAGCGACCTGCATAAGCCGATACGCGCAAGCACCACTGGCGCATCTTCTTCTGCACAACGGGGAAGCCACCGCGCTCCGATACGCCATCCACTACCTCATCGTTGGCAAGCACCGTACCCAGCTTGGGGCACCAGTTCACCATGGTCTCGCCGAGGTAGGCGATGCGGTAGTTCATCAATGTCTCCTGCTGCTCCTTCTCGCTCATGGCCTTCCACTCCTCAGCGGTGAAGGTGAGTGCCTCAGATTGTGCTGCATCGATACCCTCCGAACCCTTCTGCTCGAAGTGAGCCACCAGGTCCTCGATGGGCATTGCCTTGCCTTGAGTGTTGTCGTAGTACGAACCAAACATCTTGACAAAGGCCCACTGAGTCCACTGATAATACTCTGAATCGCATGTACGGATCTCACGGTCCCAGTCGAAGCAGAAACCAATCTTATCCAACTGCTCGCGGTAGCGGGCAATGTTCTGCACCGTAGTGATGGCAGGGTGCTGGCCAGTCTGTATAGCATATTGCTCGGCAGGGAGTCCGTAGGCATCATAACCCATGGGGTTGAGCACGTTGTAGCCCTGCGAACGCTTGTATCGGGCATAGATGTCCGAAGCGATGTATCCCAGCGGATGTCCCACGTGAAGTCCCGCACCTGAGGGGTAAGGGAACATGTTGAGCACATAGAACTTCTTCTTCTCCGGGTCCTCAGTCACACGATAGGTCTTATTGTCCACCCATCGCTGCTGCCATTTCTTCTCGATGTCTCTGAAATTGTATTCCATATCTATTGTTTGTGTTATATACTTTTTTTACAACCAACAAAGATATACAGAATTCTTGAAACAACTCTTTTTTATGACGATTATTTATGCATATCATAAAAAATTATCTCTCCCCGCTCATCACCTTCAGCAAGTTCTCCAACGCATTCAGGTCGCGAGGATCGGCATTCACGTCGAGGATGTTGCCGTCGCGGTCGATGAGCTTGTAGGTAGGGAAGCTGTTCACGCCAAGGAAGTGCTCGATGGCAGTCTGCTGCTCGGTAGGCCGATGCCATGTTTTTATTTTTGGCAAATATTTCGATATTTGGCAAATATATGAAAATGATTTTGTAATTTCGCTCCACGAAGCCGCGGCAAAGCTGCAGGCCAGAAAAATGATAACATAACGATTAGCCTATGTCGACCATTATATACCCCTCGCCCATATTCGGTCCTATCAAGAGCCGCCGTTTGGGCATATCATTGGGCATCAACCTGCTGCCTGGCGATGGCAAGGTGTGTACCTTTGACTGTATCTACTGCGAATGCGGACTGAATGCCCAGCGCAAGCCGCGGACGAAGCTCCCGACACGGCAGCAGGTGGCCGAGGCATTGAGACTGAAACTGGAACAGATGAAGGCCGAAGGGCTGGCCCCCGACGTGCTCACCTTTGCCGGAAACGGTGAGCCTACTGCCCATCCGGACTTTGCCGCCATCATTGACGACACGCTGGCGCTGCGCGACAGATATTTCCCGCTGGCCAAAGTGAGTGTACTCACGAACGCTACGCGCATAGGCAGGGAGGATGTGTTCGAAGCTCTGAAGAGGGTGGACAACAACATCGTGAAGCTGGACACAGTGGATGCTGACTACATCGCGCGGGTGGACCGCCCCGTAGGGAGCTACGATGTGGAGAAGCTCATCGGACGCATGCGCACCTTTGAGGGACGGTGCGTGGTGCAGACCATGTTTATGAGAGGTACCGACGCCGACGGACATTCGGTGGACAACACAGGCGACGAGTACGTGGAGCCCTGGATTGAGGCGATAGCGGGAATTGCTCCGCGCGAGGTGATGATATACACCATCGACCGCGAAACGCCCGTGGGAAACCTGCAGAAGGCGGCGCCCGAGGTGCTGGACGATATTGTGACGCGACTGCAGAAGCGGGGCATCAAGGCATCGGCTTCGTACTGACTGCACAGATTTTGCCCATAGGGTAAACCCTTTTGCTGCCAAAGGTGTTATATGCCATGAGTATATAACCCTAAAAAAGAGACGATATGAAAAGTGTAAAAGGAACCCTTACGGAGAAGAATCTGCTGACCTCGTTTGCCGGAGAGTCGCAGGCACGCATGCGCTACACCTATTTTGCCAATGAGGCCAGCAGGGAGGGATTTGAGCAAATTGCTGCCATCTTCATGGAGACGGCCGAACAGGAGAAGATGCACGCCGAACGCATGTTCCGGTTCCTCGAGGGGGGCATGGTGGAGGTCAGGGCGGCCTACCCTGCCGGCGAAATAAGGAGCACGATGGAGAACCTGCGTGCAGCTGCTGCCGGCGAGCATGACGAGTGGTATGACATGTACCCGGCGTTTGCCGACATTGCCGAAGAGGAGGGATTCAAGGAGATAGCTTTCATGTATCGCGCCATCAGTGTGGCCGAGCAGCAACACGAGGAGCGCTACCTGCGGCTACTGGAGAACATGGAACGTGAGCACACCTTCCATCGACCCGAGCCGGTGGTGTGGCAATGCCGCAAGTGCGGATATGCCTTTACCGGAAAGCGGGCTCCCGACCGCTGCCCCGCTTGCCTGCACCCGAAAGGATTCTTCGAGGTGAAGCCGGAGAACTACTGACGCTCCCCTACCCTATATATATCCCCCCGTAAGGCGAAGATGAGCTCCTTCGCCTTACTTTTTTTCGTGCTGGCACGTGAGCAGGCGGGGTTTTTGTCAAGTTCTTTGCTCAAATGAGAAAAAGTAGTGCATTTTATGACGAATTAAGAAAAAATAATTTGGACAAAACAAGAAAGTTTATTTCCTTTGCAGTGCTTTAAGTTATTTATTCATTTAAAACGTTATTATTATGTCAGAAATTGAAGCAAGAGTAAAGGCTATCATCGTTGATAAGCTTGGCGTAGACGAGTCAGAGGTTACACCCAATGCAAGTTTCACAAACGACCTCGGTGCTGATTCTTTGGATACAGTAGAATTGATCATGGAGTTGGAAAAGGAGTTCGGTACTTCAATTCCCGATGACCAGGCTGAGAAGATTTCAACCGTACAAGACGCTATCGACTACATCGCTAACAACGCGAAGTAATCAAGTATCTTAACAAGTTCTATAAAAAGTCGTAGTAATTGGGGTGCCCGATTATGCGACTTTTTTCATTTTGCATCTCCACACCTACTGCCGTGAACATCTCTCTATTTACCGATTACCTCCACTATTTGCGATGCAGCGACAAGCCCCTGGCCCGCAAACTGCACCGTATGCTCGGCTTTTATCCGCACGACATCGCCATCTATCGCGAAGCGCTGATGCACCGCTCGCTCAACCACCACAGGCCACACGAGAACAAGAAGGATAACGAGCGGCTGGAGTATCTGGGCGATGCTGTCATCGAGAGCGTAGTGAGCGACATCCTATACCACCATTTCAGCGGGAAAAGGGAGGGCTTCCTGACCTCGGTGCGTAGCAAGATTGTGCAGCGCAGCAGTCTGAACCGCATAGCGAAGGAGATGGGACTGGTGGAACTCATACAATCGACCCATATCAACCACACACACAACAGCTTCATCCCGGGTAACGCCTTCGAGGCCCTTATAGGGGCCATCTACCTCGACCGCGGCTACGCACACTGCTACCGATTCTTCAGTGAGCGCATCGTGGGCAGACATATCGAACTGGAGAAAGTGGCCAAGGAGGAGGACAACTTTAAGAGCAAGCTCATAGAGTGGAGCCAGAAGACACAATACAGCGTAGTGTTTGAAGTCACCGACGAGAACATCGTAGGGACCAATAGTCCCACTTTCCGCACGCGCGTGTGCATCGAAGGCATCGAGTGCGGTGCCGGATTCGGCTATTCGAAGAAGGAGAGCCAGCAACTGGCAGCCAAGGAGGCCATGCGGCATATCCGCAGGAAAACGGAGCTGTACCAGCAGATGGTGGCGGCACACGAGGCGAAGGCGGTGGAAACGGCCTCTGAAGAATCGCTCTGAAAAGCATCTGAGGGTATGCCAAAACGACTGACACACCCTCAGATACTATCTCTTCTTATGCATAACTACTTCCTCTTATACATCACCTTCACCGGTTGGTAGCATACGTTGTTGTACTGCTCGAGCACTTCGCCTGAGTTGGTATCAAAAACCCATACGCTGCCATTCTTTCCCTCTTGATTAGGCTCATAGAAGGATACATAGGTCCTCATATGGTCGGCGCTGATATCAAAAGAGGTGATGATAGCATCTTCGCTGCCTACCTGAAGCAAATCGACGGCCTTGTCAAGATAATCGCTGTTGAAGTAGTACCATTTCTTCACCACATTGCCATCGGCAAACAGCATGGTTTCGTAGGTGGCATTGGCTACACACGGAGTATTCTCGTTGATGACAGAGTAGCTCTTGGCTGCTGCCTTTGTGAAGCCGCCGTTGTCAAGGACATTGTACTTTCCATAGCTTCCTGTCACAGCTTCCCAGAAGAAGGAGCCCATAATCACCTTCTGCGTGGCCAAGGCGCCTTTAACGATTGCGATGAATTGGAGTCGTGAGTATTTCTCCTGTTCTGAGGTGCGGTGAATGGGAGTCAATGTGCACAATCCGCTCAACTTGCTGAAGTTTTTCTTATAATACTCATCAGCCAGCAACGAGTCGCGCTGGAGCAAGTACTTCTCTCCGCAATAGTAGGGGCCGTAGCCATTGTAGACGCAGACAAGGGCGTTCACCTCGTTGTCCCATACGACAATGTCGTTGTAGGTGGCACCGCCTATGGCAAAACCAGCCTGGGCATAGGTGGATGTGAGCGTATGAGAGGGCTGCAACACGGCGTTATAGGTGGGCAGGGAGTACATCTTGCCATCGGCCGAGATTACTGGATAGGCACTGCCATCGTAACTGCCTTGAGGGGTTAGCAGTTTGGTAGGCTTGAAATCCTTATACTCCTTGGACTCTATGAAGTTCTCCAGCACAAAGGTTTTCTCATTCAGAAGGTATATGGAGGCTACGTCGTCGGGATCGTCGTCGCTGCCCTGACAGGCGAGAATCAATGTGCCTGTGGTTTGAATGATGTCCGTCGGGGTTGATGCAAAAAATTGGTCTTCGTTGTTCTTCTCCAAGCAGTTCTCATCGTAGAAGTTCTTCACCCCACCCTCTTCGAGCGGTTCTTGCATGAAGGCGATATGGGGACGGCTGTCGGCATCCTTGCTGAGTACCATGATACCGTACTCGTAGGGTGAGTTCACATTGAGGGTAAAGGTGTAGAAGGCCTTGCCATCCTCATTGGAGACGATGAGTCGGCCATTGAATGTGCCAAGCACATCTCCCTTGTAGCGGAACACCTTTTCCACAGATACGATTTCCTGATCGATCTCCCAAGCATACGAGAGTGGTAATTCCTTGTTGGCCTGATGCACTACGGGAGTTATTATCAGCGAGTCGTTCTTACTGATGTTATACACCTTCAACAGATTGCTCTCGTCGATTGTGATCTCGGCAATAGGGTTGGTAGCATCGGTACTCTCGTCCTGAAAACAAGATGCAAAAGTGAGTGTTGCTAATGCAAAGAGAAGATATTTATATGTTTTCATAATGTGCAACGTATTAGCAGATTAATTATTCAGCATAAGGATTGGGGAAATTGAAGGGGTAATCGGGGTACATCTTTAAGATTTCCTCCTTGTTGGCCTCATCGCTGAAATACTCGTACAAGGGCGCAAGCACATACTTACGCATGATATGGGTATAGGGGGTGAATGAGGCGTAGGGAACGCGCTCCAGATTCTCACCGCCATAGTATGCTACCATCTTCTGGTAGGTTTCGTACATATTCTCCACATACTGTATCGTATGGAACTGCTCGACTAGCTTGATGAAGGTGTAGGGGTGCCAATCGCCAAGTTCTGGGTGCGGATTACCGGGACGCCATATCTTATCGCCCTTGTAGTCGACCCACTCGGGGATGTCGATGGCGTTATCGAACTGCAACAAACGAGCCTGACTCAATGTGTCGAGCGTGGGGATGAAGTTGCCGTTTTCTTCCAACTCAATATACAGGCGATAGGTCTTGTAGCCTTCGGCATAGCTGCCCTCAAGATTGTCGCGCAGGATGGTCACCGGAATGTAGCCCGTGATGGAGTCGGGAGCAATGATGGCCTTACCCAGAATGTAATGCACTCC
Source organism: Bacteroidaceae bacterium (assembly GCA_045660385.1). GTDB lineage: Bacteria > Bacteroidota > Bacteroidia > Bacteroidales > Bacteroidaceae > UBA1189. The sequence goes on along the minus strand of JAZRDT010000091.1, from coordinate 33,912 downwards.
CTCAACTGCATCTGTTGAGTCAGGATTTACGCTATAGGCCACTTCGCGCTCCATGCTACTGGTCCGGCCCAATATCTGTATGGGCATCTTGAAGAGGTATGAGCGGATAGAATCGGCAGTTACGCTGAACGAATATTTCAGCTTTTCTTGTGTGAAATACACTCCATTGTGCGACGCGTCGAACTTGAGATACTCTGTTTCACTGCATGAGGCGAAACACAAGACACTCATGAGCGATAGTATGATGGTTTTACCTGGATTGTTCATAAATGAGCCATTTGAGGGGTTGTATCAATAACGATTTTCTATCTCGATGTCGGGGATGGGCACTACATAGATCTTCTTGCCGGCCTCATACGTGGTGACATTGTCATACGACTTGATGTTCTCGTGCAAGCGTTTCATGTTGAAGAAGAGTTGGCCCTCGCCGAAATACTCTTTGTATCGTTCCTCGTTGATGTGCTGCAACGTGAGAGGGCGGTCAACAAGTTCGCCTGTCATTTCATCCAACACTCTCGTGTCGAGTGGCTCGAGTCCACGATGGGTGCGAACCTCATTATAGTATTCCAGAGCAGCAACGGCATCGTCCTCCAACAGCACCTCGGCCATGATGTAGTACATCTCTGGGATACGTATCATATTGATGCCAAGAATAAGGTCTTCGGGGCGTGAAGCGACATTGTTGTCCAACTCATAAATATCTGTCAGCTTGCTCAAACGATACACCTGATCCTGATTGGTGGTGAAGTAGGAACTCAGTCGGTAATCGTTGCCAATGTGATCCTTGTTATAGATGTCCATAAAATCGTTGCGCAAACTGAGCGAGTAGCGTGTGGTGGTCTTATGCAGCTTTTCGTATACCTGGGTGAAGAATCCGGCATAGTATACACCGAAAATACACTCCTTCTTTGAAAGTACGCCAGCAAGGTCGTTGCGCACCTCGGTCATCTCCTTCAGGTAGTATTTCTCGGCATCGATAACCTCTTTTGCATATTTAGCGGCATTTGCCTTGTCGCCCATCGTCAGGTACACTCTGGCCAGTGTTGCCTTTACGGCATATTTATTGAAGTGTATCTGTCGGTCGAGCATGAAGCTACCCTCACCCTCATGTTCCTCTTCGTTGTCGAGCAATCGTTCGGCCTCATGGAGGTCGGCAAGGATATGCTTGTAGTTATCCTGAAGGGTTTCAAAATCAGGTGTTTTCAAAGCGAACTCGGTAGCATAGGGCAGACCTGCTGCGCTGGGATTCTGGGTGTATTGCTCGGCGAAGAGGCGCACCAGATCGAAGTGCATGAAGGCACGCAAGCCCAGGGCTTCGCCTTTATAGATCGTGTAAGGGAACTCCTCGGCATCAACGATGAGCGGCGAACTGAGCACGCTATTTACATTGGATATGTTCTTGTACATCGCGGTCCAGATGCTTTCGAAGACCGACTTCACGTTCGTGTTGTCATATTCGAAGTTGCCCAGAGCCGTCAATGTGGTGTGTCCGTCACAATACATGTTGTGCGCCATAATCTCGAGCGTATGGAAATACAACTCTTGACCATATAGGGTTGTTGAGCGCAACTGAGCATACACACCATACATCGCCTCCTCAAGTCCCTCGGTTGTCAGAAGCAGTTCATCACGTTTGGCCTGCCCCTCGGGGGTGATGTTCAAAAAATCTTCGCACGATGCCGTTGCCAACAATGCAACTACCAAGTGTGTTATATATAGTACTTTCTTCATAGTTCTTTATTCTTATAGTGTCACATTCAAGAAAAGTTCAAAGCCTTGGCTATAGAGATAACTGGTACCGCGCTCTATCTTTACGGTCGACAATCTCAAGATGTCGGTAAAGTTGATACCTGTGCGCATGTTTCTTACATGCATTGATTTGCACACATCCTCACCAAACTCGTAGCTAAGGTTGAGCGAGCCGAGGGTCAATGTGTACTCCTGCTCAGCAAAGCGAGTAGTCTGCTCAGGACGACTGCTATCGGCAATATTCTTATAGAAGGCTATATCTCCCGGTTTCTTCCAACGATCGTCAAACACACGTTTGTCGGCATTGTACTGTGGGTCAGAACCTTCAACCTTGCTCACACGAGTAGTGTTATACACCCATGCTCCCATGCGGTAGCTAAACAATGCATATACACTAAATCCTTTCCAGAAGACATTGGTGCTGAAGGTTCCATTGAAAGCAGGCTCTGTGTCGCCAATGAGTACACGATCTGCAGGGTCATACTCGAAGGTGAGTGTTCCATCACGTTTGATATATACCTCCTTACCTGTAGCAGGGTCAATACCTGCCGAACGCACCAGCTTGAGGGCAGTCACACTCTCACCCTCAGCATATTGGGGTAGCGGAGTCAGACTCAACGAGGCGTTGGCTTGGTTTTCCTTGTTTATCTCCTCCAACGCCTTGTCAATCTTGGTGATTTTATTGCGGTTCGCGTAGCCCATTGTAGCCAAGCGCCAATAGAAATCATTGTTGCGGATGACATAGCCGTCGAGCTGGAACTCAATACCTCTGTTCTGCAATTCACCCAAGTTGGCCTTGGCGGTCGTTACACCTGTTGAGGGGGCATACGCCTTGTCGAGCAAGAGGTCGGTGGTGTTGCGGATGTAGGCATCAAGAGTGAAGTTGAGTCGGCGGTCGAACATACTCAAGTCAAATCCGACGTTGTAGTTCATGGTGCGCTCCCAAGTAAGGTCTATATTACCGATTGTAACAGGAATGGCACCAATACCATTCTTATACTCATAACTGTTATTATACTGATACATGGTCATGGCCTGGAAGGGGCTGAAGCTTACCTTACCCGTGTAACCGGTGCTACCGCGCAGCTTAAAGATATCGAAATGCTGCTTTGCCTCCTTCATGAAAGGTTCATTGAGGATGTTCCATCCCAAACCGCCCGACCAAAAGTGTCCGAAACGGTTGTTCTCGCCAAACTGCGACGAACCCGTCGTACGCCATGTGCCATCGACAAAGTATCGATTGCGCCATGAAGCATTACCTGTAACGAAAGCACCCACATCAGCAGTTTCATATTGGCTACCATAGGGCTTGTCGCTGGCAGGGTAGCTTACCGCGTTTCCGATATATGACAAGTGGTCGTTGAAGAAACCGATAGCTTGTATGGTTTCACTATTGCTATTGGCATAATTTATCTCCCAACCCGTAGAGAGGCTCACGAGTGACTCATCGTCGAAGAACTTGTTGAAGGTTCCCACCAAGTTTCCATTGTAGCTGATGCCTTGCGACATGCCTTTGGTGTATTGTCCCTTCTTGGAGAGATCTGTCTCATGCTTGTAGGCCAGCGACTTGGGCGATGTGAAGAGATCGCTTGATCCCATGTCGCTCGACACATTGAAGTGTCCCGTCACGAGGAACATCTTGCTGATATCCCAACGCAAGTCAGTGCTGTTGCTCAATGTGCGGGTTGCACTCTTCGAGAAGCTTCCCAATGTGGCTTCGTAAAGTGGATTATCGAGATCCCATGTCAGGTTGGTATTGAGGGTTCCATCCTCGTTGTAGATTCTGTCGTAGGGGTTCATGCTGACATACTCCGAGAACGATCCGTAAGGAGTGTCCTTAGTACTTACCTCTTGGTAAGTAGTGCGGTTTGACAGGACAAGTGTTCCCACATGATAGTCAAGCTTGAAGCCTAAGTTGTAACGCTTACGATAGTCATCCTTCATCACACCGCGGGTGTCGCCGAAGCGGCCAGTCAGTTCGTAGCGTAGGTTCTGGGCACCACCATACACGCGAAGAGAGTGCTCGTTTGAGAAGGCCGTACGGGCTGGTTGCGACAACCAATCGCTATTTAGACCAGCTTTGATAAGTTTATAGCGTTGGTTGTATATCTCGTCGTACTCATACTGTAGCGGAAGGCCAGTTTCAGCGCTTATGGCTCCCTTAGCATCGTACAGACCTGCCAAACGCTCATATTCGAGCTTTTCGCTCGCATTGAGCACATTGTAGTCGCTCAATACGGGGAATTGCAGATTACCCGTGAAATTATACTGAACGCGTACGGTGCTCTCATGGATGGGCTTTCGGGTAATGACAATAACACCATTGGCGGCTTTCGATCCATAGAGAGCTGTCGCCGAAGCGTCCTTCAATACAGTGATTTTCTCCACTTCATTGATATCGAGGTCATAGAGGTCCTGCATAGAAATCTCGGTTCCATCCAGGATGATAGTGGGTTGGTTGACCTGCTGGCCACTGTTAGAGAACGAACTCATACCACGCAACACCAACTCGGGAGTGTGGTTGGGGTTCGAACCTTCGGCAGTATTTTGTACCATAGACATACCCGGTGTCAGCGCCGAGATGGCACCAATAAGATTGGTGCCCGACACCTGTCGGAGTTCTAATCCCGACATCTCGGTTACAGAACCTGTAAATGTTTCCTTGTTTTTAGTGACAAAACCAGTTACAACAACATCGCCCAAGGTATTGGCGTCCTCCTCCAACTCAACAAGCATTGCGCTGAGGTCTTGGGATTTAGAGCTAAACTTTAAATCCTTATACCCCATGTAAGAAATTTGTACTTCAAACTCGCTCAAGGAGGTCGTAATGTGAAAGGCTCCATCAAAATCGGTGGTAACACCCGTCTCAATAGTTCCGTCTTTCCAGATAGCGACATTTACACCTATTAGGGGATCTTTCGTTTTCTTGTCGACTACTACGCCCGACACCTCTTTGTTGGCATCTCCAGACTCACTGGCAAGCACCGGAAACGCACTCAGCAACATCAGTATCGTACAGCATATCTTGCTGACAAAAGTTGTTGTAGGATTGATCTTGTTCATTTATTTTGGTAAATTCTTATGTTACACAATATTCCACAATACAAATTTTGGCAAAATTACGAAAAAAAGTGCTCCCCACAAAACATGGGAAGCACTTTAACACTATTAGATGTTATTTGTAGCCCTACAGGCTCTTACTTAATCACAACTTTCTTTCCGTTTACAATATAGATACCAGAAGTTTTGATAACATCGATCTTACGGCCCAAGAGGTCGAAGATACCCTCAACCATGGTCTTGTTTACTGTTACCATGTTTTCAATGCCTGCACCACCTGCTTTCTTGGTAAGAGTTACATTTGAATATGTAGCGAGCTTGCTGTCTGTATAGGTATCCCAGTTGAATGAATATACTGTAAAGTCATCCATAGTGAGAACGTCACCTGCACCAAGTGTTACAGATACTGAGGTAGACTTACCCTCCTTGTCGCACATAATGATGTAGTCGGGATAACCACCGCCAATGATATACATACCCCATGCAGCGTCCAAAGCGAGCGTAGCACTCTTGCCATCAGCTGCGATATCTACAGACTGATTTCCCTGATTGAGTGTGTATACGTCTACATTCATAAACTTTTCAATGCGATACTTGCCATCCTCGTACAATTTAACAACTACGTCGAATGTAGCGGGATATGCCTCAGCATCAACGCCAGCTTCAGTCTCTACGGTTGCAGTCAATGTGTACTCGCCAGCCCAGTCAAATACCTCCTTGGTCGCCTTTGCGCCATAGAACGCAGCGATGGGCTCATATGTACCTGCATAGTAAAGCTTATACGATACAGAGAAGTCTGCAAAAGAGAAAGTACCATCTTCGTTCATTGTGAGAGTCAAAGTTGTAGGCTCTGCATTAGCATCGGTAACTACGTGGTAGGCGTAATCTACGTTGTCACCTTCGCCGATTTGACCAAAAGATTGAAGTATTGCGCCAGAATAGCCTCCGAGCTCGATTTCAGCAGACTTATCATCATCAGCAGGAGTGAAAGAGAAATACAAATCCTTGTAACCGAGGAACTCTGTCACTTCATAAAGATTTCCGGGTTTCTTCTCAACAACCATGTCAAACTCTGCGGGGAACGAAACAGTATCAGCTTCTACCAAGTCTTCAAACTCAGCAACAGACACCTTATAAGTTCCTGACCAATCGTATGCATCGGGGTTCTTACGAGTGATATAGCCGTCGAAAACCTGATATACTTTACCACCCTTCAAGGTGTCGCCAGAGTAAACATCCTTACGAACATAGATGTAGTTGTAAAGGCTCATAGAGGTCTTTGAGTTGTATGAGAACATAAACTCGCTCTTACCCTCTGTAGCGCTGCTTCTTGTACCGAAACGGATACCTTCTTCCTTATCAAGATAGGTGGTGTCGTGAGGAATTGTTACCAACTCACCATCGAAAGTAGCGTCCAAAGTGAAAGGCTCATAGTCGCCGAATGTGAATGTAGCCTTCCAATTGTCTTTCTGATTATCGACCATCTCAAACTCTACGGTGAAACCCTGCAAAGATACGGTATCGGTTCTCAAGCCGCCTTCCCATGTCCACAGACCTGTCAAATCGGGGTAGTTAGAAGTATCCTTCACATCCAACTCAATAACAGTCATCTTTGCATTGGTCACGGTAGCAAGAACAGTCGGAGTGTATGTCTGCCAATCGAGTGATACGATGGTGAAGTCAGGAATTGTGATCTCTTTTGTCTCGGGGTCAACAGTCATGTTCATGCCATATTGAACAGAACCCTCTACATCCCAAAGTGAGAAGGGCCATTCACCTGCTGCATTGGCTACAGCGATGTAGCCTTCCCAAATACCATAGTTGGCACTGTTGGGACCATTAATCTCGATCGTGTAGGTTGATGCGTTAAAACCTGACACAGACATAGCGTAATCAGCACCAGCAAAATTGGCAATATCAGCCATGAAGTACTCTGACTCAGCTTTCCCGATAGTCACTTCACACTCGCTCTTGAATTTCTCTGCATGAGCAGCACCAGCTTCAGTTGTTGTTACAGTTGCTGTAAACTGCCACTTTCCGAACAAGTCGGACATTGCGTTAACTTGTGCTGTAGCAGGCATTGCCACGAACAGCATCAAGGCAGCAAATAAAGTAGAAAAGTAAATCTTCTTCATACCTTAAAAATTTTAAATATTAGTAATTTGTTTGTTATAAATGTATACCTATTGTTTAATTGAGGTGGCAAATGTAAAACAAAATTCATGAAGTACAATAGATTTACATGAAAATATGTTGTAAAACATAGTTTCAACATGTTATTGCTACACTTATCCGAGAGAAAACAAAAGAGCCTATCCCTCAACTGAAGAACAGGCTCTATATTGCTAGGAATTACTGAGAGAACACCCTTCATTATTTTAATCCCTCGAGGAGTTCAACCAACCCCTTGCCTTGGCTGGGACGCGGAGCTCCATACATATAGAGCTTGCCTTCGGGGTCATAGATTGCAAAGAAGGGAATACCCTTCACATTGAGTGCTGTTCCTAAAGTACCACCAGGGTTCCAAAGCTGATTACCGTGCATGTCCTTCTCGTCCATCTTCTTCTTCCATGCATCTTGGTTCGAATCGATAGAGATGGATACGAATTCAACCTTCTTGTTCTTCAGAGTCTTCTCCAACTTCTGCAGCTCAGGCACCTCGCGCAAGCAGGGTACACACCAGCTTGCCCACATATCTATATATACATATTTACCGCGGAAAGCGCTAAAGTCGACTACGTTGCCATCGCGATCCTGAAGCACGATGCCCTCGGGGAAGAGTTGTCCCGGAACAGTAGCACGACGCTGGGCGAAGTTTGAGGCATGACGCGCATCGAGGTTATAGCGCTCGGTTGCTGCCTGCAGACTTTCAAGACCCTTGTCAAATTCATTGCTATAATCGTAGCGGCTCACATATCGATCAGCAATGTAGTCGTTGACCTTCTTGATGAGCGTAGTATCGGTGTAGTGCTGTGCTACATAGTCGAACGCGCCATTAAGGTCATTCTTATTGGGGATGCCAGCGTATACGATATTCAGTGTACTGGGGAAGAGAGCTGCAATGGGCGAATTAAAGACTGAATGCGACTGAGCTATCAGGTCGGCACGGCTGTAGGGCATATCCTCAGACTTGAGCTTCAATATGCGCTGCACCGAAGCATAGTCCTCGTAGGCACTCACATAACCCCATATACGCAGATACTCCTTCACGGGCTCAGAGCAGCGATACACCTTGAGTATCGAATCGGCCTTGGTGATATAGCTCTTCAGCAAATCGGGAGTGGTGAGATTTGCATTGGGTGCCCATATTGCACGGCTTGTCTGAGCATACGCATTGAGATAGGCTGCCAATGCCTCATTATCCTGACTGCCATCAAGAGATACACTTGCACGCTCACCAAAGGTGATTTGAGATTCGCTCTTATCCTTATTTACGGGAACATAGTAAGGAAGAATGATCTGGGCATTGTCCTTGATTGACACCAAGTGATAGAATCCCAAGGGGCTAGTCTCCATCGAGGCACTATAACATGTGCCCTCCACCTCCATTACAGCAGAGTTTGCCTCTACGCCCATGGGGGAAATCATAATCTTGCGACCCTCGGCGTCATTTACTGTCACCGTAATTTCTTGACTCTCTTTTCTCTGGGAAGTGCAAGCGCACATCATTCCCAATGCTAATAAAGCGATAATACCTTTTTTCATCGTAGGGATGTCATTGTTTTTATAATCGGCTGCAAATTTAGTGCTTTTATTGTAATTTTTCAAATTTAAGCATTTTTTAACGCGAGACCGAATAAGCTAACCCCTTAAGACATAACCTATAAAGGGTCGGCCAAATGCATGGTGAGACCGATGAAGCGGTATATATATATAAGGTGGGGCGGAAAGACAATTGCCTCTCCGCCTCATCTTGTGGTTATAGAGTTTAGTTGCACTTAAACTCGTAGCTTACGGTCTTGAGCTCCTCGTTGGCCTTCTCAATCTTACGCTTGAGGCTCTCCTTGAAGGTAGCAAAGCGAGTAGCAAGTTCGGCATCAGAAAGGGCGAGCATCTGCACGGCAAGGATACCGGCATTCTGCGCAGCATTGATACCAACAGTGGCTACAGGGATACCAGGAGGCATCTGCACGATGGCCAAGAGTGCGTCCATACCCTCGAGCGTGCTCTTGATGGGCACACCGATAACGGGTACTGTGGTGCTGGCTGCAATGACACCGGGCAAATGAGCCGCCATACCTGCGGCAGCAATGATTACGCGGATACCACGCTCGGCGGCACCCTTAGCAAAAGCCTCCACGGCCTCGGGAGTGCGATGAGCCGACAAGGCATTCATCTCGAAGGGTACCTGCATGTCGTTGAGGAATGCAGCAGCCTTTTCCATTACGGGCAGATCGCTAGTGCTGCCCATGATAATGCTTACAATAGGTTTCATGTTGCTTGAGTTTTAATGATAATATTGTTCTTGTTTCTATGATTAATCCTTCTTGTCTGCACACACGGTAAAGATGTGCTTGTTGGCTTCATAGCTATAATGTATGGCAAGGTGGCTTGCCTCGCATATAGCCTTGACTATCGACAATCCTAATCCATTGGAGTGCTTCTTTCCATGCTTTGCCTTATAGAAGCGGTCGAAAAGGCGCTTTGTATCAAGAGACGGTTCGTCGCCTGTGTTGGCGATGCTCAGTGCCTTGTCGGTAACATACACATCTATAGAGCCCTGGGGGGTGTTATGCAAGTAGGCATTGCGCAGCAGATTGCTCACGAGTGCCGTCATCAGCTCGGCATTGGCCAGGAAGGTGCACTGACCCTTCTCGTAGATGTGAACGTCAATAGCTTTTGAGGCATACACCTCGGAGAGTACCTCCAACTGATGGTGGAGAGTCGTATTGACATTTACATCGGAGCACTCAATGTACTGATTGTTCTCAATCTTGGAAAGGAACAACAACGTCTTGTTCAAGCGGATAAGCTCTGACAGCGTTTGCTGCACCTTGCTCAGCTCCATCATCTGCGGTTCGGTGAGCGCCTCATCCTCCATTAGCATCTCGATACGGTTCTGACAAATGGCCAGGGGAGTCTGCAACTCATGAGAGGCATCGCCAATGAAGCGGCGCTCGCGCTCATAGGCCTCTTCGATGCGCTCAATGCAAGCGACAACCGACTCGTTAAGGTGCTGGAATTCGGTCACATCGGTATCATTATCCAGTGCCTGACGTTTGCCAATGGTATAACTGTCAAGATGATGAAGTACACGATAGAGCGGACGTGTGTGACGCACAAACACCCAAGCAAACACCCCCATCACCACGAGCAGCATGATGACAAGCAGCACAAGTGTTGCCACGAGAATGGTGCTGATGACTTCGTTGCGCTCATACACGGGGGTCATCACCGTCAGTTTCCAATGGCTGCCATCCCGACTCTCAAACACGGTATGCATCAAGCGGGCAGGCTCCTCTTCGCGACGCTGGGTGATATAAACATTCTTGAATTCATACTCCACACCTTTATCAATGGTTGTCTCATTGGGCGACAAAGGGCGCATATAATAGGTATTGTTAGAGCCATCGGTACTATCGGGCAAGGCTTCACCAGCAAGCCACTTACGTATAATACCCTCTGAATACACCTCCAGCTGGTCATCCACCTCATCAATAAGCTCATCGCTAAGGATGTAGTAGAACACCGTAGCCCATGCTATAAAGATAAGCAGCATGGGGGCAACGAGACTGCGTATGGCATGCGTTGTGAGTTTCATCGTAGTACCAGTTTATATCCCATTCCATATACTGCAACAATCTCAATATCGGCTCCCCATGCGGCAAGGCGCTTGCGCAGGTTCTTAATCTGTGCATATACGAAATCGTAGTTGTCAACATCATCAAAATGATCGCCCCAAATAGCCTCGGCCAATGCACTTTTGCTGACGAGTCGGGTAGGGCGCTGCAGGAAGTAAAGCAGGAAGTCGAACTCCTTGCGCGAGAGGTCCACCATTTTGTCATCGACCCACACATCAAAACTTTGGGGGTTAGCCTTCACGTTGCCATACCCCACAAACTGTTCACCGCCTTGGCTGTTGCGGCGTATCACGCTCTTGATGCGTGCAAGCAACTCGGCCAGATGGAAAGGTTTGGCCAGGTAGTCATCGGCGCCGAGATCAAGCCCCTTGATCTTATCCTCGATTGTGTCGCGGGCCGATATAATGATCAGGCTGCCCGACTTCCTCATTTCCTTGAGTTCGCGCAACAAGCCCAAACCATTACCATCGGGAAGGTTGATGTCGAGCAGAATGCAATCGTACGTATAGTCCGACAGTTTGATGAGCCCAGTACGATAGTCGGGGGCAATCTCAACAACGTATCGCTCCTGCTCAAGCGTTTTCCGCAATATCTCCTGAAAGGAGAGATCATCTTCGATAATGAGAATCTTCATAGCTTGTTCGGTCTTCAGATGATAGGTACTTACTGTCAATCAATCACCCATGCCGGATTGTGAGCCTTGGTTTTCTGTGGATCATAGTGCAGGGCCTCGGCATCGGGTATGCGTATGCGATAGGTACGCCCCGACTGGTTGTTCATGGTGTACTCACGTAGCCAGGGGTTCTCCTCCTTAAGCTGGGCTAGCGTAACGCCATATTTACGGGCAAAGGCAGCAAGGTCATCAATCTGCTTCGTAGTCACCACAATCTCCTTCGGTTCAATGTATGGGTATAGTTGCGAGCGTTTCAGCACAAAGCCATAGGCCTTCGGGTTCTCTAACACGAGCTTGGCAGTAAGTATGCGGAACATATAGCGTGAGGTCTCCTCCACCAGCCAAAGGTCCATAGCGCAGTCGGCTCCCTGCTGCTCAAGTCGGCGCGAAATTCCATTTTGTCCGGCATTGTAGCTGGCAGCCACGGTCATCCAATCGCCATACAGGGCGTACGACTCCTTCAGGTAGGCACAAGCAGCCCGGGTTGCTTTCTCAATATTGTAGCGCTCATCGATATTGACATTCACTTCAAGTCCGTACTTGCGTCCTGTAGCCTGTATGAACTGCCACATGCCGGCCGCACCGGCTGCACTACGTGCCGTAGGACTGAGGTTGCTCTCAATGACCATCAGATACTTCAAGTCATCGGGTACACCACACTCTTTGAGTATGGGTTCCACGATGGGGAAATATCTGTTGGCACGCTTAATCATCAACAGCGTCAGTTGGTGTGAGTAGGTAAAAGCCGTAATCTCGCGGTCCATGCGTTCGCGCAAGTCAGCTCGGTCAAGGCGGATTGTTTCATCAGCAAATTGCACCTCTGTAGGGACCTCAGGCGCTACAGCCAGTGCTGCCACCTTCGATTGAGGAAGCTCCTTGTCGGTCAGCTGCTGATGCCCCATCAATAGAGGTATCAATGCCCCTATAGCGATTAACATCGCCGCATGAAATGTCTTGTGCAATAGTTTCTTACCATTCATAAATCTACAATCTTTCTTTTTATTTCCACATTATGCAGCCTCAATACTTAAAGCTGCTGCCGCCAAGGAACTCACGCAACAGAGAGGTCGGCGGCAAATCATTGTCAGGAACCGACTCGAAATATTGCAGGAACTTGTGTAAACGATAGGCCTCGCTATATTCCGGACAATTCTCCTTCACCTTTTCAAGGATGGGCATGAGATAACTCTTCAGGATGGCCAGTTCGAAAAGCAGTGCCGAATTGAACATGGCATCGGCATGTTCCTGGAAGGGGAATATCCACTTGTCCTCTCCCTTGCGCACACTGGGCCAGCGGCTGATGGTGTCTTCGGCCGAATAGCCACGATACTTGTAGTCGCGCAAGATGCGGCGCAGCAGGCGATTGTCCGTGGTAGGGATATAATTGTGGTCGTCAAGCATGATGCTTGTGAGAGCCGATACATAGACCTTGTATTTGGCATCCGCGGCAATATGGTCGGTCAGCTTAGGATTAAGAGCATGTATGCCTTCGAGAATCAGCACGGTGTTGTCGGTTATCCGAAGATGCTTACCCGTGAGCACACGCTTTCCGGTGGTAAAGTCAAAGCGCGGCAACTCCACCTCTTCGCCCTGCAGCAAGGCATTGAGCTGTTCATTGAAATAGGGGAGGTCGATGGCATAGAGCGACTCGAAGTCATATTCACCCTTTTCGTCGCGCGGGGTGAGTTCGCGGTCAACGAAATAGTCGTCGAGCGAGAGGGCAACAGGACGCAACCCATTGGCCATGAGCTGTATCGAGAGTCGTTTGCTGAAGGTGGTCTTACCTGATGAGGACGGACCAGCAATGAGCACAATGCGTGCACCGCGGCGATGTATGTCGTCAGCAATGCCTACAATGCGTTTCTCCTGCAAAGCCTCCGATACGTTGATGAGATCCGTGGCGTGACCCGCCCGACAGGTAGTATTGAAGTCGCCCACGGTGCTCACGCCCAATATCTCTTGCCAATGATGATGCTCGCTGAACACTCCGAGCATCTTGTCTTGACGCACGAGTTCTTCCAGAATGTCGGGGTTTTCGCGACTGGGTACACGGAGCAGCAGACCATCATGGTATTGCTGCAATTCGAAAAGGTGTATCTTACCCGTTGAGGTGAGCAGACTTCCGTAGTAGTAGTCAATCTTATCGCCCAACTGATAATAGGTGCTATAAAGCTTTCCCGTAGTCTCAAGCAGCATTGTCACATCCGTACGTCCTTCAACGCGAAAGGCCTCAATCACATTTTCTGTGGGGCCGTAGATGCGGCGGATGGGAAGGTCAGCAGTGATAATATCCTGCATGCTTTGCTTGATGGCATCGACATCGGCTTGTATCAAAGGCCTACCAATGCGGAGATTGCAGAAGTATCCCTTCGACACGGGATGCTCGATGATGATTTCGCCCTCGGGGTAGAGTTCACTCACAGCCTTGGTAAGTACGAAGAAGAGCGTACGCACATAAGTGCGCATGCCGGAGTCTGAGGTGATATCAAGAAACTCCACATCTTTGGAGTTGTAAACCCTGAAAGCAAGCCCCTCCACCTTATTGTTAACACGGGCACTCACTGCACCATAAGGCATATCAAGGGCCAGCCCATCGTATATCTCCTGCAAGGTGAGTCCTGGGGCAAACTCCCGTACGACTCCATTGTTGTGGCAACGTATCTGTATCATAACTGTAAGTTTTTCGAAGCTCTATTTCATAGAAAAATCACCCATCGCTCTCCGCACGACCCGCTCAGTCAAACAAGCCCCGGATATTCTGGTAAACACTCTTCCCCAGATGCTTGTAGGCCAATTCAGTAACCTCGCGTCCTCGGGGTGTACGCTTAAGAAAACCCTCTTTGATAAGAAATGGTTCATACACCTCTTCCAACGTACCTGAATCTTCGCCAATGGCCGTAGCAATCGTGCCAAGTCCTACAGGGCCTCCTCCAAACTTATCGATAATCGTACAAAGTATCTTATTGTCGATTTCGTCGAGGCCATAGCGGTCGATATTGAGTGCCTCAAGGGCATATTGGGCTATCTGAAGATCAATGGCACCGGAGCCTTTCACCTGGGCAAAATCACGCACACGGCGCAATAGGGCATTGGCGATACGTGGCGTACCACGGCTGCGGCGAGCAATCTCGTTGGCTGCCTCATAGTCGCACGGCACACCGAGAATCTCGGCCGAGCGGGCAATGATACGAGTGAGCACATCGTTATCATAGTATTCAAGGTGCATATTGATACCGAAGCGGGCGCGGAGCGGAGCTGTGAGCATACCGCTACGAGTCGTTGCTCCCACCAAGGTGAAAGGATTCAAGTCTATCTGTATACTACGTGCCGACGGGCCCTTGTCAATCATGATATCGATGCGATAGTCCTCCATTGCTGAGTATAGATACTCCTCCACCACAGGCGACAGACGATGAATCTCATCAATGAAAAGCACGTCGTTGGGCTCGAGCGAGGTCAACAGACCCGCCAAGTCGCCCGGTTTGTCAAGCACAGGGCCCGAGGTAATTTTAAAGCCAACCCTCAACTCATTGGCAATGATATTGCTTAGGGTGGTCTTACCCAATCCGGGAGGACCGTGCAGCAGCACATGATCCAACGCTTCGGCACGCAACCGGGCGGCCTTGACAAAGATGCGTAAGTTGTCCACCACCTTATCCTGTCCCGAAAAATCTTCGAAACGGAGTGGGCGCAGGGCATTCTCGTAGTCTTTATCCTTGCCACCAAACTGCTGCTTGCGTATATCGAAATTATCTTCCATAATCGTAAGTCATATTCATATTGCAAAGATAGTGCAAACGAGTAAATAAAACTCGTTTTATTTTCAACAAGTGCAGCCTGTCTTCGCTATAGTGTTGCAAAGATACTACAAAGAGGCGGAAATGCAACACCTACAATGTATAAATTATGTTGTTGCGTGCATGCATGTATGCAAACGGTTACCGATATATCAAGGTCGTGAGATTGCTCGGGACAAACAACTCGTTGGAAATATCCCATAATTCTTGAGCTGTAAGTCCCTCTATACGGCGGAACAACGTTTCTGAGCTACGCCACACGTTGTAATGCAGGAATGTCTTAGCCATATTAAGTGCCGTGTTCTCGAAATTGTCAGAGGCAACACCCACCTGCCCGATAAGCTGCTTCTTTGCTGCAGCTAACTGCAGCGAGCTGAGTGGACGCTCGCACAATCGTTGCAGTTCGTGGCGCACCAGTTCCATGCATTGGTCTACCTCCTCGGTGGCCGTACCGAAATAGATGTTAAACACGCCCGTGTCGGTATAGTTGGTCAGATTACTCTCTACGTTATACACCAGTCCCGACTGCTCGCGCAGAGCCAAGTTGAGGCGGCTGTTCATGCCCGGACCGCCCAATATGTTGTTGAGCAGATACAATCCTGTGCGGCGATTGTCTGTGGCTGGGTAAGCAGCGCATCCTATCATCACATGCGCCTGATGGGTGTTGCGCTCCAGTACGATTGTGTGCGGCGGGCACACCGCAGGCTTCACACGTCCACGGTTAGCAATGCCTGCGGGTATGTCGGAAGTCAAGCGCTCGGCCCACATCACCACACGGCTGAAGGGGATATTACCATACACGAAAAGCACCGCATTGGCGGGATTGTAATAACGTTGTAGGAAGTCGCGTCCACGAAGGGTGTCGAAGGCCTCCAGCCGACGAGGATCACCCAAGATGTTATGACCCAATGGATGAGAGCCAAACAGGGTGGTTTCAAAATCATCAAAGATCAGTTCGGCCGGATTATCCTCATAGCTCTCAATCTCCTCTAGAATGACCCCACGCTCCTTATCGATTTCGTGCGGCGGAAAGGTGCTGTAGAATACAATATCGGTGAGCAACTCCAAAGCGCGGACAAAGTCCTTCTTCAAAAAGGCCGAATAAACGACTGTCTCCTCTTTGTTGGTGAAGGCGTTAAGGTCACCCCCCACATTCTCCATACGATTGAGTATGTGCCAGGCACGGCGTTTCCTAGTTCCTTTGAAAAGCATGTGCTCCACAAAGTGTGCCCAGCCTGCCTCGTCGGCATTTTCGTCACGTGTTCCTACATCAATGGCATACCCACAATAAGCAACAGCCGTGGGCGAAGGAGTGTGTATGATACGCAGTCCATTAGGTAATGTAGCGGTATTACAGGTCGTCTTGTTCATAAATCGGTTCGTCGGGATAGAGGGATTCAATAGGGGTCCACATCATAATAAAGCATCACACCATGTAACAATCCCTGCCGGGAAAGTTCCTGCTGCACCTCATAGAGATAACGGCGCACCTGAGTGACCCCAAGCGCAGACTCGGCCTTCAGCATCAGCTTGCGTATGTGCAGCGAGTGCACCCGGGCTACTGCTGGCGACTCAGGACCAAGCACCCGGTGAGCAAAATAGCGGCGCATACCCTGTGCCATGGCTTCGGCGGCATGTGCCACAGCCTGCTCTTCGCGGCCGCGAAGGTAAACGTAAATGAGTCTGCAGAAGGGCGGGTAACGAAATAGTTCACGCTCGGCCACCTGGTCGGCATATAATCCATCGTAATTGTTAGTCGTTACCTGGTGTATTACAGGTATATCCACATTGCGTGTCTGCAATATCACCAGTCCCCGGCTATCGCGACGGCCGGCACGGCCGGCCACCTGCGCCATCAGCTGATAAGAGCGTTCGTAGGCACGGAAGTCGGGAAAGTTGAGCATCGTATCGGCATTCATGATGCCCACCACATGCACATGGGCAAAGTCGAGCCCTTTTGACACCATCTGCGTACCGATAAGCACATCCGTTTTTCCCGCCTGGAAGTCCGATATGATCTGTTCGTAAGCCGTTTTCGACCGTGTCGTGTCAAGGTCCATACGGGCCACGCGAGCTTGCGGGAAGTAGCGCTGCACCTCCTCTTCGATGCGCTCCGTGCCCATACCTCGTTTTGAGAGCGCCTGTCCGCCACACGAAGGGCACTTGAAGGGGATGTTATACACATTGCCGCAATAGTGGCACACAAGCCGATGCATCCGGTGATGATAGGTGAGACTCACGTCGCAGCGATCACACTTGGGCACCCATCCACAATCCGCACACTCGAGCATCGGAGCGTAACCTCGTCGGTTCTGGAACAGGATTACCTGCTTGCCCTCGCCCAATGCATCGCGCATCGCATCGTACAGATAGGTAGAGAAGGGACCATACATACGCTTCTTGCGATACTCCTCCTTGAGATCAACCACCTCGATATGAGGCAGCTGCACCTTTCCGTAACGCTCGTTCATCTGCACCAAGCCATACTTTCCGCACTGGGCATTGTAGTAGCTCTCTATAGAGGGAGTAGCCGTACCGAGCAGCACCTTCCCCTTGTGATAAGCAGCCAGCATCACCGCCACACTGCGTGCATGGTATCGGGGTGCAGGCTCCTGCTGCTTATAGGTCGTCTCATGCTCCTCATCCACAATCACCATTCCCAGATTACGGAAGGGTAGGAACACCGACGAACGCACACCAAGCACGACGTCGTAGGGCGAATCGGACAACTGCTTGTGCCATATCTCCACACGCTCGGCATCGGAGAACTTGGAGTGGTAAACACCCAACCGCTCACCAAACACCCGGCGCAGGCGGTCGGTCATCTGCTGCGTAAGTGCAATCTCAGGCACAAGATACAGCACCTGCTTACCCTGCTTCAACTGCTCGTTGATGAGGTGGATATACACCTCGGTCTTGCCACTCGAGGTTACACCATGGAGCAGACACACATCCCGCGTCTGCCACACCGTCCCTATCTCATCGAAAGCCCGCCCCTGATGCACACTCAAGGGAGACAGGCATGCCGTGGGCATCTGCTCGCCCGATGACGGCACCAGACGGGCCGTTTCCACCACATAGTTTTCAACGATACCCTTGGCGACAAGCCCATTGAGAACAGCCGCACTCATACCACACTCCTTGAGCAACACACTGCGTGGCAACTCCCGCCTGTTTATATAATCCGGCTCCTCGCACCCAGCCAACTCAATTAGTCGCACAAGCAACTGCTGCTGCTTGGCAGCCCGCTTGAGCGAAGCCAGCGCAGTGTTCAGCGCCTCCTCAGAGCGGTAGGCTTCGCAAAGCCTCACGTGCACCTCACTTTTAGGCTTATACGATTGCCTAAGAGCCTCGTCCACAAAAATCGCCCCTTTGTCGAGCAGCGCTTTCACCACCTGCATGCAACTCTTCAGTCCACAGCTCTTGGCCAACTGCTGCACACGCTGCTTGGGATTGAGCAGCAAAGCATCGAACAATTTCTGCTCCTTGTCGCGCAACGGAGTGTTGGCTACGAAGGTCTCATTGAGTTCCACCACCGTCTCGCTCTCAATTTTCAGTCCCGATGGCAACGCAGCCTTATACACATCACCGATGGAGCACATGTAGTAATCGGCAATCCAACGCCACAGGTTCAGCTGCATAGGCTGCACGATAGGGGTATAGTCGAGTACCTCGACCACCTCCTTCACCTCATAGTCGCCTTGCGGACACTGGCTATGCTTGCGCACCACTACTGCCGTATAAAACCGTTTGGGACCAAACTGCACCACCACGCGGCTACCCACCTGCACCGCCTCGGCACACACCTCGGACAACCGATAGGTATAGCTATCGGCCAACGGAAGAGGCAATATGACATCGACGTACCACGGCATCACAGTAGGGCATATAAATTATACGTGCAAATGTACATCTTTTTTTGATTCTAACGGACATACCCCCTTGTTTTTTGTTCGAATTCCCCGCTCCCATTTTAGCTCAGCTGCGCATCGCTGGGCGCGGGCTTTCTTCAATTTGTTACGGTTTCAATTCTCTTTTTTTTCACTGAGTTGGCCACCTCGGTTGACTGAAAAAATATTTTTGTTCTTGGTTAACTTCTACACTCGCCTTGAGAACGATGTTTCCATCGTTTTCATTGCAAAGTTACGAAATCAGATTTACGCTTTTCGACTTACTGCAAAGTACTGCAAATATCTTTGCGATAAAGCACTCATTTGCAGCGCAATAAAATTTTTCGCAATCTATGCACGCCGAGCACATCACCGCGCCAGCGTAACTCGCTGAGCCGGGGGATACGCGCATTATGCGCGTGCGAAACGCGAGGTATCTAAGTATTCGGTATTCAGTATTCAGAAAGTTTTATTGAGTGCGAAAATATGTAGAGAAAATTTTTATAATATATAATTATATATTATAACCTCTATTCTTCCCCTTTTAGTATCAATTCATTTTAACTGAATACTGAATACCTGAATACTGCGTTCTATTCACTGTGTGTCTTTTCCTGAAAAAGGTGACCGTGTCTTCCTCCTCCTTGCTCAGCAAAAACAAAACATCCCGAAAATGTTGCACCGGAACCATTTTTTTTGTATCTTTGTAGTACGGTTTACTTCTACACTCCGAGACTGAATCCTGATATCCAAAGCCCGTGAAAAGGAGCAACTTGCGGCTATTTTTATCATATGAACTATTTATATGCTTGTTATTTGGAGAGAGATGTTTCAGTTAGTATATTTTGCCGTGACTTGTACGGAATACCAGGTGTAAGAGATAATATAAAAAATGTATCACGATAAAAATCAAAGACTATGAGACATGTATCTTTACTTTTGAGTATGGCGCTGACGGCCACTTTGTCGGCCCAATCCTATCGGATCAGCGATATGAGCACTGAGATCTTCGCTAATGGTGGCGACAAGCAGTGGAGTTTCGAAAAATATAATTACGCGACGGGAGCATACGGCAAGCTGTCGATATATACAGACAAGAGCACCTGTAACTACCTCGATATCTACCAACCCGAACGTGTGGGCGGACAGCTCATTACCGAGATTGAAGGCGTAGAGCCCGCTGGTGAGTTTACTTGGGCCAGCAACTTGCGCTGGGCCTGGTGTGACCTCGAGTTTACCGACCCCGTGCGCACCAATAGCCTGGAGAGCTTCATCTATGTAGCTCAAGACCCCCGCGAAGGGTTTGGCTACGAGGCGATAGGCAACGATGCCTATACTTCGGTAATCACCTTTACCGTTCCTGAAGACGGACACTATAAGGTTGACGGCACGGTGATCCGTGAAGATGGAGACTCATGGATTGCCTCGCTCGACATTGTGCCTCGCTTCCGCTATGCCTTCGATGAGCAGGATCAGGGCGCCCTTATGGGATTGGCGTTCAACTACGGAGCAGTGAATGGTATGCACCCCGACTATGACGGCGCGAGCGGTAACCTCGCCGGCGGTGCTATGCAGAAGTTCGTGGCACAGGAGCCTACCGACTTCGTAATGGCCTTTAGCGCCAAGGCTGGTGACAAGATTTCCTTTGAGGTCAACACTGCCAAGATGAATGGAGCTGGAGGCGACTGGGGACATGGATGGTGGAGCCGTACCTTCTACCGAAAACTGGATGTTACGAAGGTAGATGAAGCTACCGCCAAGGCTGCCGAGAACTTTGTTGATGCCTATGACACAAGTGATGCCGAGGTCCTATGGGACTTTATTACAACATGCGAAGAGTTGATGGATGAGATGGAGGCAGGCACCCTGTACGGACAGTATGGACAGAAGGAGTACGATGCAATGCTGCAAGCCATCGATGAGGTGGTGGGCGTCATCGAGGACGGAAAGGTGTATAACCTCAACTTCCAAACCTATATGGATAGACTCAATGAGGCATGGCGCATGCTTCAGCTGTCGAAAGTAGTGATAGAGTATACTTGCGAAGGCAACCACATACTCGTGAGCACCGATACGGAAGGCACCACCTCGACCAACCTCGACGCAATGGCCTCGAATACTGGCGAACCATGGGAGTTCAGCTATTATGATGTGAACGCTGGCACGTATACCCTTTTCCCCAACCATGACTATAAAAGCAAGTTTGGCAGCGACGCTATCGCTGCCTGGTACAAAGGTACGGGAGATTGGCTTTATATCTCCGATGACGGAAACATGCATCCGACCACAGCGCATAGCCCGGCTATCGCTTTCGTTGCTCCCAAGGCCGCAATCTATAAATTTGAGTTTGCCTGCTATCGCCCCAACCCGAACGCAAAGGTTGAGAACCCGCTTTGGATACGTAGCCGCTTCCTCAAGGCTGGCATGACCACCATTGCCAAGGATGAGTTTATCTTTGCCAAGGAGTATGGTAGTGTAGCCAACGACGGACAAGGCGGCAAGGCACCCATCAGCATGACGTTCTATGTGAACATGCAGCAGGGCGACCGCATGACCTTCGAGGAGGACTGCTACACCTGTAACCGCAACAGTAGCGCCGGAACTCAAATCACACGCCTGGTAGCCTGCTCACGCGTAAATGAAGATTCGGTATTTAACCTTAAGGATATCAAGGCCATCGGAGCCGAACTGTATGACCCCTATGGCGTGGGCGATCCCTCAGCACTAATTGATGCTGTAGCCTATGCCGACAGCATAGTTGCTGCGCACAAGGATAACATTGGAACGAACGGCGGACAATATTCAGCCGAACTGTATACAACACTCGTGGCACGCATCGCTGAAGCAAAAGAACTCATAGCAGCAGCCGGCACACCGGAGAACACACAGGCACTCTACGATCGTTGGACCCGCGACATCATAGCGCTTGCCGATGAATTTGATGCATCGCGCCTCCCCTATGAGGTGATACTCACCGGAAGCTATAAGATAAACATTTTAGATACGGAGAAATATATCACACAGAAGAACTCGGCTGGAAACCACTTCTACGCTGCCGTGGCCGACTCGGCAACCATCATTGCCGATGCCGAAAAGAATGGAGTGGATCTCTCGGTATATAAGCAGCTCTTCACCTTCGCACAGCCTTATGGAACTTCGGCCACCATCATCACTTCGGAGGATGGCTACATGACACTCGACGGTTATGTGCTCCCTGGCGCAGACACCACAGACGTACACACCTTTACCATTTGCAAGTACAACGTAGAGGATGAGGCCTGCTGCATCAAGCGCAGCGATAACCTCTACTGGGCAGGCGCCTACACCTGGAAGTCACCCTATGATAAGATGAACACGACTGTTACACCCACCTATATCTTCCGTTTCGAGAGTACCGAAGAGGCAGGCATCGTGAATCCCGAAAACAGCGGCGTGGTGCTCACTACCGAGTATTTCACCCTAAGCGGTACACGCACCTTGTCGCCCGAGAAGGGTATCGTAATCCGTCGCCGCACATTGGCCGACGGGACCACGATGGTGGACAAGTGTTACGTGAGATAACAGGTCGACGTCAAGCACTCTATTGCTAACGATAACGGGCCGTCAGGGCTATACAGTAGTCTTTGACGGCCTTGTAAGATAAAATCCATATTCTGAGAATAGTAAGGCCATGAAACGCATTCTAATATTTTCTCTGTATCTGTTTTTGGTCACTGTCGCGCCCGCCCAAGTGAAGGTATATACTTACCCTTCAGGCAAGGATAGCATAGAGGTAATGCACGACTATCGCGTGAGCATATGTGCCGTGTCCGATACCGATGAGCAGTGGCTGCACGTAACTACGCTGCGATGCGATGTGGATATGCACCGTGTGCAGAAGGCCTCGTGGGCACAATGGGAGATGGGTGAGCCTGTGCGCGTGAGAGTAACTAACCTACGTGACGATGCGCTTGCTGATGGAGCTATGCAAACCGTAGTGCGTCCTGCGGTATTGGGAATCATCCCGCGCAGAGTCGATGAACGCACAGTGGAGTTCGTTCTCGAAAGACCCGAGTACCTGAGTGTAGAATTTGGTGGCGACCGCAAGCACAACCTGCACCTCTTTCCCGAACTACCCGAAACGGAGATCTACACAGGCACAGAGGAGCATTGCATCAATTGGACGGGGAAGAACAACCACGACGTCTTCATCAAAGATGCCCGCCTTATCTATTTCGGCCCCGGGATACACAAACCTAAGGATCTGCCTAGCGGTGAGATCAAGATACCGAGCAATACGACCGTGTATCTAGCTCCGGGTGCCGTGGTGAGAGCTAAATTGTGTGTAGATCGTGCTAAGAACGTGCGCATCATTGGGCGCGGCATACTGGCTAACCCTCTGCGCGGTGTAGAAATCACCTACTCGAAGAACGTACTCGTGGAGGGCATCACGATGATCAACCCCCAGCACTACACCGTATTTGGCGGTGAGAGCAGCGATATCACCGTGCGCAACATCAAGTCGTTCTCACGTCATGGGTGGAGCGACGGTATTGATCTTATGTGTTGCCGCAATGTAACCATCGACAACATTTTCCTTCGCAACTCCGACGACTGCATAGCCCTCTACAACCATCGCTGGTGGTATTGGGGTGGCTCACGAAATATTCGTATCAGTCGTGCCAAGCTATGGGCCGATGTGGCACATCCTTTTAACTTCGGCTGCCATGGCGACGACCGTAGCCGCCGTGGCGAGGTGCTGCGCAATGTGGTGGTGACCGATTGTGACGTGCTCAACGAAGATGGCGACGGCATATTCTCGGTGCGCTGCGGCGACAAGAACCGCCTCGAGGATATCCATTTCGAGAACATTCGTATCGAGGAGATAGAGCGTGGAGCGTTGTTCAGTCTTCGCGTGTTCTTTAGCGAGAAGTATAATCGTGCTCCAGGCAACAGCATCCGTGGCGTGAGTTTCAAGGATATCCATTTTACGGGCAACGAGTCGCACCTCATCCCCAGCGACATCACCCACTATGACTCCCAACGTAGGGTAGAGGGTGTCACCTTTGAGAATGTCACCGTCAACGGACGCCCCTTCAATCCCGACGTGGAGATACGGCAAACAACCTCAACGGTAGATACTACCCATTGATAAGAATTTGAAAAGAACACAGTTATGATGCGAAGTCTGAGATATAGGGTACTAGTGGCTATCTGGTTTACTGTTACCGTGATTGCTACGGCACAAGAGCTACACCTCACCTCTCCCGATGGTAGTCACGAGGTGCGATTTTATCAGACGGTGCTTGCCGATGAGGTGCGCGAATTGCGCTATACCATCAGCTATCGGGGTGCTGAGGTCATCACCGATGCACGTGCCGGACTCGAAATGGACAATGAGGTGTGGGAGAAGGCCCTGGGATTTCGCTCACTGGAGCAGCCCGTGAGCTGGATGCATCGGCTCGTGGCCGATTCGGTGAGTCTCACCACGGAGGTGGATACCCTGTGGCACAATGCCTATGGTGAGCGCTCTGCTGTGCGCAACCACTACCGTACCGCTACGCTGCATCTCGCGCGGCACGACGACTCTGACTACCGACTCGACGTGGAGGTGCGTGCCTATGATGAGGGTATCGCCTTCCGCTACTTCTTGCCCGAACACAAGAAGGCCATCTTCCATAAGGTGGTGGACGACCTCACCGAGTATCGCTTCCCCACGGGCACGCAGGCCTGGGCCGAGCGTTGGGCGCAGGCAACTTCCACGCACACTCCTATCGCAGCGCTCACCCAACCCGTGGAGCGGGCACTCACGCTCGACCTCCCCAACGGACTTTGGGTGGCTCTCACCGATGCCGACGTGGACGACTGGTGCCTCACCAAATTTGAGGTGTCACAACGTGATACCAATACGCTGCGCAGCGTGATGTATAGCCCTGTGGATGTGGTCACCTACTGTGCTACACCTTGGAAGGTGGTGATGGTGGCCGACACACCGGGAAAACTCATCGAGCACAACGATATCGTACTCAATCTCAACCCCGCCTGTGAGGTGCCCGATGCGGCCGAATGGGTGCAGCCTGGCAAGATTATGCGGGCAAACATATCCACCGAGGCGGGCCTCAAGGTCATCGACTTCTGTGCCGAGCACAAGATACCCTATATGCTTTTCGACTGGCAGTGGTATATGCCCTGCACGAGCCACGACGGCGATGCTACACAAGTGGTCGATAAGCTCGACCTACCGCGTGTGATTGCCTACGGCAAGGAGCGGGGCGTGGGGGTATGGCTCTACGTGAACCAACATGCACTGATGCGGCAGGCTCGCGAACTCTTCCCCCTGCTGCGTGAGTGGGGCGTGGTGGGCGTGAAGTCGGGCTTCGTGCAGTATGCCAGCCACCGTTGGGCTACCTGGTTGCATGATCTGGTACGACTGGCAGCCGACAACCACTTGATGATGAACATACACGATGAGTTCCGTCCCTCGGGATTCAGTCGCACCTATCCCAACCTACTCACCCAAGAGGGCATCTGCGGTAATGAGGAGTGGCCCGACGCTACGCACAATGTCACTCTCCCCTTCACCCGCATGCTCAATGGCGCGGCCGACTACACCATCTGCTACTTCGACAAGCGCCTGCGCAATACGCATGCCCACCAGCTGGCCGCCTCGCTCATCATGTTCAGTCCACTGCAAACCATCTTCTGGTATGATACGCCCGAACGCTGCGCCAAGGTTCCCGAACTGCGATGGTTTGAAGAGCTGCCCACGACTTTTGACGACACCCGCGTCATCAGCGGATACCCGGGCGAGCATATCGTGATGGTACGTCGTCAAGGTGAAGCGTGGTATGCGGCACTGATGACTGGCAATGAGGACTCAGAACAGCAGCTCCCTCTCGACTTCCTGGATGGCGATGCGCCATACCTCGCACAGGTATATACCGACGACCCTTCACTGCCCACCGTCACCAAGGTACGTTGTGCTGAGTATGTGGTGCAGGCAGGACAGACCATGCGATTCGGCTTGCTGCCACGTGGCGGAGCCACGGTGCGCTTTACTCCCATCAGTAAGCAGGAGGCTCGAGGTTATGAACGTTATCGTAACAATAAAACACTATAATGCATATGGCTATACGACGATTGGTATATACCGCTTTATTCGCCATAGTCGGCTTCACGGCAATGGCGCAATATGTGTCTGAAGTGTGGGTGGCAGACCGTGGCGACGGCACCTATCGCAACCCCATCATACAGGCCGACTACTCTGACCCCGACGTGTGTTGCGTGGGAGATGACTTCTACATGACGGCATCGAGCTTCGCCTGTGCGCCAGGCCTGCCCATCCTGCACTCCAAGGATTTGGTCAATTGGCAGATTGTGAACTATGCCCTGCCTGCGGTGCCCCCTACCGAATTCTATAGTGAGCCTCGGCATGGCAAAGGGGTGTGGGCACCCTGCATACGCCACCACGCGGGCGAGTTCTATATCTATTGGGGCGATCCCGATCATGGTATCTATATGGTGAAGACCAATGACCCGCTAGGCGAGTGGGAGGCTCCCGTACTCGTCAAGGAGGGTAGGGGAATGATTGACCCTACACCCCTGTGGGACGATGATGGCAAGGCTTATCTGGTGCATGCGTGGGCTGCGAGCCGCTCAAAGATGAACAGCATACTCGTGGCTTGCGAGATGAATGCAGAAGGGACGGCCGTTATAGGCAAGCCCGTACTCATTTATGATGGGAACGATGGCGTGAACCACACCGTTGAGGGCCCCAAACTCTATAAGCGCGACGGGTGGTACTATATCTTTGCTCCTGCTGGCGGTGTAGAGCAGGGATGGCAGTTGGCTATGCGCTCAAAGAGCATCTATGGCCCCTACGAGGTACGCCGTGTGATGGAGCAGGGCGATACAGACATCAATGGTCCGCATCAAGGAGGATGGGTAGAGACACCGCAAGGCGAGTCGTGGTTTGTTCACTTCCAGGATAAGGCGATGTATGGCCGCATCATACACCTCAACCCTATGGTGTGGCACGACGGATGGCCCGTGATAGGTGAGGACAAAGATGGGGACGGATGCGGCAATCCCGTGCGTCGGCATGCCAAGCCTAAGGTAAATGGAAAGCACCCCAAGACAACACCTGTGGAGAGCGATGAGTTTAACTCCCGTCAACTGGGTCTGCAGTGGGAATGGCATGCCAACTATCAAGATACCTATGGCTTCACCTCTGATCTTGGATATATGCGCCTCTATGGACATGTACTCTCTGAGGGATTCGTCAACTTCTGGGAGGTTCCGAACCTGCTGCTGCAGAAGTTCCCTGCCGAAGCGTTCACCGCTACCACCAAGCTTAAGGTGTCGGCCAAGGCCGATGGACAACAGTCGGGACTTATCGTCATGGGATGGGACTATAGCTGTCTGGCTGTGGTGAAGCAGGGCGATGGCTTTGTGCTCAACCAACTCGTCTGCAGAGATGCCGAGCAGGGCGGTGTAGAGGATACGATACAGGTGGCTCAGCTCACCGCTCACAAGTACGAAGCGGGCCTGTACCCCAACTATGAGATGGATATCCATCTGCGTGTCGAGGTTGGTAAGGGCGGTGTATGCCGCTTCTCCTATAGCACCGACAACAAACGCTATATACCCGTAGGCATTCCCTTTACGGCTCGTCAGGGCAAATGGATAGGAGCCAAGGTGGGCCTCTTCAGCACAGCACCCTATGGTAAGGAGCGCGGGTGGGTAGATGCCGACTGGTTCAGAATAACAAAATAAAACCGATTGATATAAATGAAACGTAAAGAACTTCTTTCATTCTGTGTATGGAGCACAGCGTTGATTATGGGGGCTTGTGGCAGCAAGACTTCTACTTTTGATACCGATAAGGCACTCGACTACTGTGCCCATCAGGTGGAGCGCGCACTAGAGGCGTTGCAGCCACGTGACTATACGATGATGCCGCGCAACATCCTTGCCAGCGACACTCAGGAGGGATGGAATTGCCGCGAGGCGATACCGCAGGAGTGGTGCTCGGGA
This sequence comes from Bacteroidaceae bacterium, assembly GCA_045660385.1. GTDB lineage: Bacteria > Bacteroidota > Bacteroidia > Bacteroidales > Bacteroidaceae > UBA1189. The sequence goes on along the minus strand of JAZRDT010000091.1, from coordinate 5,927 downwards.
TTTTGGCCAGGGGTGCTGTGGATGACCTATGACTACGCTGGCAAGGAGGCTTTGCGCACCGAGGCCGAGCGTTACACCGCCTCGCTGGCCTACATGGCCGAGCGTCCGGCTTATGACCACGACTTGGGTTTCATCGTCATCAACTCTTTCCTTAAGGGGTACGAACTTACGGGCAATGCCCATTATCGCGAGGTAGCACTACGCGCTGCCGACACGCTGGCCACGCTATGCAACCCCACGGTGGGTACCATGCTGAGCTGGCCACGACATGTGGGCGACTATGGCGGGCACAACACCATCATGGACAATATGATAAACCTCGAGCTACTCTTCTGGGCAGCCGAGAATGGAGGAGGAAGTCACCTACGCGACTTGGCTGTGACGCATGCCGAGACTACCATGCAACATCACTTCCGTCCTGACGGATCATGCTATCATGTGGCGGTATACGATACGCTTACGGGCGACTTCATCAGGGGTGTGACCCATCAGGGATATAGCGACGAGTCGATGTGGAGCCGCGGACAGGCATGGGCCATCTATGGCTACACGATGGTGTACCGCTTCACCCGCGACGAACGCTTCCTGACCCATGTGTGCAAGGTTGCCGACTGCTATCTGAGCCGTCTGGCCGCGACGAGCGACGACAACATCCCCCTGTGGGATATGGATGACCCCCGGGGTACGGATGCACCGAAGGATGCTTCGGCGGCGGCTATCGTGGCTTCGGCGCTGATTGAACTTGCAGACTATGTGGGGGAGACCGATGCACAACGCTATCGCACCCATGCGGTACAGATGCTGGCCGATCTCAGTACACCTCATTATAGGTGCGGAGAGAGCAGCGTGGCTTTCCTACGCCACGCTACAGGACACCACCCTGCAGGCAGTGAGATAGACGCCAGCATCATCTATGCCGACTATTACTATATAGAGGCGTTGCTGAGACTGCAGCATGCCGAACGTTGTGAAGCTCCTGAACAGCACTATCCGCGTGCCATATTGGCGGGCGACTATCCCGATCCTACCGTTTTGCGTGATGGAGATGATTTCTATATGACTCATTCGCCTTTCGTATATGCTCCAGGATTCCTTATCTGGCATTCGCGCGACCTGCATCATTGGACACCGGTTACCCGTGTATGTCCCAATTATGAAGGGTCGGCAATGGCCCCCGACCTTATCAAGCATGAAGGGCGTTACTATATCTATTATCCTACCTCAATGGGAGAGGTGTATGTCATTTACGCCGATGACATTCGGGGACAATGGAGCAGGCCTGTCAAACTTGACATCCGAGGTATCGACCCCGGACACGTGGTAGGTGAGGATGGGAAGAGGTACCTGTATATCAATGACGGGCGCATGGCTCAACTCTCCGACGATGGACTGCGTGTGGTGTCGGAGGTAAAGAAGGTGTATGATGGGTGGCAATTCCCGGAAGATTGGGATACTGAGGGCATGTGGCTCGAATCACCCAAGCTCATTCGTCACAATGGATATTATTATATGACATCGGCCGAGGGCGGCACAGCAGGCCCGGCAACAAGCCATATGTGCGTGATGGCACGTTCCCGATCAGTACACGGACCATGGGAGGAGTCGCCATATAATCCGCTGGTGCATACCTATAGTGCCAATGAACCATGGTGGAGCAAGGGACACGGCACACTTGTCGATGATGCTCAAGGACGTTGGTGGATGGTATATCATGCATATCCTAACAGCCGACATACTTTAGGACGTTATACGATGATAGAGCCGATGAAGATGACCGAGGATGGATGGTTTGCCCCCGCATCGGAGAAGTTCACGGCACAAGCCCTCGTGGAAGAAATGGGTAACACGATGAGCGACAACTTCGCTGGCGACAAACTTGGATGGCAATGGACTGGATGGCAAGAGAATCCGATGGACAAGCTTATGGTTGCCAAGGGTCGGCTGACGGTGGAAGCCAAGGGCGCCACTCCTGCCGATGCACGATTACTGTTGACTACAACAGGATATTGCAACTACGACACTCAAGTGACGGTAAGTGTTGAACCAGGCACTAAGGGGGGACTCCTGCTTTATTACAATGAGAAGGCATATGCAGGGATGCTTGCTGATGAGCGGTCGTTATATCTCTATTATGGCAGCGACACGCCTACAATCCAGCCCAATACGCAAGGTGATACATTTACTCTGCAGATTAAGAACCGTAACGACCATATGACCATGGCTGTCAGCGCTGATAGTGAGCAGTGGCATGCATTAGGCGAACCTATTGACGTGAGTTCGATGCATCACAACAACTACAAGGGATTTTTTGCCTTGCGTGTGGCATTGGTTGCTACGGGAAGTGGCAAGGTGAACTTCTCGGATTTCCGTTACAATAAGAAATAAACTATATATACATAAAATTATGCGACAACTATTTATCGGCATACTGTTTGTATGCAGCATGGCGGCTTTAGCACAAGAGGCCAAGCAGTACAAGATGGCAGGCCCCTACGAGATTGTAGCCCGCGATGGTGAGCACCGCCGCACCAAGGGTGGTAGCGAACGCGACATGTATACGGCTTGGCAATTGGCGCAGAAAGGCGATGCCGAGCAGGCATTGAACATTATCAATGCCTATGCCCACACGTTGCGGGGATTCGATGGGCACGACGCCCCCCTATGTTCCATACAGGCCTATTGGCTGCTGAGGGCGATGATTATCCTGAAAGACAATCAGACTCCCGAGTGGACAGCTATGATAGAAAGGGCTATGCTTCCCATGATGGCCAAGTTTGAGGCCAACAGCCCCTATGCTAATGGCAACTGGGGGCATATCGTGAATCGCTTGCGAATGGCCTGTGGCGTCTTTATGGAGGATAGCGTTCTCTATCGTCACGCAATAGACACCTATCTCTATGCCAACGATAACGGTTCGCTACCGAACTATATCGGCGAAACGGGTCAATGTCAGGAGACTGGGCGCGACCAGGCACATGCCCAGCTGGGACTTGGCGCTATGTGTGATATATGTGAGATGGCTTGGGGACAGGGCGACGACCTCTATGGTGCTCTTGACAACCGACTGATGAAGGGATTGGAATATACCGCTCGCTATAACCTCGGATATGACGTGCCCTTTGAGACGTGGCAGGACTGTACGGGTCTTTATTGCCACTGGACCGAGCCTGGCGCCATGCAACGTGGACGCATACGGTGCATCTACGATAGCGCCTACGAGCACTACACCAAGGTGAAACACCTGAAGATGCCCTATGTGAAGAAACTGTTGGAGCTGCAGAGAAAAGCAGAGCGTCGTGGCGAGATTACCGATGGCATGGAGGCCCGGACCTTTGTGGTGAAGGGGGTACATGAGGGCACCAAGCTGCACTCGATAGTCACCTACCCGGCTCCTGAGGGCGCACCTCTGAAGAATGACTACGATGTATTCATCCGTCCTCGTGGGGTGGAGGAGTGGACCAAGATTGACACCTACATGGCCAAGGTGAATGCGCCCATCGGCGACAACAAGCACCGTGTGACGCAGATCTCCTATGCCTTCTTCGACTTCACGGGCGATGTATTCGTGCGCGTAGTATGCAAGAACAAGAAGTTCGAAACTGCACGCATCCGCCCCGACTATCGCGGGGTGATAGCCAACGTGCAGAACGACTCTACCGTGCAGTTCCTGCTATTCCAACCCGAGAACGTGAGCGTGGAGTTTGATGGTAATATCACCGATAACCTCCATCTGTTTACCTCGTGCCCGCCACTCACCGAAGCCGAGGCCAGGGCCGAAGCTGTACGCCAGGGACGCGACTTCATCAGCTACGGTCCCGGATACTACACGGACAAGCGCATCAGCGTATCGTCAAACACGACCGTGTATCTCACTGGGGGTAGCTACTTTACCGGCACCTTCGCCATCGAGGATGCTGAGAACGTGAGCATCATAGGTCGTGGCGTGGCGCGCCCATCGGATGGCTATGAAGGGTGCCACGTGCACCGTAGCCGCAATGTGCTCATCGACGGACTCATACTCAACACCTGTCCCGTGGGCGAGAGCGAGGGTGTCACCCTGCACGATGTACGCAGCATGTCGCATCCCGCATGGGGTGACGGACTCAATGTGTTTGCCTCGTCCAACGTGCTCTACGACCGCGTGTTCTGCCGCACCTCGGACGACTGCACCACTGCCTATGCCACCCGCAAGGGCTTCAACGGTTCGGTGCACAACGTGCGCATGACCAACTCGACCCTGTGGGCCGATGTGGCACACCCCATCTTCATCGGTATCCATGGCAACTCCGAGGTGGGCGATAGCATCGTAGGCCTCGTGTACGAGAATATCGACATCCTCTGCCAGAGTGAGCCGCAGGTCGACTATCAGGGATGCATGGCCATCAACTGCGGCGACAACAACTACGTGAAGGATGTGCTCTTCGACAATATCCGTATTGAAAACATCCACCAAGGTTCGCTACTCCACGTGAAGGTGGGCTACAATGCCAAGTACTGCACTGCCCCTGGTAGGGGGGTAGAGAATGTCACCTTCCGCAACATACGCTACTATGGTGAGCAGCCCTACATGTCGGTGATCAATGGCTACAACGAGGAGCGAAAGGTAAAGAACATCACCTTCGAGGGACTCAAAATCAATGGCCGCCACATACACGACAAGATGCCTGGCAAACCTGGCTGGTATCAGACGACCGACTTTGTGCCTATCTTCGTGGGCAACCATGTGGAGAATGTAACCTTTAAGTAATCAGATAAAGATATACAATATGAAAAAGACTTTGCAATACCAATTTCTCGTGTGCCTGGGATGGGCGCTGATGTTGCCACTTACATTGTGGGCCAATACAGATGCATATGATACAGACCGCGGATTCCGCCACCCGGGTGGACTGCATAGTGAGGCCGACTTTATGCGCATACGCCAGCAGCTGGCCGAAGGTAATGAACGCGTGACTGCGGCCTACGAAGTGCTGAAGAACGCTACCTATGCCCAGGCATCGGCAGCAACATATCCGGTGGAGACGATTGTGCGAGGTGGAGGAACAGGAGAAAACTATATGAATGCGGCACGTGGAGCCACTATCGCCTATCAGAATGCGCTACGATGGAAAATCGACGGAAGCGAAGCTCACGCACGCCACGCCGTAGCGGTGCTCAACCAATGGGCACGCACCACGAAGGCCATTGGGGGCGACAGCAACTATGCTCTTGCTGCCGGACTCTATGGCTACCAGTTTGCCCAAGCAGCCGAACTGATGCGCGACTACGATGGATGGACTCCTGAAGACTTCGCGGCATTCAAGCGATGGATGCTCGATGTGTGGTACCCACAGTGCATAGGATTCCTGCGCGGACGCAACGGCACATGGGAGAATAGCGGCAAATGGTGGCAGGCACCAGGGCACTACTGGAGCAACTGGGGATTGTGCAACGTGATGGCACTCATCAGCATAGGTGTACTGTGCGATGATGTGTACATTTACAACCAGGGCATGTCGTATTTCAAATATGATCAGGTAGGTACCTATACCAACCCACGTACCGACAACCCGATCAAGAACGACGGACTCACCGAGTATCTGGGCAACCTGGTGGTGACGACCGTGGACACGGATATGGAAACGGGCGCTTATGGCCAACTGGGACAGATGCAGGAGAGCGGACGTGACGTGGGACACTCTGCAATGGCATTGGGACTCGCTATTGATATTGCCAAGGTGGGATGGAACCAAGGGGATGACCTCTTTGCCTATATGAATCATCGCTTGGCTGCGGGTATTGAGTATGTGGCAGCGCAAACGCAGGGCGGAAAGAATCTGCCCTGGACAAATTACCATTATGGTTCCAGTGGCTACTACTATTCTGACAGCCGAGCCTGGCTCATGACAGAGCCTGCCCTCGGTGCACAGATGCGTCCCTATTGGGGT